>JALRAP010000059.1:0-12977 GCA_023262505.1 Bacteroidia bacterium
GTGAATACGCCGGTGATTTTTTTCACTTCAGCCATCCGCTCACGGTCTGAACGGTTGCGTGCATGCGCCACATAAGCCATCACCTCGTCGCGCCGATCTGATGTGGTAATGGTTTCTACCAACTCGTGTTCGGGTGCGAGTGTGAGATATGTGACACCGAAAATAGTATCGGGTCGGGTGGTGAACACCTCGATGGTTTTCTCTTGCTTGTTTTCGGAGAATGTCTTGAACCTAACCAATGCACCCTCCGATCGGCCAATCCAATACCGCTGCGCTTCCTTGATGGAGTCGGACCAATCGATATGCTGCAAACCTTCCAGCAAACGCTCGGCGTAAGCGGAAATGCGCAGACTCCATTGTTTCATTTTCTTGCGCTCCACAGGATAGCCCCCACGCTCGGAAAACCCATCCTTGACCTCTTCATTGGCCAGAACAGTGCCCAAAGCAGGGCACCAGTTCACTACGGCTTCACTGAGGAAGGCCAAACGGTATGCCAACAGTATGCGCTGTTGTCGCGCTTCATCAAAAGACTTCCATGATTCGGCATTGAAATGTTCGGTTTCATCGCAAGCGGCTTCAACCAACAGGTTGCCATTCTTACTGAACTCGGCCATGAGCGTAGTGATCGGCTCTGCCTTGTTGGTTTGCTTGTTGTACCAGGAGTTGAACAACTGTATGAATATCCACTGCGTCCATTTGTAATAGGACGGGTCGCAGGTGCGGATTTCGCGGCTCCAATCATATGAAAAACCGATACGGTCTAATTGAGCGCGGTAGCGTTCAATATTCTGTACCGTGGTAACGGCAGGATGCTGTCCGGTTTGGATGGCGTACTGCTCTGCCGGCAAACCAAAAGCATCATAACCCATAGGATGCAACACGTTGAACCCTTTGTGGCGCTTGAAACGTGCATAGATGTCGGATGCGATATACCCAAGTGGGTGTCCCACATGCAAACCTGCGCCCGATGGATAGGGGAACATGTCGAGCACATAAAACTTAGGTCGCGAGGAATCTTCCTCCACCTTGTAAGTGGACTGCTCTTTCCAAAAGTGCTGCCACCGCTGTTCTATGTCCCTGAAATCGTATTCCATTTATTATGCTAAACCAAAAGCTTTTGTACTGATTGTCAATTATATAACTATCGGCATTCTCCTTTTGGGGGGTTCTTTAAGGAGGGACACGAAGATAACAAAAAGGAGGGGTTGGCCCATCGGAATTTGACAGAGCAAAAAGCCTAATTTTGCGGCATGTCGGAATCAAACAATCCATTGGCTCGCAAAGCCCTTCGCTCCTCCAATGTTTCCACGGTGGTGAGTATTTCATTGGTGCTGTTTATGCTAGGTGTTTTGGGTGTTTTGGTGATGCATGCACGCAAGATTTCGGATTACGTGCGCGAAAACCTGGAGCTGACCGTGGTGTTGTTGGCTGACTCCAAGGAAGCTGATGTAAAAGCTCTCAGCGATGCCTTGCAACAATCGGAAGCCGTGAAGGAAGTTGTATTGGTTACCCAGGAACAGGCTGCAACAGAAATGAAGCAGGAGCTGGGAGAGGATTTCGTTTCATTTTTGGGTTTCAATCCACTGTTGGCTTCCCTGGATGTAAGACTGCGAGCTGAATTCACCGACACCGAATATGTGAATGCGCTTAAAGATAGAATCTCCAAATATCCTGTCGTGAAAGAGGTTTATTTCCAGCAATCGCTTATCGACAGTGTGAACAAGAATATCCGGATGTTCAGTTTGGTGATTCTTGGCTTCAGTTTATTGTTGGCGTTGGTGGCAGGTGCATTAATCAACAACACCATCCGCATTGCGTTATACTCGAAGCGCCTGGTCATAAAAAGCATGCGTTTGGTAGGTGCCACCAAGGGGTTCATACAAAAACCTTTTGTGCTGAACGGCATCCTACAAGGCCTTTTGGGCGGTGTGATCGCCAACATATTGTTGGCTGCATTGGTTTGGTACTCGGGACGAGAAATCCCCGACCTGGCGAATGTAACCGATGTGAGGATGGTGGTTAAACTCATGGTAGCCGTTTTATTGGGCGGTATGATAATATCCGGAGTGAGTACCTTCGTGTCCGTTAACCGTTATCTGAAAAGAAACTCAGCAGAACTCTTCTAAACATATACGCATGTCAAAAAAGCCTGAAATTAAAAGTGCGCCCACGAGTTTCGTGTTCGGCAAGGCCAACTACCGCATCATGTTGATCGGTATCGGACTCATCCTGGTTGGCTTTGTGTTAATGTCCGGAGGGAAAACCGAAGATCCCAAGAAATTCAGCGAAGAACTTTTCAATTTTCAACGCATCACCCTGGCTCCAATCTTGGTTCTGTCGGGTTTCGTGTTGGAAATCTATGCCATTCTGAAAAAGAACAACGATTAACGTCGGATGACGGTTTTTGAAGCCATCATTCTGGGTATTGTAGAAGGGTTGACGGAGTTTCTCCCCGTTTCTTCTACCGGGCACATGATCATCGCCTCATCTCTGATGGGTATCGCAGAAGATGATTTCACCAAGACCTTTACCGTATCCATCCAATTAGGCGCCATCCTATCAGTGGTGTTTCTCTATTGGAAACGGTTTTTCCAAACCGTAGGGTTTTATTACAAGCTTTTGGTAGCCTTCATCCCTTCCGCCATTTTCGGAGTGTTGTTTGGCGAATATATTGATGGCATGCTGGGTAACGTGATGGTGGTGGCGGTGGCACTGTTACTGGGAGGAGTCTTCCTGGTCTTCCTTGATAAGTTTATTCAAGAACCCAATGCCTTGGAAGCTCCTGCATCTGATAAAACATCCAAAGATGTTTCCTATAAAACAGCATTGGGCATCGGATTATTTCAAGTGATTGCCATGATTCCAGGTGTTTCGCGTTCTGCCGCCACCATCGTGGGTGGCATGTTCAATGGATTGACCCGAAAAGCGGCAGCCGAATTTTCTTTTTTCCTGGCCGTTCCCACCATGTTCGCCGCAACTGCATACAAGCTGTTGCAGTTTTACCAATCAGGAAAACTGATGCAGCAAGGTAGCGATCAATTGCACCTGTTGATTATCGGCAACCTCGTTGCATTTGTAGTGGCCATACTCGCCATCCGTTCTTTCATCGGCATGGTCACCAAATACGGACTCAAGGCTTATGGTTATTATCGTATCATAGTGGGCTTGGCCATCATCGTGCTGATGCTTTCCGGTGTAGATCTTCAAATCGTTGACTGAGCAACAACCGATCGACTTCAACGAAGGGGCCGTGCTGCTATTCAATAAGCCGCTCGGTTGGACCTCGTTTGATTTGGTCAAGAAGGTGCGGAACCTGAGTAAGGCCAAGAAGGTGGGACATGCCGGCACCTTGGACCCGTTGGCAACCGGACTCATGATTTTGTGTACAGGTAAAATGACCAAGCAGATCGACACCTTTCAGGGACAGGAAAAGGAGTATACAGGGACTTTCACGCTAGGCGAAACAACGGCTTCATACGATCGGGAGCAACCGGTGGATGCCACTTTCCCTACAGATCATATAACGGCATCGTTGATCGAGGAGGCAGTAAAGACATTTCGTGGAAAAATATTTCAGACTCCACCCGCGCATTCGGCCGTCAAGGTGAATGGGAAACGCGCCTATGAAATGGCTCGAAGCGGAAAAGAGACAGGAGTGAAACCCCGTGAGGTGGATATCAAGGTTTTTGAAATAACCCAAGTGATGCTTCCCAAGGTGGAATTCCGCGTGGTTTGCTCCAAAGGCACTTACATCCGTTCCCTGGTACATGACCTGGGCAAACACCTGAAATCGGGCGCCACATTGGATGTTTTATGCCGTACCCGAATAGGCGACTTTCGGATTGAGAACGCCTTGGATTTGGCCGATTTTCTACGAAAATAACGGCCACTCGGTCGACTTCAGAGTTTTAAACACCTTGTTAATGAGACAATAGGCTAAATTTCAGCGCTCTGCGGTCGGAAACGGCCTTTGATGATGTATCTTTGCAGCCCGTTAAAGAAATCCGTAAATCTCTTTAAAACCTAATCATGAAGCTTTCGCAGTTCAAGTTTTCAATAAACGAGAATCTTTTAGCCAACCACCCTTCCGCCAACCGCGACGAATCCCGCTTGATGGTCATCGACCGTGCCACGGGGAAAATAGAACACAAGGTTTTCAAAGACATCCTCAACTATTTCGGCGAGGATGATGTGCTCATCACCAACAACACCAAAGTTTTTCCGGCGCGTTTGTACGGCAACAAGGAGAAAACCGGTGCCAAGATCGAGGTTTTCTTGCTCCGCGAACTCAATACCGAAAGCAAGCTTTGGGATGTTTTGGTAGACCCGGCTCGCAAAATCCGTATCGGAAACAAACTCTATTTCGGTGATGATGATTTGTTGGTTGCCGAGGTGATCGACAATACAACATCGCGTGGCCGTACATTGCGATTCCTTTTTGATGGCACTCCCGAAGAGTTCCGCAATGCGGTAGAGATACTGGGTAACACCCCACTTCCAAAATACATCAAGCGCAAGGCAGAGCCTGCCGATAAAGACCGTTACCAAACCGTTTACGCCAAGCACGAAGGGGCCGTAGCGGCACCAACAGCCGGACTGCATTTCAGTCGTGAACTGCTGAAGCGGATGGAGCTTAAAGGTGTCAACATCGCCGAGGTGACTTTGCATGTTGGATTAGGCACCTTCCGCACGGTGGAAGTCGAGGACCTCACCAAACACAAGATGGACTCGGAACAATTCATGATTACCAAGGAAGCCGCCGATATCGTGAACAAGGCCAAGGCCAAGAAGCGCAGGATATGCGCCATCGGAACCACCAGCATGCGTGCTGTTGAGTCTTCTGTTTCCACCTTGGGAGAGTTGAAGCCTGCCAGTGGCTGGACCAACAAATTCATTTTCCCTCCATACGATTTCAGTGTGGCCAATTGCATGGTGACCAACTTCCATATGCCTGAGTCTACTTTGTTGATGATGACGGCTGCATTCGGAGGTTATGACTTGATCATGCACGCCTACAAGGTGGCCATTAAAGAGAAATACCGTTTCTACAGCTATGGCGATGCCATGCTGATCCTCTGATCCAAACGCCTCCAAAACATTGGAAAAATTCGCACTCATTGTTGGAGGCGGACAAGGCCTGAGGTTCGGGGGCGAGGTTCCAAAACAGTTTCAATTGCTTGATGGCAGACCGGTTCTTTTCCGCTCCATCGACTTGTTCTCGGCCCTAGCCGACCGTGTGGTAGTGGTGATTCCTCAATCGCAATTCGATTATTTCCAATCGTTAGCCGACCAATTCGGTTTGAACATTGCTACTGAAAAATTTCAATTGGTAGCTGGTGGTAGCACCCGTACTGAATCCGTTGCAAATGGTTTGAATGCCCTTTCGGGCGATGGGGTAGTCGCCATTCACGATGCCGTCAGGCCGCTGGCAACTGATCAATTGATAGAAACCGCCTTCCGCGAAGCGGCCATCCACGGAAGTGCCATACCTGTCATCCCCGTAAGGGACTCGTTGCGACAAAAAATCGACAGACAAACTTTGGCAGTGGATCGCGAGCAATACATGGCGGTGCAAACACCCCAGTGTTTTGATTACACCAAACTCATGAACGCTTATCACGAACAGGCGGCTGGCAGTTTCACCGATGACGCTTCGCTTTTTGAATCGACCGGGTGCAAGGTTCATTTGGTGCCAGGAGAAAACAGCAACATCAAAATCACCTGGCCCGAAGATTTGCTTTTTGCCGAAGCGATTTTGAAGTCGCGCATTTGAGTTTATTTTCTATCCTTACATCATGTTTCATGTGGTTTATCTTTTCGATGTGATGGATGGGCGCCAAGCCGATTTTGAGCGTGCCTGGAAAGAGCTGACCGAAGCCATTTACCGGAACGGAGGAAGCCTGGGCTCACGACTGATGAAACAAGATAGCCGCAGATATATGGCCATCGCCCAATGGCCCAACGAAAAATCCTGGTCCGAATCGCCTGCGGCCTTGCCTGGTTGGACAGGTGCCATCCGCGACCGGATGCGCGATTGTTGCCATTCCATTGAAACCGTTTTTACAGGTACTGTGTTGGCAGACCTCACAAGGAACTCCACCTACCGAGGCGATTGATTTTTCGAATACCCCTTTCGCAATAGCCTTCCGTTTTTAACGTTTCTCTAAGTAGCGAAATCAACATCGGGTTGTTGATATTGCCTGTGTTCACTATCTTCACTTTCCGAACAGGAATGCCTAAAATTGAATTCCCTTCACACGCCATACGGATGTCCACAAAAACCAAACTTCCCCTTCATTTGCCACTAGCCATCCTGGTGATGGTATTGGTTGGCTTTGCTGCGGTAGGACAACCCGCCAACCAAAGCGCTATCAAGCTGGAGCCTATGGACGGACTGGTGAGCCGCGAAGGGGACCTGCGCGCCGGATTGTTGTACGACATCAATAAAAACACGATTGTTTGGGAGAAACGGATGGACGAAGCATTCCCCATTGCTTCCCTTACCAAAATGATGGTTGCACTGTTGGCGGTTGAAGACATCACAGCCCAAAAGCGCGATTGGTCCGACGAAATCACCGTTTCCAGATCCTATAAGAAAAGTCCTCGTAGCCGTAAGATAATCCACACCACGGAAACCTATACACTTGAGTCGTTGGTTCAATTAGCGATGATTCCATCCAACAACCAAGCATGTAGCGACATCGGTAAGCACCTTAACGGTTCCATTGATGAGTTCCTCTTGCGTATGAATGCGCGCGCGGCGGAGTTGGGCATGACTAGCACATTCTTTTCGACCCCGTCCGGATTGCCCGCTGCCATGAGAGAGTTTGACAATAAATCGTCACCAAACGATCTGCTGAAGCTTTGCCTGGAGCTTTTGAAGTATGACGACATCTTGCGCATCACTTCGATCGGTTATGCGGAAATCAGCAACAACAAATCCAAAGCGATTCACCGTAACCACAACCGTTTGGTCATCGACTATGACGAGCATGTGGACGGATTGAAAACCGGTTATACCCGCAGGGCCGGATTCTGCCTGGCAGCAACCTCCAAGCAAGATGATGTCCGGTTGATATCTATCGTGCTCGGTGTGGGAAGCAGTTATGTGCGAAACGAAATCGTGGCCGGGATGATGAACACCTATTACTCAACCATTGGTTGCGGACCCATGAAACCTTCGTTCAAAGTTCCGGTGCCTGTTTCTGCCCCCGCTGTTGCACAAGCCGACAGTGGCGTGGTTTATAAAACCGTTTGGACCAAGCAATGGAAAACATACCGCGTCCGTTCCGGCGAAACCCTTTCGAGTATCGCACAAAAACACCAATCCACCTACACACAGCTCAAGAAGTGGAACAGTTTGAAGTCAGATAGGATCCATCCGGGGCAACAATTGCGTGTGTTTGTGAACGTCAAAAAGACTGTGGCTATAAAGGTCAACCCGAAGCAGGATGAAGAGGACGATGACGATAACACACCTGAAGACTTGAAAAAAGAGGTGGTGGCCGGATTGGACTCCGTTGCAAAAGCCAAAGAGCCCGTTGAGACAACCGTAAATTCTCCTGCGACTGAGAAGCCTGTAGTTGCTAAAGCTAAGGCCGCACCGGCAAAAAAGACCCCTGCTGTAAAATATGTTGTCCACACGGTTCAGCCTGGCGATACGTTGTGGAGTATTGCACGCAAATACCGTGGCGTATCGGCAGACGACATCAAGAAGACCAACAAGCTGCCTAATGCAGATGTGATCAAGCCTGGAACCAAGCTGAAAATAAAGTTGGGTTAAATGCTTCTCAGGCGAGTCGTTTACTGGACGCGCCATCTACCAACACCACTCCCGGTTTTTTGTCTTTCTCGAAACTTCCCAGATCACTCCAATTGAAAAGTTCTGCCCCATTTGCGGTAGCGCATTGAAACAGTTGTGCAGCATCCAACTCGGGATAATGTCCTAGCAGGGTTGTGATCTCATCCACCAACGAAAGTCCGTTGTTGGATGCCAGGCTATCGGTTCCCAATACGATTTTACACCCTTCCTGAATCATCATGGGCACATCAGGCAACCGGCCTTCTATATACAGGTTCGCTTTCGGACACAAACAAAAATACATGTCGCTGAATCTCCCCGAGGCTTTCAGTGTTGTAATATCATCTCGATAGAGAAAGGTGTTGTGTACGAAAAGCATTTTACCTGCCGCGGGGATATGCTGCAGCACCATTTCGGCAACCGAGGTTCCATAACCCTCGAACGCATTTTCAATGATTCCCAATGAAGCATACATTTCTTTCATTGCGCCTGCACCGTCTTTGACCAGATCCTTTTCCGATTGGCTCTCTAGAAAATGTATCGACCATATATCGCTTGCGGGATCGAACGCGTTTTGAATCGCAGCATACAATGGCGGACTAACCGAATAGGGTGCGTGTGGGACAATGGACGCAGACATGCCACCGGCCTTGGCCGATGCATGCAATTGCGCTGCCAATGCAAAACGACTCGCTGCCTTATTGGGATCGAGTCCGAATGTTTCTATGAAGTTGTGGTACCTGATTTTGCTTGCGGCTTTAACCGGCCAAGTGATTTCATTGTTGCAGATATCGCCTACGGCCTGTGTACCGTTTTCCCACATGAACCCGTCATATTGAGACGCGGCAGCTTGCTCATCAACAGATGCAGCGTTACGCGATTTGATAATGTGACTCAAAAACCCTGGCAATCCGCCTCCCGAAGGAATCAACTCTTTCATGTGGGAGAGCTCGAGGTGGCAGTGGGCGTTGATGAGTCCCGGAATCAAGATGCCTTTATGGCGCTCGACGGGAGTTTTTACCAAAGACTCATCTAAAAGATCCACGATGGTTCCATTATCATCCAATACCACCACAAGGCCATCTTGCAAAAGCCCTCGTGGCGTGAGTATCTGATCAGCTGATAAGGCGCGCATGCAAGTTGTTTGTGGTTATCCGAACCACACAAAGTACGGCATTACGCAGGAATAATGCTTACGGGGCAGTTGAGGCTATTGGCAATGAAACAATGCCGGTGTGCCTTGTTATGCAAGGCGGCAAGTTGTTCCGCCTGTTCAGGATTTTGAAGCGTTACAACCGGATGCAATTTAATATCTGTAAAACGACCGATGCCATCGGCATCTATCACCAACGTTCCTTGTGGATGATCGGTATAGGCGGTTACTACCACACCAGCATCGGCACAGCAATGCAAAAACCAAAGCATGTGGCAGGAGGCCACAGAATACAGGAGCATATCTTCTGGATTATACAAAGCGCCATCTCCACGAAAAGCGGGTGCCGATGAACAGGCGAGAGGCGTTTTGCCATCGGCAGACAAGGTATGGCTGCGCGAGTAGGCGGTGTATGAAGATGTGCCTGAACCGATATTGCCGGTCCATTCGACTTTTGCGTTGAATTGATGTTGACGGCTCATTTTAATGATATAATTATTGGGAGATGGGTAATGATTTACATTATTGACACTTTGCAACAAATTAAAAGGACAAAATTGGCTGATAGGTTTATTGCGCTGGTGCCTCACAGATTTCCTTCAACTTGACAAGCGCCTTGGGATATGTTTCGTTCATGTAATTTGCAAAATCCTCTACCATGTCTAATTCGACACAGACCGTAGTAACACCTTTACTTTCCTCGAAATTGTAGTTTTCGTGACCGCCAGTCCATTTTTCAATTTCCGGACCATCGGTTTGTTCGACACCTCCAACCAAAAGCCCGATATGTTTTATTGAAACAAATTTGCCTGGGATGTTTTCAACGATTTCGGAAACCATACCTCCTTTTTCACCCTGCTCATCTGTCCCGACAAACAATATTTTATTGCCTTTGAGCCAGCTTCCTTCGTAGGTAGATGTGGGATTAAAAAGTGCAGTCCATTGTTCATAGGTTGATTTATTACTCACGCCCAACATGATATCATAAACGTTTATCGCTGGTGCATTAATTCTGATTGTGTATTGAAGTTTTTCCATTTATATAAATTAACAAGTTATTTCAATTTTACGAGGAGACCCTTCCGTTTGACAATGTTCTTATAATCCCATTGTATATCTTGCGACTTATTCAGCCAACGTTTTAAATCGTTTATATCAATTTCGGAAACGGAGTTGAAAAACACAGAGGCATCTTTAAATTTTTCTCCATGTACATTCAATTTTTCTTCGCCGAAGTCTGCTCCGCTCCAAAACATAAGCCTAACACCCTTCTTCTGTTTGCTGAATCCGACGATAGGATTTCCAATTAAAAACCAAACCGGGTGAGCGTGCCACACTTTGCTTTCAGCTCCAACCAGCTCTGTTTCGATTGAATTAACGAGTAGATTACAAATTTCCTTGTCTGTATCCTGAAGTTTATCGATGTAAGATAAGATTTCAATTTTCATTTTTTGGAATCGTGTTTGGGGTTTAACTCCAAATTATGTTATAGTTCTATAATCTTCCTGAAATTTGGGATTACCTCGTCCCCTTGCAATGATAAAGCAAGAAATTCACGGCCTTCACTTTTCCATCATACTGATACAAAATCCAAATTTATCAGCTTTTTTCATCAACAGTGCTGATCACACTCCCTCCCCATTCAACCAAAGTAAAACCTTTTCGGGTCTTTTTTAATGTGCTTAAATCTTGTAAGGGGATACTGATGTGGTTTTTGAGAGGCTGGGTAATCATCATCACCCTGATGGTTGTCTCAGGCTTTGGATTCACCTCCAAAGTCGCCAGCTCCTCATATTGCTTCCCTGAAAAATGTATGAAATTATATGGGTTGTTTTCCATGCGTGGCAACCAGTACATGATAAACTCATTGGCTTCCCTTCTGTTCAATCCAAGATAAGCCAATTTCTCTTCCAAAAAAGCGGCGGTCTCCTTACCCGAAACTACAAATCCATCTTGAGGAGCAATTTGATTATCGGGAGTTCCTTCCCAAAACAAAGCATAGTATTCTTGTCCGTTTTCATCCCAAAGAGTGCCATTGGGCTCGGCGATTACCTTCCATCCGCCCTCTTGGTATTTTGGATACGTGTGGGTTAAAGAACCTGCATAATTCAGCTTTACATGGATAAGCTGCCTTTGTGTGGGGTACAAGTATATAATCGGCTTTTCCGTCATAAAAGGTGGATCATATAATGATATTTCAGCCACACATTTCGAATATTCTTTTAAACCAACATCCATGCTGATTTCAGCATATTCCACACTTGTAACGGACAGACGGTAAACACCTAACGGTATGTTCTTAATGGTAAAATTCCCGTCGTTATCCGTATATGCTCCAAATTCTTCAGACTTGCCATAACTGCGAAGCGTAATGGTTGCAAACGGAATTCCTTCTTGGGTTTTTTTATCGATTACTTTCCCTGAAAAGTAGTTAGCTGGGATACCGTTAGGTTGGCAATCCAACTTTATAGTACTATAGCCATTACCTGTTTGATTCGCGTTTTTAGGCCCAGTACACCCATGAAGGCCTAAGAAAATGGTGATCAAATAAATTATGCGAGCCTTCATATCGATTTTGGTTGTTTCTTCTTGGTAACTTGTTTTGCTTTCTAGAATCACTCCTGTCTATCCGGCCATGGCGTTTCCTGCCAGATAAAAACATATCCGGTTTGCAATATTCTCCAATCATAATCCCTCTTGATATGAAATACTGGATTTGATATGCTCAGTAAAATGATAAAACCGATAGATAATAACATTGCCAAAGACCAAATTGATTTTAAGAAATAGTTACTCGCCTTAGCTATCGTTATCATTTTAGAGATAAGATATAACAAGCCTACCCATCCTAAAAAGTAAACGATGAAATCGGCAACAAATTCCAACACAAAAAACTGAAACGACATGGAAGTATGGAACCCCTGGCCCAAAAAAGGAAAGGGGAATCCCCAATACAGTTTTTCAGGACCATCAACCGGCAAGGCAAACCACCATTTTGTTACCAAAAACATCGAGATGATGGTGAGGGGTAGCGTCACACTTATTGTTAATTGCTTCATGTTTGAATAGGCCAACATTACCATTTTCGTTAGATGTTCACAATTAAACGTATTCGGGTTTTAGAGGCTTACCATTTCTATTCTCACTAATGGTTTACCAAATATAAATTGTTTATTAGCTAAACAAATTAAAATATCGCGGTACCTACCGAAATTTCAATGCAAGCAGAGGCAGTTCTAGTCAGCTATCCTTTATCTGTTGTTAGCAGTTCTTTTTTTCCAATCGTCATAATCCATTTCGAACTTGACTTCTTTTGTTCCGTGCATACCAACTTCTGTCCATCCAGCTATCTTGTAAAATTTAGCAGCCCTAGTATCAAAGGCTGTACTAAGCCATACCTTTTCTTTTGTCTGCATAAAATACCATTCTAGCATTCTATCATGTAAAGCCTTTCCAATTCCTTTTCTTTCAAATTCAGGAGCTATGAACAAAGCCCATATGTTGTTTTCTTTTAGGTCAACAATTGCAAAACCTACAATCCTATTGTCCAGTTCACATACCCAGCCTTTCCCTTTCACGTTAATATAGGTTTCATAGTCCTGGTACGTCACCAGATTTGGATTGGACAACGCATTTTCCTTCACCGAATTTCTGATAAACTGCAGTTGCTCGATATCTTCCGTTTTAGCTTCTCGGATGATCATGATGGATGATGGTTTGTGTCTTTATGGGAATGCTATTCTAGGTATGCCAACAAAAATACAGTTTAGCTGCTTTCGAACATTTGGCTTGGATTCGCCCACTTTCATCCTAGGAAGAAACGCCTACTGCTGCCCTTCAACCCTTCGAAGAACTCAGGGCAAGCAAGCTCAGGGCGGCGCTGCTACTGCCACCGCCTTCCGCTACTGCCTTCCGCCAACCGCCACCGCACCCATCCCCTCCTCACATATTGCGTATCTTTACACCTCCGTGCAAAACGTGACCGACATACGAACCCTTACGCTGGATGAACTGTCATCAGCC
>JALRAP010000059.1:12987-13230 GCA_023262505.1 Bacteroidia bacterium
CAAGCAAGTGCATGAATGGCTATGGAAAAAATCGGCTCGCTCTTTCGATGAAATGACCAACCTGTCGGTAGACCTGCGACAAAAACTCCAACAGGCCTTTGCTCTCCGCCCCGTTGCAGAACACAACCGGCAAGTGAGCCGCGACGGTACCATCAAAAGCGGTTTCAAATTGCATGACGAACACCTGATAGAAGGCGTTTTGATACCGGCTGAAGACCGTATGACCGCCTGTGTTTCATCGCA
>JALRAP010000005.1 GCA_023262505.1 Bacteroidia bacterium
AAAGAAAAATTTTTGTCTTCACAACAATTTTTCTTCATCTTCTTGCTACCACAAGCACATTTATCCTTAGTAACAGTGCCGAAAGAAATAGTCGAAATTTCACCGCCACAATAATGAACAGTTACATTGATACCAAAGGTTGGTATCAAATATAAAAGAAGCAATATTGTAACTACGAATTTTTTCATTAATTGGATAACGCAAAGTTAAGTAAAATATTGTGCAGGGTCAGTTTTATTTCTGTCAAAGTCGTCTTATGGGCGTTGGCAAAAAATGGCTCTTTTGGTTTTGCGAAGGTTCGGCTTGTGTGTCGGGCAAAACCAAATGTGCCATTTGTGCGACTGGCTAAAATTGTTTTTAAAAAATGCGGGGCGGAAAAAAAATAAAAAACATTGGGTTGGCTAAGGTGTCGGCTTGGTTGCCGTTTCTTTTCAGTAAGTTCTGTTTGTCGTTGGTTCTCTGTCAAAATGGTTTACTTTTTTCGTTTTGTTTTCTGGCTGTCGATGGTTGTTGGGTCGTCCGCTACGCTTGCACCTAACTCAGTTATATGCGCTATGATTAATCGCTTATTGGATTAAACTAGGTTTATATGCGCAATATCATTTGACTTATAAGCCCTTCAAAATTAATCAAAAACAGGAGAATAACTATATCAATCAACAACTACCTACAACGATCAACAACCGCCAACTCCCTCTCAATACTTCTCCCGAATCTTGTCTTCCACAAAGGCAAGATTTATGAATCAACCACACGATACCGGCTTCTGGCAGAGCGTGGGAAAACTTGGATTTTAGCCATCCTGGCTTGTTCCAAAGCGTTGTTAAGGATTTGATTCATGAATTGGTTGTTTTTTAAATGCCTAATATTAACAATCAATCACTGTCAAATAGGGTCAATGGCTAGGAGAAAAACACCGTGAAAAGATGGTAAAATCACCGTCTGGCAATTGGCAATGGATATATATATACCATTGCCAAATTGCCAACAGAGATATGATTTTAAAAATTGCCGAAAATTCTCTTTGCGAAAGCGTGCACTGGTGAGCGAAAGAGATGATTCATTTCATTTGAAATGGAGTAGAGGTAAAAAAGCGGCTAAAGATTTTATCATGTCCGGAGGGTTCATTATATTTGTTGCACCAAAGAGGTGACTAAATTGAGAGTCAAGTCCCCCAACTTTCGGACTTGGTTTCCTTCCGGTGACCCCTTTGGCAAGACAAGTAAGTAACATCAAGGAAATTAGATACTTAGGAGTTGAGGTTCATAATCCTCTCTCTCCGCCAAAACACAACCCAATGCCCCGCAATAGCGGGGCATTTTTCATTTGCTGATGAGCCAAGCTTGCTTGAGCGAAATCGAGCAAATGAAAATTGCAAGGCACGCAGTGCCTGCATTGGGTTGTGATTTGATGCCTCACACTATGGGAAAACGGCTCGCTTTAGCGAGACGTAATCCTAAATATTTACACGGTACTTCGCAGGCCTCCCACCAAGGGTAATCCAAATCTCAAAAGAGATGAGCCAAGCTTGCTTGAGCGAAATCGAGCAAATGAAAATTGCAAGGCACGCAGTGCCTGCATTGGGTTGTGCTTTGATGCCTACCTCCATGGGAACATCGGATCGGGAAGCAAAGCGAAGCATGCTTCCCGATAATCCAATACTAAAAAGGCATAAGCCAAGCTTGCTTGAGCGAAATCGAGCAAATGAAAATTGCAAGGCACGCAGTGCCTGCATGAGGTTGTGCTTTGATGCCTCACACTATGGGAAAACGGCTCGCTTTAGCGATACGCAATCCTATATATTTACACGGTACTTCGCAGGCCACCCTCAAGGGCTCATCAACCGAGGGGAGATAATACGTTTCCCTTTAAATTCTATTCTAATTTCGAATCCATTCCACCGAGGCATTTACATGGCACTTCGCTAGCCTTTGTGAACAGGTATTTAAAGAGCTACTCACTATCTCCACTAAGGAAAAAACTCTATGAACAATCAATCAAGTTGTTTTTCATTTTCAACGCAATTAGATGTAAATAACCTAAAGAAATTAAAATCAACTTCGATAATTTGCCAATCCCAATCCTTTATCAGACCTTAGCATAACACACATAACCACCTTCCACATGAAAAAACTCGTATACCTTGTTGCCGTGCTATTGATGACAAACGGTTGCTCAAAGCCTGAATTGGATGAAGCACCTGCCAGCAGTGACGTTCTCGTTCAAAAAGAAAACCTAACCGATGCTCCAACGGGTGATGCACTTTCCAAAACGGCAGTGGACGACATCATAGTCGGGATGCGCCAAAGCAAAGGCGATTTCCAATGGGATTGGGTTGATTTGAAAACCATTTGGAGTGCTATCCAACACAGCGATCAAACAGTAGCTATCGGCTACAAACCCTACTACGAAGGGGATATTTCATCCAAACTGCATTCACTGGACCTGACCAAAGGTGACTATAAAACCGTACACGATGCGTTAATCAAATTCATTGTAGAAGAAGCAAACAAGCAATCTGCAATCAGATTGGATTGGAACGATTTGTTGGTGGAAGATGACCCATATCTTCCAATTCTCACCATCCGCACCAGCGATAAACACCTGCTCACCGCACTGTTCAACCTGAAAAACGTTCGCTACATTGAGCCGTTGGATTACCGTCCTGCATCCCCCAACAAGGTGATGTCAACCTCAGGATGCAGTCCGAGTACAGAACCCTTAAACACCGCCGATTATACCACAATCACACCCAATGCGGTTTTACCTTGGAACTTCAATAATCATAATATTTCTCAAGCATGGACTTTGGCACAAGGCAGCGGAATCACAGTGGGAGTTATAGATGCAGGATTGAGCTCCGCCCAACCCCTATTAGGCTCACAATTCAATAATGGAGATTCCAATGTTGGCAGAACCGTCTTAGCTGAATACACTTATGGAACATCTGCCTACACCGGCTGCTCACATGGCAACAGCATGTCCGCACAAGCTGTTGGACCGCGCAACAACCAAGGCGCTGCCACCGGCGTTGCTTATAAAAGTAACTTGTATTTCATTCGAGGCTGCGAGGATGTGGTACTGGATTTGTCATCGGAACGAACAGCCGTTAAGAATGCCTGCACCCGATTGGGTAACAACAGAGACGTTAAGGTCATCTCAATGAGTATAGGAACGCCATTCTCCAGCAGTGTGCTTAAAGACGGTGTTGATTACGCGTATGGGAAAGGTAAACTTATCATGGCCGCGGCTGGCACATCTCTTGATTTCACCACTTGGTATGGTGTGATTTATCCAGCCGCCTACTCCTCCTGTGTGGCAGTTACCGGCATAAAAGACAATGGAGCAACTTGCGCATCGTGCCATGACGGTAGTCAAGTAATGTACACCATCGTTATGGAACGTGCTGCTAACAGCAACCGTAATTCCTTGGCATTGCCTCCATCCGGAACAACTCCCAATTACATCGGAGGAAGCTCATCGGCCACTGCAACTGCAGCAGGTATTGCCGCCGTAGTTTGGAGTGCCCGCCCACGCATGACACGTGCACAGGTAATGAACTGCCTGACCTCCACTTCCCAATATTATCCTACCAGAACCTCCTCAAAAGGGTTCGGGAATCTGAATGCACTGGCTGCAACGAATTTTGCAATAGCGAATTATTAATCTGAAATACAATTAATTAAACCTATGAGCCGTTCCATTTGGAGCGGCTTTTTTGTTATAAATCCCTAATTAAAACCACGCAGCACCTCATTATCTTTACACATCATATCATACCACAGCTATGAATCAAGTTCGCCGATTATTCCTCTGCATCATAACCACTAGCTCGGTGGTCTTTTCCGCCTCGGCTCAAAGCCTGCAGGCCGTTTTTACACATCGCACCTTTTACTCCCCTGAACAAGGTCCATACGTGGAGACCTATCTCTCGGTGGTTGGAAATAGCGTGAAATACGCACCCACTGCGAATGGTAAGTTTCAAGCGGCCATTGAGGTAGGAGCCACTTACAAAAATGCCGCTGGCAAAGTTGTTCATGCCGACCGCTATAATTTATTGAGCCCCGAAGTGACCGATTCATCCAAGAACGCTTTCAACTTTTTGGATCAGCAAAGGGTTCAACTTCCCAATGGAGAGTACACATTGGAGCTTACCGTGCTCGACAAAAACCGTGGTACAAAGCCAGCCACCATCAACAACACCATAAAACTGGAATACTATGAAAACATTATTGCTATTTCAGATATTCAATTGGTAGATCAGTTTACTCCTAGCACAGCCACCTCCATGATCACCAAAAGCGGCTATGATGTAGTACCATTTGCAGACAATTTTTATCCACCATCAATCGAGAAGATCCGTTTTTATGCAGAGGTTTACAACACCAATAAGGTTATAGGGGAAAATCCCTACTTGCTCTCATTCCACATAGAGAGCGAGGAGTCGAAACGCAAGTTGGATAACCTGAGTGGCTTCGTGAGACAACAAGCCGCTGCTGTAAACGTGATGATGCGAGAGATATCAATCAAGGATCTTCCTTCAGGAAACTACAACCTTATTTTAGAAGCGAGGAACAGTCAGAATGAAATACTGGCCACCAAATCCGTTTTCTTCCAGCGCAGCAACCGATTGGCCTTGCCAGAGGGGGATGATTTCAGCAAGCTGGATGTGACTAACACCTTTGCATCCGCATTCACTAACAAAAACGAACTCACAGACCATATCCTTTCGCTTGTTCCAATAGCTAGTAGCATCGAGCTTATCTTTATCGACAACCAATTGAAGCTCTCTGAATTGCCTCTGATGCAAAAGTTCTTTTATGACTTCTGGTTGCGCCGCAGTCCGGTGAGTCCTGAAAGTGCTTGGATCACCTATCGCACTGAAGTAATCAAGGTGAATTCGGAATTCGGCACGAAAATAATGCGCGGATATGCCACTGAGCGTGGACGTGTTTACCTGCAGTATGGAGCACCCAACACCATTAGTCGAAATTACACAGAACCCAGTGCTTACCCTTATGAGATATGGCATTATTACAAATTAGGCAATCAAAGCAATCGTAAGTTCGTATTCTACAACCCGGATTTGGTTACCAACGATTTCCAATTGTTGCATTCGGATGCATTGGGTGAGCCTTTTAATAACCAATGGGAGGTGCTCTTACAAAAACGGAATACTCAGTCGAGGGACTACGATAACGAGTACAAGGGCGATTATTACGGCAACAAAGCCAAGGAGAATTTTACCATACCAAAATAAACACAATCAATCAGCCCAGGCTTATCAAGACCGCTGTAGTCATACTGAATTGGAATGGCCGAGGGCTGCTAGAACGCTTTCTGCCGAAACTTTTGCCTACCCTCGGCCCTGCGACCGAACTTGTGGTGGCCGATAACGCCTCCACGGATGATTCTGTTGCTTGGATGCGTACGCATCATCCCGATGTCCGAATCATTCAAAACAGCACCAACCTCGGTTTTGCCGATGGCTATAACGAGGCCTTGAAATCGGTAGATGCCCAATACTACCTTTTGCTGAACTCTGATGTGGAGGTTACAAGCGGCTGGCTTGAGCCACTGGTAACAGCAATGGACTCCGACCCAAAACTGGCTGCTTGCCAGCCCAAGTTACTTTGGGAAAAAAAAAGAGACCAATTCGAATATAGCGGCGCATGCGGTGGTTTCATCGACCATCTAGGCTATCCATTTTGCAGAGGAAGGGTATTCGGACAATTGGAGCAAGATCAAGGACAATATGATCAACCTTGCGACATATTTTGGGCTTCCGGGGCTTGCATGATGGTGCGTTCCTCTGTTTACAAAGAACTCGGAGGATTCGATCCGGTGTTTTTTGCACATATGGAAGAGATTGATTTCTGTTGGCGCATGCGCAACTCCGGACACAACATAAGATGCATACCACATTCAGTCGTATACCATGTTGGAGGAGCCACTTTGCCAAAGAATAATTCGCGGAAAACGTTTTTGAATTTCTGCAACAACTTATCCATGCTTTGGAAAAACCTGCCGGATGATCGCCTCTTTCCTGTTATCGCCCTCAGACTTATTTTGGATGGCATTGCAGGAATCAAATTCGCCACTGAAGGGCATTTCAAAGACTGTATTGCCATTGTAAAAGCCCACTTCGTGTTTTACAACAGGGTTATGGCAGGCAAGCTCAAGCGAAGCAGCAAAATCCTACCAACCCACCACACCATGTATTCCAAAAGTCTCGTTTGGCAGCACTATGTGCGAGGAGTCGACAAATTCTCGGAATTGAAATTTAGAAACTGAAACCATCATGAAAATCATTTGTGTTGGACGCAATTATGCGGAACATGCCAAAGAATTGAACAATCCGGTAAACGATAAGCCGGTAATATTTTTGAAACCCGAAACCGCCCCATTGATCGGCAAACTGCCGTTTTTCATCCCCGACTTTTCCAAAGATGTACACCACGAAGCAGAAATCGTGGTGCGCATCAACAAGACGGGCAAGAACATTGAAGAGAAATTCG
Organism: Bacteroidia bacterium; assembly: GCA_023262505.1. Lineage (GTDB taxonomy): Bacteria > Bacteroidota > Bacteroidia > AKYH767-A > OLB10 > JALRAP01. The sequence goes on from JALRAP010000005.1 coordinate 6,519, forward strand.
CACACAGGTATTACAACGATGTCACCATAGGAATTGATTTCACTGCACGCGATTTGCAATCGGAATTGAAAAGCAAAGGACTACCGTGGGAACTTTCCAAAGCATTCGACGGCTCTGCACCATTTGGCGAATTCATACCAAAAGAAACCGCCATGCGTGATGGTGCGATTAAATTCCATTTACTGAAGAATGGAGCGGTAGTACAAGAAGGAACATCCGCCGACATGATTTTTCATATCGACCGAATCATATCCTTCGTTTCCGAATATTTCACCTTGAAAATCGGTGACCTCATTTTCACCGGCACTCCTAAAGGCGTTGGACCGGTTAAGTCAGGCGACTTATTGGAGGGGTTCATTGGTGACAAGAGATTGCTGGAGGTGAAAGTCAGGTAAATATGAATCTATGTTTGTAAATTAGCGACAGTGTCGAAAAGGTTTTTCATAAGGTTATTGTTCATCATACTGACCGCGTGGTCGAGTATCGGGCAAGCTACACACATTGTGGGTGGCGAATTATACTACCGATATTTGGGCAACAACCAATATGAAATCCGTTTGACAGTTTACCGTGATTGCTTTTACGGTGTACCGCCCTTCGACGAGCCTGCATATGTTGGGGTTTGGGACGTCAACAACAATTTGTTGAACACGCTTTACCTATATACGAATGGTGATTCGGCTACGGTCCCTCCTATCATCAATTCACCTTGCTTCATACCACCAACAAATGTATGTTACCGTGTGGCGAATTACCGTATCACCGTCAATCTCCCTCCAATCCCGGGAGGATATCAACTGACCTACCAGCGCTGTTGCAGAAACCAAACTATATTGAACATAGTTAGTCCGCTGAGCACAGGAGCCACATTCTACGCAACCATACCAGAGAACCCGATTCCCAACAGCAATCCTGTGTACAACGCACTGCCCCCTCCTTTCATTTGCTCAGGACTGCCATTTGTATTTGACCATTCGGCCACCGATGCAGACGGAGACTCCTTGGTTTATGAGATTTGCACGCCTTACGATGGAGCCTCTCAACAGGATCCACAGCCATTACCGCAAAACTTCCCGCCGCCCTATAACCAAGTAACCTACCAAAACCCTTTCAACACTGGCAACCTTCTAGGAGGCGTTCCATTGGCCATAGATTCGCAATCAGGCCAGCTTACCGCCACACCCAATACGATTGGCCAATTTGTAATCGGCGTTTGCGTAAGGGAATACCGAAACGGTGTATTGCTCAGCACCACGCGGCGCGATTACCAATTGAATGTGGTGGCATGCCCTTCCTTGGTGGTGGCGGCGTTGCAATCACCCTCTTTAATTTGTGGTAGCAACACCGTACAATTCTCCAATAACAGTTTTGGAGCCTCAAGTTATCAATGGAATTTCGGTGACCCAACCACCACTAACGACGTTTCAAACGCCATCAATCCATCCTACACCTATCCAGACACAGGAACATATGCAGTTACTCTCGTGGCTTTCTCTTCATTCAATCCAGGATGCTCCGACACCACCGTCGGCACCGTTACCATATTACCTGATTATGTGGCAGACTTTGGATTCAGTTTGAACTCTTGCTCCTACCTGGTGTCATTCAACGACTCATCAAATACCGCCAGTGGTGTAACCACTCAATGGTCTTGGAACTTTGGCGATGGTAGTCCATTGGTAAACACCACAGACCCGAGCCACAATTTTCCCGGCCCTGGCAATTACACTGTAACTCTCACTGCAACTTCAGCCTTAGGCTGTGTGGAAACAATATCTCGTGTTATCACCATTCCACCAAATGTTACATTGACTACTTCTGCATCGTCTGTTTCCTGTTTCAATGATTGCAACGGAATTGCGGTAGCGGTGGCAAGCAATGGTGTTGCGCCTTATTCTTTTCAATGGAATGACCCCAGCTCGCAACCAGTACCGATCGCAACCAATCTATGCGCTGGAACCTACACGGTAATAGTCACCGACGCAATCGGATGCACTTCTTCTCAACAAGTAAATGTAAATAGTCCTGCGCCATTGGTTGCTACAGCCAGCGCAACATCAGCCTATTGTAATGGTGCATGTATAGGAACAGCGAGCGTAAACGTTTCTGGAGGCACTGGTCCTTTCAACATAACTTGGAACGATCCACAACAGCAAACGGGAAGTAGCATCGGCAACCTTTGTGTGGGAAGTTATCAAGCCACAATAACAGATGCCAACGGTTGCTCAACGCTTTCAGATACGGTGGATGTGCTCTTCGAATCATTCGTTCCAGATGTGGATGCCACTGTTTCGGAGGACACCATTTACGTGGGACAAACCGTAAACTTGAGCACAACAACCAATGCGATTGGAGTGCCGACATACAGCTGGAGTCCTACACAAGGCTTGAGCAACCCCAACATTGCCAATCCTACGGCATCTCCCGCGCAAACCACTACCTACCTGGTGACTATGACAGATCCTTTGGGTTGTAGCAACACAGACACCGTGACCGTTGTTGTTGAAGTTGTCATATGCGAGGAGCCTGAAATATTCGTTCCAAACGCCTTTACACCCAACGGTGACCAAAACAACGACCGAGTATTTGTCAGAGGCAATACGATTCGCGAGTTGGTTTTTAGAATCTACAATCGATGGGGCGAAAAGGTGTTCGAGACCAATGACCCCTCCATAGGCTGGGATGGAACCTACGAGGGCAAAGCCGCCACTCCTGCTGTCTATGTTTATTATCTGGATGCGGTTTGCTTCGACAACCAACGCTTCTTCAAGAAGGGTAACATTAGCCTGATCAGATGAGAAGCTTAACGATTAACATACCACATCTGACACTTGCTTTTTGCACTGTGTTGTTTATTTCCCTTGCGGGGATAAGCCCATCCGCGCAAGCGCAAGATCCGCATTGGTCGCAGTTTGGAGCAAGTCCGTTGAACTTGAATCCCGCAAACACCGGATTCTTCGATGGTGATTATCGATTTGTTGCCAACCATCGCAACCAATGGAAATCAGTAACAACACCCTTCATCGGCTTTTCAGGCTCATTTGAGTCGTCTTTGAATGCTCTTTCGTCTAACCGCTCACGCATTGCAACAGGATTTGTGTTCAATAATGATCAAGCCGGTGATTCTAAGATGGGGACCAATTCGCTGATGGGGAACATCTCACTGACTCGCTCGATTGATAAGGACTCTATGCATTTCATAGGTGGCGGACTGCAATTGGGGGTTGCACTACGAAGCATAGATTATGGCGCATTGACTTTTGATGAGCAATACGATGGAGACATATTCAACCCGTCGCTTGGCAACACCGAGAATTTCGACAATAACAACCATGCCTATATGGATATAGGTTTAGGATTCCAATACGTTTACAGAAGTAAAGAAGGACTAACAATCGGCTTAGGCTCTTCCGTACAACATTTGAACCGCCCTAACGATGGATTCTTCAGCACTAAAGTGCGATTATTTCCACGAATGCAAAACCATTTATCGTTAGTGGTTCCGTTATCTGCCAAGCTACAGTTACAACCTTCAGCTCTTTGGATGACACAAGGCGGAAACAATGAACTCACTTTTGGAACATCGGCACAGTACATGTTGAGTGAACTTCCGGGACGCACTTATGCTTTTGCCGCAGGCGCTTGGCTCAGGTCGGGGGATGCTGTGATCCCTTACGTGGGACTCCTATACAACTCTCTTAGATTGGGAATCTCCTATGATGTGAACACTAGCGATCTGGACCGCGCCAGTAATAGCCGTGGCGGTTATGAACTGTCCCTCTCTTACATCATCAAAAAAGTGAAATTCACCGGCATCAAGCCTCCATGTCCGTTGTATTGAAATACAGGTTTTACCATATCGCTGTGCTTTTCGTAGTGTTTTTCACTGGGCTTAGCAATTCCTATTCACAAACATTCAATGCATGGTTGCGGGCGGGTGATGAGGCATTCAGCGAAGCGCGATATTCCGAGTCTATAGAATACTACAAGAAAGCCTTGGAATTTGAAACGGGTGATGTGGCTTTGGATTACCGTATGGCTGAGGCTTGCAGACTTTACAAGGATTATGAGAAGGCAGAGGCTTGGTATGCCAGAGTGTTCGGGAGCGACAAAACGAACACTTACCCTTTGGCACTTTTTTATCTGGCAGAGATGAAAAAATACAACGCCGATTATGGAACTGCTTGCCGCCTGTTTGGTGATTATGCGGCTAAACATGCCCAAGACTCGAGCTATTTCGCAATAAAGGCAAAAACCGAATCAGGATACTGCGAACAAGTGCTGGCTTTGGATAAGCAGTCTTTGAAAGCCTCAGTAGTGAATGCCGGAAGCGAGGTTAATTCCAAATTCTCAGATTTCGGCGCCAGCATTTCGGGTGATTCAGTGATGTACTACGCATCGCTCCGCTTCATCTATGAGCCAAAAGAGAAAAAGGAAAAGCCTTACTTCGTTTCGCGAATACTTAAGTCGGAAGGAGGTGTCAAGCCGAAGAAAAAACCTGCTCCCATTGCAGCCATGGTAAATGATCCTCCCTTGCACAATGGGAATGCCGGATTCAGTCCGGATCATCGACTGGTGATATTTACCCGTTGTGAGGATACACAAGATGGTAAACGGCCATGCCGGTTATATTACAGTAAACTCAATTCAGGCAGGTGGTCGAAACCCGAGCCTATCAGTGGTGCTGTGAATTCAGATAGCGGTTACACCACGACTCAACCATCCATTGAGGCTCGGGGTGCCGAAGGATACACTTTGTATTTTGCTTCAGATAGGCCTGGAGGATTTGGTAAAATGGATATCTGGAAAAGCGATTTCGATGCGAACATGCGTTTTTCAGACCCGGTCAACCTGGGTGAGGTCATCAACACTTTCGACGATGAGATGACGCCCTACATGGATACCAGAAACAGTGTCTTGTACTTTAGCAGTTATGGTCATGCCGGTTTAGGGGGAATGGACATCTTCAAAAGCCAGAGAGAGAATGGAGTCCTATTAAATCCCCAAAACATTGGTAAAGGTTATAACACCAGCCAAAACGATGTTTACTTCACCATCAATAACCATGACGACAAGGGAACTTTAACATCGAATCGTAAAGGATCACTATACATAGCGAGCAAGACTTGTTGCTATGATATTTACTACCATGAACCATTAAAAACCGACACTCTGATTGTAGAGGTTGTTGATACACAAAAAGTGGATTCCATTTTGAAGGCCGACCCCATCAACCAAGAATATTATGAGGATTTTCTTCCACTGAGCCTGTATTTCGATAATGACGAGCCTGACAAACGTACTTTGGCAATTACCACAAACAAAAGCTATGACAGGCTTTATCGAGACTATATTGCACGCATCCCTGATTACAAGGAAAATTATGCTGATGGAAAAAAAGAGAGAAAGGTTTCCGATTCTGAAATAGATTCATTTTTCACCAATACGGTAACTTATTCATGGAACATGTTAAATGGATTTTGTGGCAAGGTTGAAAAAGCCATGAAAGCAGGCGTAGTATTGGAGTTGGAAATCAGAGGACGAGCCAGTCCATTGGCTGAGACCGCCTACAATGTGAATCTCTCAAGAAGACGCATATCGAGTCTGTTGAACTATATGCGTTCGTACAACAACGGTGCCTTGCGTTCGTATTTTGACTCCGGCAAATTGAAGTTGACTGAGGTTCCCGCAGGGGAATCGCTTTCCAAGTCTGGAGTCAGTGACAACAGAGGAGACGTACGCAATTCCATTTACAACCCTGCAGCTGCCAGCGAAAGATTGATAGAATTGATTGGCGTTCGCATCAATCCTGGTTCCAATCCATGAGCAAGGATTCGCCGTTAATGGATATAAAAATCCTTATGGTTGAAGACAACAAGATCAATCAAATGCTAATGACAAAAATGATTGAGAAACTTGGTTGCAATGTTACTACTGCCGACAATGGCATCCATGCATTGGAAAAACTCCAGCAGCAAGAAAAATTCGATGTTGTTTTAACTGACATCCAAATGCCAATAATGGGCGGCTTCGAATTGGCCAAAAGCATCCGTATGTCGGATAAAACACCCTTTTCAACCATACCAATTTTAGCCCTAACCGGTTATGCAGATGAATTGGATTTGTTGGCAGCAAAGGATTCTGGTATCCAAGAGGTACTTACAAAACCCTTCGGGCAAGAGGAAATAAAAGAAGCTTTATTACGTGCGCTTGGAATCAGCCCAAGTAAGATTTAAGCAGCTTGCTGCGGGAATTATGTCTCAGCCTACGGATAGCCTTCTCCTTGATTTGACGAACACGCTCTTTGGTCAAGTCGAATTTGTCAGCAATCTCCTCCAGCGTCAAACTGTGGTTGCAACCGATTCCATAAAACAACTTGACTACGTCACTCTCTCTTTGAGTGAGGGTTGATAGTGAACGGTTGATTTCCTGATTGAGCGACTCGTTCATTAGAAACCCATCTGCCAAAGGTGCATCAGGGTTTTCCAAAACATCCAGCAGGCTATGTTCTTCGCCGACAACAAAGGGTGCGTCCATACTTACGTGCTTTCCTGAAATCTTCAAGGTGTTTGCCACGCTCTCTTCTGGGAGTTCCAGTGCCTCGGAAATCTCGCTGTTACTAGGTTCGCGCTCGTATTTCTGCTCTAAGGCCGAAAATGCCTTCTTGATTTTATTTACGGAGCCCAGTTGGTTGATGGGTAAACGTACTATCCTGGATTGTTCGGCCAGAGCCTGCATGATGGATTGACGAATCCACCAAACAGCATAGGAAATGAATTTGAAGCCTCGGGTCTCGTCGAACCGTTTTGCGGCTTTGATCAGGCCGAGATTACCTTCATTAATCAAATCAGGCAGACTAAGGCCTTGGTTCTGGTATTGCTTGGCCACAGAGACCACAAAGCGCAAATTGGCCCTTGTTAGCTTCTCCAGCGCCCATTGGTCGCCTTGTTTGATTTTGCGAGCAAGTTTCACCTCCTCTTCGGCGGTGATAAGGCCTTCGCGGCCGATTTCCTGCAAATACTTTTCAAGGGAGGCATTCTCCCTGTTTGTGATGGATTTGGTGATTTTAAGCTGACGCATCCTGCAAGAATGTAGTTTGGTTAAACCCCTGAATCAATCATTGTAAACTCAAACATGGCATGAGTAAGCAACCTAGTTTTTACAATTTCGTGACCGAAAAGTAATATTTCTTTAAACTTTACAAAAGCAGTTTGAAAGAATTTATTAACAACCCGCAAAAAGTTTTGCAAGCAACGAAAAAATTTATCGTTGCAAATGAGGAGGCTAGCTCAAGAAATAATGTTACAGGCTTTACTTACCCCTTACAAGCTGGAAAAACCCGCTTAGATCATAGGTTTTTCCCTCTATACCTGTTGCCTTAACAACGTAGATGTAAGAACCTTCAGGAAGCACTGTTCCATCAGATGATTTACCATCCCAGCCGGAATCCAACTCATTCCAGGAATAAACCTCCTTACCCCATCTGTTGAAAATGGTGCAGGAGATTTCAACGATAGCCAATTCATCAAAGTGAAAAGTATCGTTCAGATTGTCGCCGTTGGGTGTGAAAATGTTTGGGATGAACAAGCTGGAGAATGAATCGACAATGATGTACGAGAAGGAAACCGTATCTGAGCATCCGAGTGCATTAGTGGCTGTCAGTAGAACGGTATATTCTCCCATGGTCTCGTAAACGTGAGTTGGGTTCTGATCGGACGACGTGTTTCCATCTCCAAAGGACCAATTATATGTATTGGCGCCGGATGAGGTGTTGCTGAAGTTCACGGTGAACGGAGTAAAACCTTGTATCGTATCGGGAACGAATGAAGGAATGATTTCAGGTAGCACGGTAATGGTAACCGAATCGGTGGCAACACAGCTTCCGTTGGCTGCTGTTACTACATAAGTAGTGGTCGTTAATGGATTGGCAGTCGGGTTGGCGATATTGGGATCGCTTAATCCTGCAGAAGGTGACCAACTATAGGTTGTAGCACCGCTGGCCGAAAGTTGTATAGAAGCCTCATAGCATATATCCACATCCTGACTTACCAATAGTGATGGATAAGGAGTCACATCTACGGTGACTGAAGCTTGAGACGAACAGCCATTGGCGTCCGTAACAGTCAAGGTATAAACGGTGGTGCTTGATGGATTGACAGATTGGGCCCCGCTAATAGCACCGTTACTCCATGTGTAACTATACGGTAACGTTCCACCACTCGGAACACCAGCGATTGTTACAGGATCGCCGCTGCAGGTGCTTTGGTTTCCTCCAGAGCTCACAGTGACTGGCACAACAGTATTGATATTGAAAGAACCGGATTGGGTACATCCATTGGAATCAGTTACAGTGACTGTGTATGTCCCACCCGCTAAACCTGAAATACTGGGTGTGGTTGCTCCATTGCTCCATAGGTATGTAAAGTTTTGTCCAGAGCCTCCGGTTGGCGCCAAGGTTACTGTTCCACTAGCGTTATCGCAAACATTTCCGGTTACCGTTTCATTCAACACGATAGGCTGCGCACCGGAAACCGGCACAGTAACAGTCTTGGTACATTGCGTTGAATCAGTAACTGTACAAGTATAGATACCAGGAGCCAAGTTGGAGATTGTTTGTGTGGTGGCACCATTGCTCCATTGGTAAGAATAAGGAGCTACTCCTTGAGGGAATACTGTAACGGCTCCATTGTTTTGGCTTCCGCAAGAAACGTTGGTGATTGTGATATTTGGAACGATAAGCACGCAGTTACATTGCGCCGAAGGAACACCATTGGGCCACTGTGCAGGAGCCGTGAAGGGAGGATCGAAACAAGCGTTGTTACCCCAAGAACCGGCTTGATAGTCGGATAAAGCTTGAATACCGATATTCAAAGGAGCATTACTTGCTGAAGCGCAAGGTCCAACAGTTACTGTGAAACAAAAGTCCCATGAGCTATTCTGACAATTATCACCGAAGTTGTTTCCTGGGATACCATCTGCAGCGAAGTTGGGGCTGCCTGCGGGCGTATCGTAATAAAATCCAGGACCCCAAGTAGTACCTGATGCGGTTCCGGTACATGATGTATACCAATCCCAGGCGCCCTGTCCGTCGCAACTGTTTGGAGGGGTTAAAGGCGTAAGGGATGTTGGATCCCAACCTGGTCCTAGTGTAATTGCGAAACCAGCAATCCAATCAGCACCCGATTGGGCATAGTTAGTAAGTGTATAGCAGAACGTCACCGTTGTGCCAACAACATAAGTGTTGTTTCCAGCAGGTGCAGGGTTTGCGGTCATTGACTGAGAGCCAATACATGGAGCCTGGGCATTAACATCAATTTGGAATAGGCCTAGAAAACCTGTCAACAACAGCAGCGACTTTTTCAACATGTTCTTGGTTTGTTTGTGGTTACGTATGAAACTGATTGAGTAGAGTGATTCAATTAACCTTAAATCGAATTCAAGACGCATCTGCCTTGAATTACGTTGCTTTCAAATTTGGATATACAGAACTATAAATCCTCGAAATTCACATTCGAGAAATCACCCGACCCTGAACCTGAGCCACCTTGAGGGTTATCCCCTCCTGGCTGCCTGGTATCTTCAGGCAGATTGGCTTTGATGTAATCAATAGCGTCTTGCAAACCCTCTATGAACTTTTCAAAATCCTCTTTATAAAGGAAAATCTTATGCTTCTCGAAAAAAGGTCTGTCGCTACCTTCAGAAAAACGACGCTTGCTCTCAGTGATGGTTAGATAATAGTCGTTGTTCCTAGTAGATCTTACGTCGAAAAAGTAGGTCCGTTTACCTGCTCTAACCGCCTTGGCAAACAAATCGCTTGGTTGGTCATTACTGTCAAATTCAGCCATGTAAATCGTATTGGTTTGAGACAAAGCTAAAAGAAAAACAACAGTTTGGCAAAGCCAATGGCTAAATTGTGAGGAAGTAATCAACAACAGATATCACCCCTTCAGCGACTCCTCAATCCTTTGTTTTTCAAACATTTCAAAATAAAACCCACGCTTATTCATCAATTCCGAATGGGTTCCATGCTCAATAATCCGTCCCTGGTCGAGTACCAAGATATCGTCGGCCGACATTACTGTGGAAATTCTGTGGCTGATCAAAATAGAGGTCTTATCCTTCAAATTGCGCTCCAACGAATCCAAAATCCTCTCCTCAGTGAGGGTGTCCACTGCAGACAAACAATCATCTAGAACGAGCAACCTTGGGTTTCGAATAAGCGCCCTGGCTAAAGAAATACGCTGCTTTTGTCCGCCCGACAAAGTAATCCCCCGCTCCCCTACCATCGTCTCATAGCCGTTTGGAAAAGATTTTATATCGGATGAGACACAGGCTGCATCCGCAGCAGCCTCCACCATGGTCCGGACTTTTGCGCCATTTCCTTCAATATTAAGTCCGAATGCAATATTATCTGCCACCGACTCGCTAAACAAAAAGACCTCTTGGGGGACAAATCCGGTTTGACTCCTGTAGGACCCCAAAGACACATTGCGCAAGTCGTTGCCATCTATTAAAACCGAACCTTTAGAAGGATCACAAAAACGCATCATCAAAAGCGCCAAAGTTGACTTGCCCGAACCCGTCCCTCCTGTGATTGCCAAAGATCTACCAGAACTTACTCGAAATGAAACATCCTTAAGCACCTCAATGTCAGTATTAGGATAACTGAAAGACACATTTTTAAACTCAATTTCCCCTTTGAAATCGATTTCATTTCCGGAATCAGGATCGACTGCAGGTTTGGTATCCAAGAACTCGTTTATCCTTTGCTGCGAAGCAGAAGCCCGCTGAACCAACGAGACTACCCATCCCAACGCGGCAACAGGCCACGTAAGCATGTTCACATAAATGACGAACTCGGCGATATTACCTAGAGTTATACGGCCTTCCATAACCATGTAGCCGCCTACAGCAATGGTGATAATGGTGCTTAATCCTATTAATAAAACCAAAGAAGGATGAAACAAGGCGTTGGTTCGAACCAATTCCATGGATGCATCCTTGTAAATGTTCGCTTGCTTTGAAAAATCACGTTCGATCTGTTTTTCTGCAGCATAGGATTTGAGCACTCGAATCCCCGAAAAGGATTCCTGAACAAAGGTCGACATGTCGGAAAGCCCTGCCTGTACCCGCTCGCTTTTTCGGTTTATGATGCGCTCCACCCGGTAAATAACAAAGGACAGTATAGGAAGCGGCAATAAGGTCATTAAAGTAAGAGTAGGATTAACTTGTATCATGGCCGCAATCACAAGCAACATGGTTACGCCCAAGTTCACCGTGTACATGACTGCAGGCCCGATGTAGGAGCGTACGCGCCCCACGTCTTCACTGATGCGATTCATTAAATCGCCCGTACTGTTTTTGGAGTAAAATGCATAATCTAGTTTCTGATAATGCTCATAGATCTCGTTCTTCATATCGTACTCCACATACCTCGAAGCAACAATGATCGTTTGACGCATCAAGAACATGAAAAAGCCTTTTAGCAAGGCCATTATTAGAACCAACAGAGCAAAAACCAACAGGTTGAAAGAAATGGAATCGGCCACTAACTCATGTAAGCTGTAACCCTTGGTTAATCGATGCCAATCGATTTGCATACTGGCCGCGTCCATCGCGTAGCGAATAAGCTTGGCTGGAATAATGCCGAACATGTTGGAAATAGCCACAAAAAAGACCCCACCCAAAAACCTCCACTTGTACTTGACGAAGTATTTGTTGAGTCTGTATAGGGGTTGAACGGATGGTTGCACAGAATTTCCTTAAAGGCTGCCAAATTAGTTAGATTTGCCCTAGGCATGATGAGAACTAATCGATATTATATTTTTAATGGAGTGTCACGCATTCAGAAAACACTGCATTTTATTATATTGCTTCCTTTTTTAGGATGCCATGTCAGCTCAGAGGCTGAAAAGCAGCGCGGCAGAGTCGAAAACAGAAACATTGACTTATCGAGGAATGAATTGAAAAGTGTACCAATTGAATTGGCGCAAAACCGACAACTCGAAAAACTGATTTTATTCCAAAACCAAATCGACACCTTACCGTCCTTTATTGGAGGAATGGACTCGTTAAAAAAGTTATCGCTCAAATCAAACGAATTGGTTCACGTGGATTCCAATGCCATGGACCTGCCATCCCTCAAAGAGCTAGATCTACGATTCAACCAATTGGAGCATTTACCAGATGCCTTTACAGGGATGCTGGAGCTCGAGGTGCTCGATTTGCGAAATAACAATTTGAAGTCGCTCCCACCCTCGATCGGTGCATTGAAAAACCTGGAGCAGCTCTATTTATCCGACAACGACCTTAGATCGCTGCCATCAACCATCCAGGGAATGAAAAAACTCAAGTTTCTGGTAATTGGAAGGAATTCCATCGAAGACCCGTTACCTGATTGGATTGGTGGGCTAGAAAGCCTAGTTGAGCTGGATGTCTCTGGCTGCTGCAATGACAACAGACTTCCCGAGAGCTTGAGTGATCTACGTAATTTGGAACTTTTGACGGTATCGCCTTACCAGGTGCTGCCTAATGACCTTGGCAAAGGCAATTCAAAGCTTAGGATACAAATCAAATAACCGAAGATTCATTTTTCCAAACCTCGGTATTTGACAAAAAAGTTGATCCAACTTAGGCGACTTAGCCTAAATGTCAATGGGGTTAGAGCTAAACCTAAAACTATTGAAACGGCTATCATCCACCACACATTGAATTCACTCCCTGCCAAAACCAAAAAAGCCACCCAAACGGAAACCATGATGGCTACATTGATAGCATAGCTGACGTACATGGCACCAAAATAATAACCTGGCTCCTGTTCGTAGGATAGTCCGCATTTTTCACAATTCTCATACATTTTTGAGAACCCCCTGAAATTGAAGGAACCTTTATTCACAAAAAAATCCCCTTCGTGGCAGCGTGGACACTTGTTGTTGAATACGCTGTAAACTTTGTTGCCCTTGTTAACCATAACGCCGCAAATGTAATAGCAATTTGCTGATTGGAATGTGACAAGTGTCTCATTAAGCATAAAACCCCTCTACACGCTAAACACTGATAAACAATACATTAAAAAAATCAGAGTTTGATTTTACATTAAAATACTAAAGCTACTTTTGGCGGTTCTATTAACATTGGTTTAACATTTCAACTACTAAGGCATGTCTATCCCCTTCCTCAAGTATTTCGTACCCCAAGACCGACTCTTTTTCCCGTTGTTCGATAAAGCTGCAACCAACCTTTTGGAGGGGGGCAATGCCATTTCTGAATTGGTAAAATCAACAACTGAGGAGGAGCGACAAAAATGGTTTCGTGAGATAGAACGAATTGAGCACATTGGAGATGAAATCACACACGAGATTTTCATCGAGTTAGGTAAGAACTTCATAACCCCTTTCGACAGAGAGGATATACATAGGCTTGTTAGCTCCATAGATGATGTATTGGATTACATCCATGGGTCATCTAAAAGGATTGAGCTTTATAAGGTTCATGATATGAACCATGACATAATAAAACTCGCTGAGTTGATACATACCTCAACAAGGGAATTAAGAAGCGCCGTTCTAGAGATGAAGAACATGAAAAAAATGCGCGACATCACCGATGCCTTGGTCCGCATCAACAGCATAGAAAACCATGCTGATGACATTTTCGACCACGCTGTTGCCCAATTATTCGACCATGAAAAGGATGCGGTCCACATTATTAAAATGAAGGAAATCCTTTCAGCTTTGGAGACGGCCACCGACAAGTGCGAAGACGCGGCCAATGTGATTGAATCCATCATTGTAAAAATGGCATAACAGCTGGCATGTTCACCACACTAATCATCGTTATTTTCCTGGCGCTGCTGTTTGACTTCATCAACGGCTTTCACGACGCCGCAAATTCCATCGCCACGATAGTATCTACTAAGGTGCTCTCACCCGCAGCGGCTGTTGTGTGGGCTGCATTTTTCAACTTCGTTGCATTCTTCATTTTCAAGGACCACAGTGTCGCGAACACCATTTCCAAAACCGTGCAAGAGGACTTCACAACGCCTGATATGAACCCGTTGCCGATGATATTGGCTGGACTTTTAGCTGCAATATCATGGAACTTAATCACTTGGTGGTACGGCATTCCATCTTCATCATCGCATACTTTGATTGGCGGATTTGGAGGAGCTTTTTTAGCCGCCTATGGATTCGAAGCTATCCATTCGGGAGTCGTTTGGGCTACTGTGATTTTCATCGTTGTTGCCCCAGTAGCAGGTATGATCATGTCATATATCATTTCACTATGGTTCCTGAACGCCTTCCGAAAAGCCAAATGGATGAAAGTGGTGTCGCTGCTGATAATCATTGGTGTATGCTGGGCCGTAGGAAACGCTTTGGAATTCAAAAAGGATTTTAACGGCGGAAGTTCCTACACGCTAAAACTTTCCGAAAAAACGAGCAAGGATGATATCAAAAAAGCTTTGACTTTCAAGAACGCGGAATCAAAGGAGTTTGCCCCAGTAGTTACGGTTGGAAAAGACAGCCTGGGTAACCCAGATAAATCCGGAACCCTATTTATTGTTCGCACGGATTTTTTGAAAAAATCTGGTGAGACCGAAGAGAACAAAGAACTGACTTCAAAAATATCTTCCTCCTTGGCGAAAGTTGACTCCGGTGCCATCATAGCGGAAACACACCGTATCAGCGACCGTTCAGACCCCAGCGAACGATATGACAGCTCAAACCTCAAAAACAATTTTGAAAACTATTGGCTAAAAGTGATTTTCCACGGCGCCAATTTCAAGTGGTTGTTGTTAGGATTGATTGTGGTGGTAATTGGAATTGCGACCCTATTAATCAGTAGTCTCAATAACTCCCAATCGAACCTTGTATTCAAACGTCTGCAACTATTATCGTCTGCAGCTTTCTCGATCGGACATGGTGGTAATGACGCTCAGAAAGTGATGGGAATTATCGGAGTGGCCTTGATTGCAAATGGAGACATTTCCAGCATGAAAGAGCTACCAACATGGGTACCATTGGCATGTTATTCTGCCATTGCATTGGGCACCATGAGTGGTGGATGGAAGATTGTAAAGACCATGGGTAGTAAAATCACCAAGGTAACTCCATTTGAAGGCGTGGCTGCCGAAACTGCTGGAGCAGTAACACTATTCTTTACCGAAGGTCTTAAATTCCCATGGCAAATTGGTGGTGAAACCATCAAAGGCATTCCTGTTTCGACTACACATACCATAACAGGCTCCATTATTGGGGTAGGACTGACAAAGCGTATATCGGCCGTGAGATGGGGGGTTACTTTCCAACTGGTTTGGGCGTGGGTGCTGACTATTCCTGTATCGGCATTCCTAGCATGGATTTTCCTGCTTTTTGTGAGGTTGATCATGGGTCTTTGATAACGGCTGAATCCACCTTACCTGTTCAACTCAATACTTGCTAAATCGGGTTGATTTACCCTTAACTTAAAATGTTGTAAATTTGCATTTGAGGACGTCCAGTAGGTCGTTTAAATTTCTGATTATCAACCAATTCATTACTCACTAAGATGATCGAGGTAAAGGAATATAAGGAGGCAACGACCAAGCAGGATTCAGTGTTCGGACCCATGTTAAATGCAGGTCACGAGCAGGTGGTTTTTTGCCATGACCACGAGACTGGATTAAAAGCCATAATTGCTATTCACAATACAGTTTTGGGCCCAGCCTTGGGTGGTACCCGATTTTGGAAATACAACACCGAAGCCGAAGCGCTTCAAGATGTTTTGCGCTTGTCGCGAGGCATGACTTTCAAGGCCTCCATCAGCGGATTGAACCTAGGAGGTGGCAAAGCCGTAATTATCGGAGATTCAAAAAAAGATAAATCTGAGCCGCTGTTCCGTCGCTTCGGAAAGTTCGTGAACAGCCTCAGCGGAAAATATATCACTGCCGAAGATGTGGGCACTTCCACAAAGGATATGGAGTATGTTCACATGGAGACGCGTCATGTTACCGGCCTACCTGAATCCATGGGCGGTGGCGGCGATCCTTCGCCTGTTACAGCTTATGGTGTTTACATGGGAATGAAAGCCTCCGCCAAACACCTTTGGGGGAATGATAGCCTCAACGGAAAAAAGGTTGTGGTGCAAGGTGTCGGACATGTGGGCGAGAACTTGGTTAAGTTACTTACCAAAGAAGGAGCTAAGGTTTCCATCATCGATATCAATGATGACCAGTTGAAGAAAGTATCTTCCGACACAGGTGCACAGGTGCTTTCCTCCACTGATTTCTACGATATGGACATGGACATCTATGCTCCATGTGCCCTAGGTGCCACATTGAATTCCGACACCATCAATCGTTTGAAATGCGCTATCGTTGCCGGAGCAGCCAACAACCAATTGGCTGAAGAAGCGGTGCATGGAAAAATGCTATCCGAAAAAGGAATCATATACGCTCCCGATTTCCTTATCAACGCCGGAGGATTGATCAATGTTTACTCTGAGCTTACAGGTTACAATCGCGAAAGAGCCTTGCAGCAAACTGAAAAGATATTCGACTATACACTCGATATCCATGGCAAAGCCGCAACTGAAAACATCCCTACCTACCTGGCCGCAACCCGGATGGCTGAAAAGCGCATTGCCGATATCGGACGAGTGAAGTTAGGAATGTAAGAGTGAATTTTCTTTTTCAACCCATTCAATTTAAGTTATGCTAAGCAGAAGGCATTTGAGGATTCGTGTCATGCAAGCCCTGTATGCTTGGCACCAAACAGAAGAGCGTAGCCTCAAGACCTCGGTTGACAACCTTTTCAAAGGCACTTCCAGGAGTTACGACCTTTACCTATACTTGTTGCAGCTTTTAATCGAGGTGGCTGATGAGGAAGAGCGTTACATGGCCGATTTGCCTCCACGCATGACCGCTGCTGAATATGAACATTTATCATATCTTAAGGATAACATGTTCATTGACTTCCTGAAGAAGGAATCGTTTCAAAAGCTGATCAGTTCGCGTAAAATTCCACCCACCAAGGATACAGACCTGATTCGCAAAGTGTATCATCAACTCAGGCAAAAAGAAGAATACCGGAATTATGTTTCTAAAGGCTCTCATACGGAGCGTGAGGACATCGAATTTTGCACCTTCATTTTCAAAGATGTGATCTCAAGTTCCGAACCCATGACCAACTCGATGGAGGAGCAAAACCTATGGTGGGCAGAAGCTTTGGAACTGGTCAACAGCATGGTTCTGAAAACCATCAAAGTGGCACATCCCGATAAAAAAGGAGCTTATGAATTGATGGCCGAGTTCAGGGATGAAGAAGAAGACCGAGAGTTCATGGAAAAGCTTTTCACAGAGACCGTCCATCATGATAATGAATATGAGAAGCTGGTGTCTGAACGTACTAAAAACTGGGAGGTTGACCGTATAGCACTCATCGACGTCATTCTGCTGAAGATGGCACTCTGTGAAATCTTGAACTTCCCTAGCATCCCTGTAAAGGTTACGATCAACGAGTATATTGATATCTCCAAAGACTATAGCACACCAAAGAGCAAAGCGTTTATCAATGGCGTAATTGATAAGCTAGTTATCGATCTGCGCGAATCGGGAGCTGTAACTAAGACAGGACGCGGACTTATCGAATAATGCTGTAATTTTCTGTTTTGTAATTTGCAAACGACAATAACATCATTGAATCATGAAAACAACCAAATTCATCCTGCTCACTGCACTAGCATCCACAATGATGTGGTCATGCGGCTCGCCTAATGAAGGCAAAGAAGAAGTCATCTCTCCCGAAGTTGTCAATAACAATGCCTCTGCCGATAGTGCTGCCACTCCTACTGGAGGCCTGCCAGTATTTGAATTCGAGACCGACAACCACGAATTCGGAGTAATCACTGAAGGTGAGAAGGTTTCCTATACGTTTAAGTTCAAAAACACGGGTAACGCTCCGCTAGTGATCTCTAATGCATCAGCCTCATGCGGATGCACTGTTCCCGAATACACTAAAACACCCGTAGCCCCAGGTGAAGAAGGTGAAGTAAATGTCACATTTGACAGTTCTGGCAAATCAGGAATGACCACAAAATCGGTTACCCTGATTGCCAATACAGAGCCCAACACCAAGGTTTTGAAAATAAGTGCCGATATCCAAAGTAAAAAATAACCATAATCAGATAATAACATGTCCCTACTCTTCATCCTATTGCAAGCTCAAGGTCAGCCAAGTGGATTGGCCAACCTCATGATGATCTTACTCATCGTTGTGATTTTTTATTTCTTCATGATTCGTCCGCAAATGAAGAAAGCAAAGCTGGAGCGCCAATTCAAGGAAACGCTTCAGAAAGGTGACAAGATTGTTACCATCGGTGGAATACACGGCCGTATTGCAGAAATTGCAGACACCACTTTCCTGGTTGAGATCGACTCCAACGTTAAGGTTAGACTGGAAAAAAGTGCTGTATCTGCCGAGGCTACAAAAGCTTACCGCGACCGCACCGAAGGTCCCAAGAAATAATCCGTTTCTGCTCCACCAATCGTGGAAAACTGAGAATCGATGGCTGAGAAAACGGCATCGGAACAATCAAACCAAAATCCTGTCGGCAGACTGAAGCCCAACAGGAAGATGGTGGTGTTTGTGATATGCCTGATCATTTCATCAACTGCATGGCTTGCAACTACACTTACCGGCACATTTACCACCGACTACACGCTACCTCTCGCCTACCACAACACCCCGTTCAATGCTCGATTAGTTGGTGAGCTTCCTCGCGAGGCTACATTCCATTACCAAGGTAGCGGATGGGATATGTTGTATCTGGCGTTTCGTAAGATGCCCGATTCGCTCATAATTGATCTCGGCAAAAGCGATTCCAGTTCCATTGGAAAAATAAGTATCCGGTCGCTCTCCCTAATTAGTCAGTTGCCCGACGACCCAATGCCTTACAAAGTGGAACCCGAGTGGATTGCCCCGGGCATAATCAGCGAGACGTCTAAAAAGATCCCGGTAATTGCCAAGCTCGACATTCGTTTCAGGAACAGGTTCGATTCTACAACTAGTGCGACAATTATCCCCGACAGTATCCAGATATCTGGACCACCGGCTCAATTGAAGCTGATAAACAATGTGGAAACAGTAATGCTTATCAAGCAAGATGTATTCCAATCCATTTCTGAAGATTTGGAAATCAAAAAAAGCCTACCCAAAGGGGTTTTGCAATCGCACACCAATGTACAAGTCAACATCCCGGTTGGGGAGTTCACAGAAGGGTCTTTCATGGTTCCAGTGCAGCTAAAGAATGCTGGAAGCAAAAAGCTTAAAGTTTTGCCCTCCAAGGTTCGAGTGGTTTTTCAGGCTGAACTTTCCGCCTTTGGTGATATAAAATCCGAGGACTTTGTTCTGGTTGCGGATGCTGACCAAGCAATATCAAACGGTAAACCGCTAACGCTTGTGGTTGCACAAAAAACACCCTTCGCCAAACGACTCCGAATCGAACCCGAGCAGGTGGAATATTTGATAGAACCATGAAGGCCCGTTTGGTAGGCATAACCGGTGGTATCGGAAGTGGCAAGTCAACCATTTCGAAATGCCTGCGAACGATGGGCTATTTTGTTTTCAATGCCGATGACCAGGCATCTTTTGCATTGGAGCATGAATCGGAAGTAGTTGAACAAGTCAAGGCTCTTCTCGGAAATGAAGCCTATGATTCCAACGGCAAGGCCAATCGTGCATTCATCGCCTCCAAGGTTTTTTCGGACAATATGTTGCTGAAAAAACTGAATACTATTCTACATCCGGTTGTTAGAAGGATGTTTGATGATTGGGTTGCTAATCATAACAGCGAAAAGACACTTTTCAAAGAAGCAGCCATCTTATTTGAAAGTGGAGCCAACCAGCAGGTTGATGAAGTGATTGCCGTAATAGCTCCCGAAAGTGTTCGACTTCAAAGGGTGCAGAAACGCGACAAGCGTTCGGAGAAGGAAATCCTGGATATCATGGCCAGACAAATGAACCAAGACGAGCTTGTGGCAAAGTGCCAATATGTAATCAAAAACGATGACCATACCCCGGTAATGCCTGCATTGTTGGAGTTATTAAATAAGCTGGAAGGATAATTTAAGCGTTATGGAGGGAAGGTTACCAATTGAAAAAACTCCCAAGGGGTTGCATTTCTGGCCTGGCGACTTCCATCTCGACCCTAAGCGCGGGGTTGATAGAGCGGTAGTATCGCACGGACATGCTGACCATGCAATTCCATCCAATCGCGAAGTTTGGTGTACGCCCGCAACAGCAGCCATCATGCATGCCCGATACGGCTCTAAACTTAAGTCGGTCATCCATCCGATTGAACTGGAACAACCGTTTCAAATCAACGGCATACAATTGAGTTTCCATAGCGCTGGACATATGCTAGGCTCAGCACAAACATTGATCGAACACAACGGCATCCGATACTGCTATACGGGGGATTTCAAAACCACCCACGACCCTTCATGCGAGCCTTTCAAAGCTGTTCGTTGCGATGTTTTGATTACCGAGACCACCTTTGCCGACCCCGAATACGATCATCCAAGTGACTCGGATGAGCTGGACCGGTTAGAGGCTTGGGCCGGTTACACTTGGGTGGTTGGTGCCTACAGCTTGGGAAAGTCCCAGCGTATCACACGACTATTAACCGAACGATTCCCAAACCGAAAGGTCATGGTTCATCCCGAGCCAGCAGTATTTCATCGAATATATGAGGACTACGGCATGGGTTTGGGCGAGTGGGAACATTACGATCACCATGCCTTCAAGCGTACCAATGATTTGATTTTAATCGTACCCCCCAAGGTCCTATCCAGTTTTCATGGTAGGCCAGGGATTGTTACAATGTTTGCCACCGGCTGGAAACGACCTTACATTAGGGCAACACATCACATGCAAATAAGTGACCATGCCGATTGGGGTGAATTGTTGAGGTTAGTGGAATCAAGTGGTGCCACCACCATCATGGCCGTTCATGGCAGCGGAACAGAGTTGCAAAACCACCTTCAAAAAGCGAAGCCACATATCAATGTAATACTTTAGTTAATAAGCACTTATTAATTGTATTACAATTATATATGAAAATATTAAATTCTGAACAAATTCGTTTGATGGATACCTACACCATCCTAAACGAGCCTATTTCATCACTGGATTTGATGGAGCGGGCTGCTTCAGCGTGCGCCAAATGGATCTTACAAAACGTCCAAGTTGACCAACCAATTCTAATTTATTGTGGAAGTGGTAACAATGGCGGTGATGGCTTGGCGATCACGCGAATACTATCAGAAAACAAAATAGATTGCAAGGCCATCTTACTGAATTCCAAAGACAAACTAAGCGCAGACAACCAATCCAACCTCAATAGACTTATCGAAAAACACCCAGGTAGGATTCAGATTATTACAAATAATAATACCGTTCCGCCCCCTCCCAAAGAATCCTTAGTGGTGGATGCCATCTTTGGAACCGGTTTCAAGGGGGTTGCGACAGGCATTGAATCGGAGGCCATCAGAAAAATCAATACATCTGGATGTGTTGTGATAGCAATCGACTTACCTTCAGGTATGGCTTCAAATGAAGCTACTCAAAAATCTATAAATAATGTAGTTAAATCAAATCATACCTTAACTTTTCAATACCTAAAACCATGTTTGGTGATGCCCGAAAACATGGAGTTGATTGGACAGGTTCATGTATTGGATATAGGTTTAGACGCCCGAGGGCTTGGTCAGTTCGAATCCGAAATAGAACTCGTCAGTATTGACCTGATACGCAGTATAATCAAGGATAGGCCTGCATCCGGACATAAGGGTGAGTTCGGGCATGCTACCATCATGGCAGGTGGGACCGGCAAAGCTGGCGCTGGAGTATTGGCTGCAAAATCCTGCTTAAGAAGCGGTTGCGGATTAATTACCATGATCGTTCCGCAAACGGAGAACCCCATTTTCCAATCGTCCGTTCCTGAGGCCATGACTATTTGCTACGGGGAGAACAACACATCTGTTGCCATCCCAATAAAAACCACAGCCTTAGCAGCTGGTCCAGGCATCGGCACCGGTCAAACAGCCAAAGAAACATTACATCACTTGATAGAAATTTGGGACAAACCGCTAGTTGCCGATGCAGATGCCTTGAATCTGTTAAGCGAGTCACCCAACCTGCTCAACCGACTTCCCAAAGGCACTCTTCTCACACCACATGTGGGTGAATTTGAACGGCTTATTAAAAAGTCCACACAAAACGATTTTGAGCGACTAGAAGAACAAAAGGCATCATCCAAAAAGCTAAATTGTATCATTCTGCTAAAAGGCGCTTTTACCAAAATAACCACCCCTGAGGGTCGCATTTGGGTAAACCCAACAGGCAATGCGGGAATGGCCAAAGGCGGCTCTGGCGATGTCTTAACCGGATTGATAGCCGGCCTGGCTGCGAGAGGCTACAGCTTGGAAGAGACTGCAATCCTGGGGGCTTATCTGCATGGTTTGGCGGGAGATCTGTGCGCAAAAAAACTAGGTATGGAGGCGATGCATGCGAGCGATATCATCGAGGCTATTCCACAAGCTTGGCAACAAGCTAACGACTACCAACTTTAAATGAGGTTTATCAACTCAGATAGCTTCCAGTGTTGCTACCTTTGTGTCGGGTAAGTCTTATACGACCAGCTCCTGTGAACCTCCCCAGATCCGGAAGGAAGCAAGGATAAACGGTTGTAGCGGTGCGATATAAGTAGCTTACCCACTTTTATTTTATACTGTTTTTCAATATTTTATAGCCAACATCTAAAGCATTAATTTATCATGCTTATAGAGATTCACCCGGAGAACCCACAGCCTAGGAGGATTCAACAAGTGGTGGAAAGCCTCCAAAACGGTGGCATCATCATCTTCCCAACAGACTCTGTTTATGCCATGGGATGCGATATTCGCCAAGCAAAGGCTTTCGAAAAGTTGTGTCGAATCAAGGGTATTAAACCACAAAAGGCTCAATTTTCCTTTTTGCTTTCCAGCCTATCTCACATTTCAGAATATACCAAACCATTCGACCGAGAAGTATTTAAACTACTCAAAGCCAATCTGCCAGGTCCCTATACCTACATTCTGGAGGCGAGTAGCTTGGTACCGACCTTGTTCCGAAACAACCGAAAAACCATTGGTATCCGAGTGCCTAATTGTGAGATAACCCGTCAACTAATCGAAGGTATTGGCGGTCCGCTAGTTTCAACGTCCATACATAACGACTCTGACCAGATCATGGACTACCTTGCTGATCCTGAAGAGATTCATGCCCATTTTGGCAAGGATGTAGACATAGTGATTGATGGTGGTCCCGGTAAAATAAAGCCCTCATCCATTATTGATTGTACAGGACCTGAACCGATGATGATTCGGGAATGAGGAACAGCTAACTTTACGGCCCCAATACCCGCCCATTGAAAATCATCATACTTGGTCCAGCCTACCCTCTTCGTGGGGGCATCGCCAACTTCAACGAGGCGCTTTGTAGAGAGTTGAACCAGATGGGACATACCTGTTCGATTGTCTCCTTTTCGCTCCAATACCCTGGATTCCTGTTCCCTGGAACTACCCAATTGGCTTCTGATGATCCAGCTCCCGAGGGATTGAAGATTGAAACCCTCTTGAATTCGGTAAACCCAATCAGCTGGATAACAACCGCAAACCATATAAAACGTCAAAAGCCAGATCTAATGATAGTTCGATTTTGGCTACCGTTCATGGGTCCGGCATTGGGCTCAGTAATCAGGCTCGTTAAAAAAAACAGCAATATTCACGTGGTTGCAATCACCGATAACGTGATACCTCATGAGAAACGTTTGTTTGATCAGTCGTTTACCCGATGGTTTCTAAGTGTTTGCGACTCCTTTACCACCATGACGCAAAGCGTAGCGCAGGATTTGTCAGTGTTTGGAGTAGCAGGCCCTGTTGTCGTTTCACCACATCCAGTGTACGACATATTCGGAACGCCCGTGGATCATGAGCAAGCCCGACAACAATTAGGAATTCATCCCAACCAAAAACTGGTGCTGTTTTTTGGTTTCATCAGAAAGTACAAAGGACTGGACCTTTTGATCAGGGCTATGGCTGACACAAGGCTCAAATCGATGGATGTGAAGTTGATAGTTGCAGGTGAGTTTTATGAAGAACCCAAGCCATATCAGGATCTGATTCAAGAACTTGGACTTGAGGAACAAATAATCCTCCAGGATTACTACATACCTAAAGAACAGGTCAAAACCTATTTTGGTGCGGCAGATATTGTAGCACAACCCTATCGAACAGCCACACAAAGTGGAGTTACACAGATAGCCTATCATTTTGGCAAGCCTATGTTGGTGACTAACGTGGGAGGCCTACCCGAAATGGTGCCAGACGGAAAAGCCGGATACGTTACAGCTGCAGAACCAGAAGCCATAGCCCAAGCATTAGCCGACTACTTTTCAAATAACCGTAAACCGGAAATGGAGCGATTTGTAAGCATGCACAAGTCTGCATTCACTTGGTCTGGGTTTGCAAATGCATTGCTTCGCAATGCCGGATTCTGATTAACGTCTGGCAATTAAACCCCGCTAGGGTTCAATTCCAAACTAACCGCCTCTTTACTATTTTAGTCATCGCTAAAAACCTAACCATGCGTTTAAAACCCACCCTTTCCACAATGTTTGTCGCCCTCGCCTGTTTTACGGCATCGGCGCAAGCCCCCAAATGCCATACCGATGAGGCACATCAACAACTATTGAACTCCAATCCAGCCTTGATGCAGCAGCTGCAGTCAAACGAGATTTCAGTTCGGGAATGGATACAAAACAACCGTAATGGTCAACAACGAGGCGCCTCTACCCTGGTAACCATTCCCGTGGTATTCCATGTCGTATATAAGAATAACACCCAGAACATAGCCGACTCCAACCTAGTTCGGCAGATAGATATCCTGAACGAATGCTACCGGCTTCAGAACACCAATTTCTCTCAAACCCGAGCAATTTTCGACACCATTGCCGCAGATGTGGAGGTGGAATTCTGCCTTGCCTCGGTTGATCCATCAGGAAACCCTACCAACGGCATCACCCGAACCCAAGCACCTACATCGGCATTCTTTGACCCGCTTCTTGGTTTCGACAATGTGAAAAGGTCGGCTAATGGTGGTAAAGACCCATGGCCAGCTGATCAATACCTGAACATCTGGATCTGTGACATGAGTTTGTTCGGGCTCACCGCGGTTTTGGGTTACGCCCAGTTCCCCGGTGGTGACCCTCTTACGGATGGCGTGGTGATCCAATACCAGTTTACTGGATTCATGCCCAACAACACCACCAACAACAAAGGAAAAACCACTGTGCACGAAGTGGGACATTGGCTAGGTTTGCGACATATCTGGGGAGATGGACAGGGCTCCTCTACCCCATGTGACTCTTCAGACTATGTAGACGATACTCCGAATGCCGACACGGCAAGCCAACAAACCTGCGTCATCAAAAACTCTTGCACTAATGAATCGGCCTATTGGAACAGCATCGGCGTTGATCCTCCAGACATGATTGAAAATTACATGGATTATTCGTATGATGATTGCATGACCATGTTTACTGAGGGACAAAAGGACCGCATGCTTGGATTCCTGAATACAGTTCGCACGTCAATCATCACCTCACCTGGCTGTGGCAATACGTCGACATTAGAACTGGCTGAATACCCACTGACCCTATATCCAAATCCAACTCACGACAAGATCCAAATCACATCAACGAACTTAAATCCAAAGCAAATTGAAATTTCCGATTTGTCAGGTAAGCTATGGATGCAAACAGATGAGATAAATACACTGGATGTAACCTCACTACCTCAAGGCGTTTATTTCATAAAAGCGTTAATGCAAAACGGCAGCTTCCGAACCATGCGGTTCATCAAAAACTAGCAAACAGCTTATTTCAGTGAATTGAAATGGAAAGGGCATTTACCCTTTTTCTGTGTTTGCGCAGTATCCACCCTGCCAGCGCTCGGGATGATGGAACGATAGAAAAAGTTGGGGCCAACGACCTTGTTAACCAGTTCCGAGTGGAATATTGGAGAAGCGGATGACGACATAGGCGGCACCACCCAACTCCAATCACCGGTAGACTCACGGCCATGCTGCTCTTCAAGCCGTAAAAACTGCATGAATTGTTCCGAAGCATCGTGATGGTTCTCGATAGCCACACCTGCCTTGCGGAAAGAATAGATAACCGCCCTATTCAGCTCAACCAAAGCTTTGTCTTTCCAAAGCGAATCTGAATTGCTTGTATCCAAACCCATTCTCAATGCAACTTCGGGAAGCTTGTTGTATCGGTGAACATCGCCGAAGTTTCGGCTACCGATCTCGGTACCCATATACCAACCATTGAAGGGAGCAATAGGATACACAACACCACCAATCTCCAAAACCATATCAGATATGGCGGGCACTGCATACCATTTCAATCCAAGATCCTCGAACCAGGGAAAATCAGGGTGCTTGATATCAACCAACATTTCTGGTTGGATGGATGGCTGATGCATTACGGTAGTACCATCTGATTTGGAGATCACCCATGGCAGCACGTCAAAATCGGTTTTAGGATCAACCTCCCAGCCTAATTGATTACAGGTTTTGGTGAAAACCTCCTCCGCCGGATCACCTTTTCCGTTTCCATGCCCCGCAAAGCGGATCAGTTGATGGTTGAGTAATTGAAAATCGGCTCTCGGACTGAAAATCGTTATAACGGACAATACTTCTCCTTTGTTGAAAGCCAGATCCAAGTGGTTCTGCAATGCGTCAAAAACGTGTGATGGCTCATTGATTTCCCGAGCGTCAACCACTTTGAGGGACTTCCAATAAAGCCTACCGATGCAACGATTGGAATTGCGCCAGGCCATCCGACAACCGTGAGCCAGTTCGCGAATCGTATGCACATAGCTTCCTGTTTCCAAAATCTCCCGCTCAACATCTTGTTTACGGGCGGATAATTCATCCAGTAAACCGAGCTCAGCATAGCATTGATCCAAAAAGACACTTGCTCTTGGCCAAACCGATCCTGCAGGCAAGGAGTAAGAATTGATGCTCATACTTATCGTTGGAATTACTTTAACATGCACAATTCTAAAAAAGTTAAAAAATCGATGGAATTGTACATCCAGACGTCAATTCAACTATGAAAACAACCAATTGGAAAATCAAATATTGGTCGATTCCGAAACTTGATAACGGTTACGGTCGGGAGCATTCCGGGCAATCATTTCTCCCAGGAAACCGGCTAAAAACAATTGTGTGCCCAATATCATGGCCAACATACCGAAAAAGAAAAGAGGGCGATCGGTCATGTTGTATACTTGAAAGAAGTACTTGTCAACAGCCAGCTTTACAGCAATTCCAAATCCTACCAAAAAACTAAAGGTACCTAAGAGTCCGAAAAAGTGCATGGGGCGCTTACCGAATCGGGAAACAAAAGTGATGCTCAATAGGTCGAGGAAACCGTTCACAAATCGCTCAAGGCCAAACTTGGTTGTGCCGTACTTGCGCGGACTGTGTTGCACTACTTTTTCAGCTATACGGTTGAAACCCGCCCATTTGGCGATAACAGGAATGTAGCGGTGCATTTCGCCATACACTTCGATATTCTTGATTACCTCGTTGCGATAGGCTTTTAGACCGCAATTGAAATCATGCAGATTATGGATGCCACTCATTTTCCTGGTAGCCCAATTAAAAAGCCTTGTAGGAACGGTTTTGGTGATGGGGTCGTAGCGTTTTTGCTTCCATCCGCTCACCAAATCATTACCTGAACGAATCATTTCCACCAGTCCCGGAATCTCATCTGGACTGTCTTGCAAGTCCGCGTCCATGGTGATTACCACTTCACCCTGTGCCTGTTCAAATCCAGCGTTCAATGCGGCTGACTTGCCGTAATTGCGTCTGAAGCGGATGCCCTTGACGCGTTTATCAGCGGCTGCAAGCTCACGAATCACCGACCAGGACTTGTCTTTGCTGCCATCGTCAACCAAAAGCACCTCATAACTGAAGTTGTGGGCATCACAAACTTTAGCTATCCAGGCAACCAGCTCCTGTAAAGATTCCTCCTCATTAAACAGGGGAATCACCAAGGACAGATCAAGCGAGTGGGTTTGATTGGTCATGTTGAGCAGGAGGTTGTTTTCGTCGGAGAATCAACGCAGCGATCAAAGATAAGAATAAGGCGCCCAAAAACTTAGAGAGCGACTCGCTGTAGGCGAATTGGCCGAGCGTAATGTTTTCATAGGCTTCGTAAAGGTCATCAGCTTTGAATATGCTATTGGAAGAGAAAATCCGCTCCATGGCTTCCGCATTGCGGAGCAACTCGTTACGTGCGTCCGTGAGAATTTCAGGGAAAGCGAAAGCTCCGAGCAGGAAAAGCAACAGACCGTACAACAAAAAGGCAAAAAAAGACAAGGTCATCCCCCCGAAGTAGGCATGTCGAAAAGAGATATAACCTTCACCTTCATTTTCCCTTAGAGATTTGACAAACCTATGGAGGTACACATACGTGATAATCCATCCCAATGCCATTGCTGGATGGTAAATGCTGCCTCCACCCGCCAGGATAGTTACCAACAAAGCAATCTGAGATATCCCGCAAAAGAATCCATAACGGATTGAGAGCGGCAAAATCAAGTGGCGGTTAATCATAGCGCGAATTTACGCGATACAAACGAATGGTTTCTATCATTCTTGGCCCAGGAACCGGGCAAGACCCTCCCACCCTTCCATTCTTTCGGCCACTAAACGCAGAATGGCAGCAAACGGCACAAAAAGAATCATTCCTGCGGCACCCCAAAGTATGCCTCCCAATATTATAACCATGAGGGTGGCTAGGGTATTGAGCTTTAACCGCTGGCTCACCGCCCAAGGGAAAATCAGGTTGGCTTCGAGGTACTGCACGAAGGTGAAAATGGCGATGACCCCCAAAGGATACCAAGCGGAATCGTAAGTGATCCAAGCATAGGAAATTGGCAGTAACGATGCGATGATGATGCCTATGTATGGAATGAAGGTCATAAAGGCTGTCAAAAACCCGAAAAGTATGGCATGAGGAATACCCAAAACGAGTAAACCGATGGTATTGAGCACCCCAACGGTCAGATAAACAACAATCATACCCCTTACGAATCCATAATAGGTCCCAACGGCCAAAACGATCACTTCACGCATGCGCTCCACCCTTCCTTTGCTGAAAAAGCCAAGCAAGAGGTCGACCAACATCCGCCGGTAATAGAGAATCAGGAAAGCATAAAAAGGTATCAATACCAACATCACTAAATTGACGAAAAACGAGATCGATGCCGCCTCAGCCCATGAGAATAACTTGGCGGCCATTGAATGGGCAAGATCCGAAGTCCATTGTTCAACTTCAATTGGATCCATATTGAACTCCCGAACGGCATATTCTTGAATTGACGTCCAAAGTGCGGCGATTTTATCCCGCATAACACCCCAGTCAGAGGTGAAATTCACGAATTGAATGTATAGTGCTGCTACGATCAATGCACCAAGAATAAGCAATACCGATAACCCAACAGAAATGGCAAATGCCTTCGAAAAACCTTTGTTTTCCAACTTGCGACAGAAGGGATAAAGAATAAAGCTGATGAATAAGGCAAATGCCAACGGTATGAACAAAGGCTTACCGAAATACAACAGCACACAACCTGCCAAAATGGAGACAAGCCATTTGAATGGTTTGTCTATAGAAGATTCGTTTACGGGAGTAGGCATAAAGCAGGACAGCCAAAGCTACAAATTTCAAAAAACAAGGGGCATGACAGATGTCACGCCCCCGGGTTTTATTGGACTATAATCCTTAATCAAACTGATCATTCAAACACAGCCAATCCCAAACGGTTTATTTCCTTTTTGAATCGGTAGCAGTAAATTATGAAATGGTTGGGGGATGTTTGCTTTGTTCCACTGATATAAAATGGATGGCCGGATTTTTCGGTGCTCACAAATTGCTTGCGGCTCATTTTACCTTGCGCATCGATTTCAACCATCATCAGATACATTTCGTCCATGGAATTGAAACGCTTCGGCTCCTCATCGGCAGAGTTGATGTTATAAGCCAAGTTCTTTTCGATGTCGTTGTAGAAAATATACAGTTTATCCTTGGTCACCATGGTTGAGTAATAAATGTATGCTGTGAGTGAATTGAAGAATTGGCTCTTGGGAATATGGTTCATCCATGCCTGATTTCCGTTCTTATCCATTTGAATGGCAATAATGGAATTCGAGTAGTAAGTGGTGTAAGAACCGTATTTGGATGTGGTGGTTACCGAGTAACGCTTTTCGATCAAAGCGTATAGGCGATCATCAGGGGTCACAATCAAATCGGTAATGTTGAAATACTTTGAAATACCGGGTGACTTGCCTTTGCTTTTGTCGTCGTTAAGTCGATTTACTTTATCGATGAAAGAAAGCGGAAACATATTGATTTTGGATGCGGTTACATCGCCCGTTTTAGAATTGATTCGGTTGAAGAAATAACCGATTACTCCATCCTCTGTGGCTGCTTGGAAGGTGCCAACAACGAACAAATCGTCGGTAGCAGGGTCGTTGCTCATAGCGTATGCATCCATAACCTTCTCACCCATAGGTATGCGGTATTCTTTTTCAGAGGCATCCTTTCCATACTTCAAAATGACCACATCGTATGTGGCCACCTTCTTTTTGTCGGCGCCACGCTCAACTTGCTTCTTGGCACCATCCTTGTACCCTTTTGAGAGCACATAAAGATCCCCTGATTTGGAAACCTTGTAGCTCAGAATTGAAAAGTCCTCGTTGTCGTATTTGAGCTCGACCATTTTTTCCTGGACGGTACCCAAGTCCTTGCCTACGACCTTGTAAGCGAAACGCTCTTTCTCATCGTCTTTCTGGTTGTATGTTGCGAAAAGCAGCATACTTGAGGAATCATCGGAGAGTGTAGCATTCCAGCTGAAATATTTTTTGGGTGGGGCCGACAGCTTCCAAAGAGAAACTGTTTTACCTTTCGGTTTCAAGGTGGTTTTATCAATAGAAATTGCAAAAACCTCTGTTGAATTACTTGATTTCTCGTACTTGGAAGTTAGCATTACGAAATTACCACCCATGTAAAACAAACCCTGCAAGTCGATATCGTCCATGTCGCTGGTGTAATTCTCGCGAGCAACAGGCTTCATGTCCTTATCGAGCTTCATGATACCTGGAGTAATGGCCTTACCCTTGCCGCGCTCCCCTTTGGTGATACTGGTTACGCGCACGTATACGTAGGTTCCATCGTCATAAAGGACCTCTCCCAACTTCTCCCCTTTCTCCTCGATAAATTCTTCACTCCATTTGATTGTGGCTTTTTGAGCCGTCACCTCACATGTCGAAACACCGAAGGCCAATAAAAACATGATAAGCAGTTTGTTTTTCATTTGTTTGTGCTGTTTAGTTGTATTTAAATACCTTCGCGAAGATAAAAAAAGCCTATCATGAAAAGAGTACTGATTATCATTGCTATCCTTACGCTGACTTATGCGAATTCATATGGTCAGTCAGATACATCCAAGAGCAAAACCACTGTCATCTATTTTGGTGACGGCTCTAGCACCGCAGAGGAAAACAGCAATAAAAAATATGACGCATCTGCTGTTAAGCTAGGTGTTTTCAGCTTAGTGTCAGGTCTTTACGGTTTCAGTTACGAGAGGGAGTTCAGTGACTTGTTTGCTTTGGAAGCAGGGGCCGGATTAACAGGCCGAAACTGGGTTTACGGATTGCTGTCTGGTGAAGACGGATTAAGCTCAAAGCCTCAAAAGAGTGAATATTTCACTGAAAACCTCGATGTTTTCGATAACGACTACCAATATACTGCAAGGGAATGCAAGGTTGGGTTTTTCTTGACAGCCACCCCAAAGTTCTATTTTGCAGATGAAGACGGCATGGATGGATCCTATCTAGGATTTAACTTACAATATAGAAGATATAATTACACCGCGTACGGCGAAGTGTCAACAGATGATGCAACAGATATTATTTCTTCAGACAAGGACATAAAGGAGTTCGAAAACCAAACCATTTTAGCTCTTCGCTGGGGTTATCAAAGCATGAACGACAAAACCATAATCGATTATTTTGTCGGGGTTGGGGCGAGAAACTTCAAAGGTGAAAGACGAGACATCGGTTCAGTTGAAACACCCAATGGCAGTGTTTACACCATTGCACCAGAACCCAGAAGCACCAAAGGCACCAAGTTCTTTTTTGAAGTTGGTATGAATATCGGTTTGTGGTGGGATAAAAAATAAGTGCCGCCAATCCTTGTTAGTCTTAGAAGGCCATCCCAATTGGATGGCCTTTTTCATTTTGATGAATGTCATATACATCATCAAAACGATTTTTTAAAATTACATCGATGAAATTACTTAATTACACAACCCCTACTGAAGCTTTCAAATTAATACCTCCCGGAGCACGGATTTACATCCACGGAAGTGCGGCCACCCCCACCTACTTGGTAGAGCAGATGGCTATGCACCACCAAATGTTCCATCAATCAGAAATTATTTGCATCAGTGTGTTTGGCAATTTCCCAATAGCACAGAAGGAATTTTCAGACAAATTCAAAATCAACGCGCTCTTCGTTTCGGCACCCATTCGCCAATCGATACAGTCCGGAAACGGTGATTACATACCGGTGTTCCTTAGTGAGATCCCTGAGCTTTTCAAGAGAAATGTGCTACCCATTGACGTGGCCATCATCCATGTTTCTCCGCCTGACGAAAACGGTTATGTTTCCTTGGGTACTTCCGTGGATGCCGCCCGAACGGCAGCGGATGTAGCCAAGGTGGTGATTGCACAAGTGAATCCACTAATGCCACGAACACATGGGGATACGCTCATTCATGCCAGCAGCATACATGCTGCCATCTGGCATGAGAGCCCCCTACATGAAGTCGATTACTCTAAGGACACATCATCCGTTGAAATTCAAATAGGAAAACATGTAGCAGGCCTCATTGAAGACGGCAGCACTCTGCAGATTGGTATCGGATGCATTCCCGATGCCGTACTATCCCAGCTCACCAGCCATAAGCATCTAGGGGTTCACACTGAAATGCTATCAGATGGGATTCTCCAGCTAATCGACTGCGGCGCTGTTGACAATAGCATGAAAACCGAACATCGTGGTAAAACCGTGACCTCCTTTTGTGCCGGAACTTCCAAGCTATACGGACGCATACACAACAATCCGGACTTCGCATTCTTGGATGTGGATTATGTGAACGAACCTTATATCATCAGAAAAAACCCAAAGGTGGTAGCCATCAACAGCTGTATCGAAATGGACTTGACAGGACAAGTTTGTTCCGACTCCATTGGAACTTACCAATATTCGGGTGTAGGTGGACAAATGGATTTTATGAGAGGTGCGGCCATGTCGGATGGAGGAAAACCCATCATCGCATTACCTAGCAGAACCGGAAAAGGCATACCTCGGATCGTACCCATTTTGAAACCAGGCGCTGGCGTGGTTACCACTAGGGCGCATGTTCATTGGGTGGTTACCGAATACGGAACTGTAAACCTTTTCGGGATGAACTTGAGAAAAAGGGCCCAAGCGCTGATAAAATTGGCACATCCAGAAGACAGAACGGAGCTGGAAAAAGCGTTTTACGAACGATTTAGACACGAATAAGAACTTCGCTTCGTTCTATTGGTTATGATAACGTAAATTTGTGACATGGAGAACGACCGAATATCCAATTTTGATGGAGAAACCGCATCGGCTTTTTTGGATGACATGAGTATCAATGGCTTCGGACTTATCCGTTTGGCTATTGAGCGTTTAAATGACGATGATGAGCGAGCCGATTTGACCGAATGTGAAGAGGCCTTGGTTGCCTGTGAGATCGTAGCAGCCGCGTTAGGTCGTCCTGCCGATGATTTTCCCGATGACCTAAGCGAATGGATGGGTATTTTCATTCAAGAGGGCTCAGATTCCCATTATGAAGTGATAAACCTGGCAGAGCAAGCCGCTATGGCCATCGATCGCATACTCACCGATTCCGAATTGCGTGAGTTGTGGTATGAAAGTCCTGTGTTCGAAGCTTGGATGGAGGTTCAGGTGAAACTTCAGGAACGAATATTGGATTGAACCACGTAACGTGTCGAACAATACCTTCGGATCGATATTAAAACTGACAACCTTTGGTGAGTCGCACGGCGTAGCCATGGGAGGCGTTATTGATGGATTACCATCGGGGCTTCCAATAGATTTGGAAGCAATACAGCAACTCGTTGATCTTCGCAGGCCAGGCCAAAGCACAATCACCTCTCCTCGGAATGAGAGAGACCGTGTTGAGATTTTATCAGGGTTGATGAATGGTATTACATTAGGAACACCCATAGGTTTCATCATTCGCAACCAAGATCAGCGGTCTGAAGATTATGACCAATTGAAGGATTTATACAGGCCCGGACATGCCGACCATACGTGGGAGTTGAAATACGGCATCCGTGACCATCGTGGAAGCGGAAGAGCATCTGCAAGGGAAACCGTATGCCGCGTTGTTGGTGGCGCCTTTGCCATGCAATTGCTGAAGTGTTACGGAGTACAAGTGCATGCCTGGACATCCTCCATCGGCCCCGTATATTTACCCGATGCGCTTGTTCCCGACCTGAACATCATTTACCAGAATGATGTTAGAACCTGTCATCTTCCAACTGCGGAAGCCATGCGTGATTTCATTGAGTCAATTAGAAATGCCGGCGACAGTTGTGGTGGCTCCATCACTTGTGTTGTAAATAACCTACCTGCGGGAATCGGCGAACCAGTGTTTGGCAAACTACCCGCACTTTTGTCCTCTGCCATGATGGGCATAAATGCCGCCAAAGCCTTTGAAATGGGAGATGGGTTCGATGGCACCTTGATGAAAGGCTCCGAACACAATGACGTGATTCAAAACAAAAACGGCAAAACTACTCCATCAACCAATCATGCCGGTGGAACCCATGGAGGTATCAGTAACGGAAATGACATTGTGTTTCGAGTAGGATTCAAACCCGTTTCAACCATTGCCGTAAAACAAACCACGATAAACCGAGCAGGCGAAGAAATCAGCTTCTCTGCAACAGGACGGCATGATCCTTGTGTAGTACCCAGGGCTGTACCTATCGTATCATCCATGGCCGCTTTGGTTGTGGCCGACCTCATGCTAAAACACCGAACCACACGTTTATAGAACATACAGATGACTCGTAAAAAGAAAATATTACTTTCCATTTCAGCAGTGCTGGCATTATTGCTGGTAATGATGGTTGCGTTGCCCTTCCTGTTCAAAGACAAGATAATCGAAGCGGTTAAAAAAGGAGCCAACGAAAATGTCAATGCCCAGGTGAATTTCACCGATGTTGGCGTAACCTTGTTCCGACACTTCCCCTATCTAACCGCAAGCATCGACAGCGTTTCCATTGTAGGACGCGATGCCTTTGCAGGAGACACATTGCTGAATGTTGGCCGAGTGGTTGCGACTGTCGATTTGATGAGCGTGATTACCGGAGATCAAATCAGGATACGTAGTATTTACCTAAACTCTCCTAACATCAATTTGATTGTGCTAGAAGATGGCCGAGCCAATTGGGACATAGCGATTCCCGACACCACTCAAAAGCCGGAAACATCGGGTACTGGAATGAAAATCCAACTGAAGCGTTACGGCATCAAGAACGGCAATATCACCTATGATGACCGATCATTGGATTTTTATCTTAAAATGGCGAGTGTTGTTCATAAGGGTCGTGGCGATTTCTCGGAGGACTTCTTCAGCTTCTCGACATCTACAGACATTGAATCCCTAGACATGGCATATGGGGGAGTAAAATACCTCAGCAAAACCAAAACATCATTGCAAGCTGATCTTGATATGGACATGAAGGCTATGAAATTCACATTCAAGGACAATGAAATCAAGGTGAACGAATTGATAATGGGTTTAACAGGATTTGTGGCCATGCCCAACGATCCAATTGAAATGGATTTGAAATTCGACATCCGTAAAAACGACTTCAGCAACTTCGTTTCATTGATACCCGGAGCGTACAAGGCTGACTTTGATAAGGCCAAAAGTTCCGGCACATTGGAATTGAATGGATACTTGAAAGGTGTTTACAGTGAAACAACCATGCCTGGTTTCGGTCTCGATCTGAAAATCGACAAAGGACAGTTCAGCTACCCCAGCCTACCTGTTGCTCTCAACAATGTATCGGTTAATTTGTCTGTAAAAAACCCAGATGGCGTTCCAGATCATACCGTAATCGATCTGAGCAGCATGCATCTTGAGGTTGGAAAAGACCCGTTTGATGTGAGGTTGTTGGTAAAGACCCCTGTATCCGATCCGCAAATTGATGGCTCTGTGAAAGGTCGCTTGGATTTGGGTGCGGTTGCAAGAATGTTCCCATTGGAAAAGGATACACGACTTGCAGGGGTTTTGGATGCTGATGTTGCAGCCTCAGGCCGTATGTCGGCTATTGAAAACCAGCGCTACCAGTACTTCCGCGCAGAAGGCATGATGAAACTGAAAGGATTCAGCTATGCCAGCAACGAATTCAAAAGTGGTGTTGAGATTTCCAATGCCGAACTTATATTCAATCCAAAAAATGTTACGCTTAACCAGCTTGCCATGAAAACCGGCAAGACTTCGCTGACGGCAACAGGGTGGATCGACAATCTAATGGGATATGTTTTCAAAGAAAACCAATTGCTGACAGGAACCTTGGATGTTAATGCCAATGTGGTTGACCTCAATGAATACATGACTACATCCTCTGATACTTCGACTGCATCAGCAAGCACAGGCGTGTTTGAAGTACCCGGCAACATCGATTTCACCCTCACTGCCAAAGCAGGGCAAGTACTCATGCAAAAACATGTGTTGAGTAATGCAGTTGCCAGCTTGAATGTACGTGATCGTGCAATCATCATTAACAAGTTCGCTTTCGGTTTATTGGATGGCACTGTAGGCATGACCGGAACCTATGACTCCAAGGATTTGAAAAAACCTGCCTTCCAATTCAATTTGGATGTTACAGGAATGGACATCAAAAAAACCTTCCAAGCATTTGAGTCGGTTAAAAAACTCGCTCCCGTAGCTGAACAATGCAATGGTAAATACGGCGCCGTATTCAA
The DNA here is from genome assembly GCA_023262505.1 of Bacteroidia bacterium. GTDB lineage: Bacteria > Bacteroidota > Bacteroidia > AKYH767-A > OLB10 > JALRAP01. The sequence goes on from JALRAP010000005.1 coordinate 43,737, forward strand.
TATCAAGGGTGAGATGGATCAGAAGATGGAGCCTGTTTACAACTCTTTGACAGGTGGTGGCAAGCTCCAAACATCAGGCTTGACCGTCGACAATTTCAAACCGTTGGTAAAGTTGGCCGATATGCTCAAAATGGATCAATTCAAAAGCTTCTCACCGGAAAATCTAAACATATCCTTCAGATTTGAAAACGGTCGCGTTCAGGTAGAGCCATTCCCGTTAAACTTAGCAGGAATAAAATCGACCGTTTCGGGTTCGAACGGATTCGACCAATCTATCGATTACAATATTGTATCGGCCATACCTTTGCAAATAGCAGGTTTGCAGGCGTCCGATGCAATCAATTCACTGCTTGCAAAAGCCAATAATGCCACCGGGGCAAACATGAGCATTGGCCGTGAAGCCAGGGTAAATGCACACATCACCGGCACAGTGAAAGACCCTAAGGTGGATGTTTCCTTTGGTAATGGATCAGCAGCAGGAACAACTTCGGTGAAAGAACAGGTAAAAGAAGCCATCGATACGAAAGTGAAAGAATTGGAGGAAAAAGCCAAGGCGGAAGCGGATAAACTCAAGAAAGAAGCCGAAGCAAAAGCCAAGGCCGAGGCTGACCGACTTAAAAAAGAAGCCGAAGCAAAGGCCAAAGCAGAAGCTGATAGATTGAAAAAAGAGCTTGAACAAAAAGCCAAGAAAGAGGCCGAAGACAAATTGAAAGACTTGTTCGGCAAACCTAAAAAGCCTTGAAGCGATTTATCATTTGCGTATTTCTTTTATTCGCCTTGTGCAGTAGCGCATCGTCTCAGAATATGCGTGTATGCGCCCCGTCGGTTTCTAAAAAAGCGTCGAAGCTTTTGGATGAGGCTAAGGTTATGATAAAGTCAAGGGAGGATTATGCCAAAACCAAAAAGGCACTTTTAGATTGCCTTAAAGAAGACAGTGTTTACGCGGAAGCACTATTGGCTTTGGGGGATTTAGCCTTCACTAAAAAAGATTGGGTTACCATGAAAGATGCCTATAGGCGATTGATTTTGGTTTGTCCTGATGGTGATGATAAAGCCTATTACCGCCTCGGTGTTTATTTATATGAGACCAACAAAGCGGCTGAGTGCATCCCTTACCTAAAATCATTCTTGGAGTTTGCTGGCGCCAATGAAAAAATGAATGTAGATGCGGAACAAATGTTATTCCGTTCAAAAATGAAGATGAATCCAGTTCCTTTCGACCCAAAGCCTGTGAAAGGAGTTTCGACGGCAGACCCTGAATACCTAGCTGCCATATCACCGGATGACGAGACATTCTTTTTCACTAGGAGATTTGATGAGGCGAAAAAAGGCTCTATCACACCTGTGAGTGTAGAAAAGTTTATGATAGCCAAACGTGATTCAAATGGAGCATTCACCAAAGGCGAACCTCTACCCCTACCTTTCAACGCGGCCAACAACAACAACGAGGGCGGACCTGCCATCAGTAAAGACAACCGCATGATGGTTTTCACTAGAAACAACAATGGCAACTTCGACCTATACTACTCGATCATGGGCGTTGAAAAATGGGGGGAAATACAAAACTTGGGAACCAACGTCAACGACCCCAAGCAATGGGACTCGCAACCCAGCTTGGCTTCCGATGGCAAAACGGTTTACTTCGCTACTTACCGCGATTCTGTAAATGGGACTAGCGATATCTATATGACCACCAAAACAGACGGCACCTTTTCCAAAGCCGTCAGGGCACCCTTCAACACGAATGGCAATGAAAAATCACCCTTCATGCATCCAGATAACAGCACCTTTTATTTTTCCAGTGACAGCTTACCAGGAATGGGAGGATTCGACATTTACATGGTAAAAAAAGATGCCTCGGGGAAATGGGGCAAGCCTGTGAACATGGGATATCCCATCAATACGGAAGGTGATGAGGTCGGTTTCTTTGTAAGCACCGATGGAACAACTGGATATTTTGCCAGCAACAAGCTTTCAGGAACCGGTGGCTACGACATATACTCATTCGAAATCCCAGTCGACAAAAGACCTGAGAAAATACTATTCGTTAAAGGAAAATTGACAGGTGAAAACGATTCGATTCCTACTGCTGCACGTATTGAATTGAAGAACATTCGCACAAGTGAAATAATCGATGTGGATTACGACTCCCTTACGGGACACTACGCATCTGTTGTCAAGATGGATGCTGACTACATCATGACGGTAAAGAGCGAAGGCGCTGCTTACAGTTCAAGATATTTTGAAATGTCGGATACCACAAAAGGCCGAGTGATGTCGGGCGACTTAGAAGTAAAAAAGCTTCAGGTGGGCGAACCATACAATTTGAACGACATACTCTTTGGAACCAACTCGGCAGAGATGAGCGAAAGAAACAAGAACATAATCAAAGACTTTGCAGCTTATCTGAATTCGAACCGATCATTGAAGGTTTCAATACAAGGTCATACAGACAATGCCGGTGATCCCGCCAAAAACCTGGAGCTAAGCAACCTTCGTGCGAAAGCGGTATACGAACTATTAGTAAAGGATGGTGTGGCTCCTGATAGACTTTCTTACAAGGGATTTGGACAAACAAAGCCTGTTGCGGACAACCTTACTTCGGATGGCAGAGCTAAAAACCGAAGAACGGAATTTGTGGTTACTGGAAGATAAAAATCACTTGGGCTTTTGGGGCAATTCAAACTCCTTTACTTCGCCACTGCGACTACTATCCTCAACCGATTTATAAATCTGCATCAGATCATCAGGGGTTACTTGTTTGTAGTCGGATGGTATCGAGAAAACAGTATCAGGAACCTGTTCTGATATCACCTTTCTAACTGAAAATTTCATTTTTAGTCCGTTCTGGTCCACTATGAACTCCATTGGAAAACCATCCACGCCTGGGAACTGAACATTCACTGCAATCCGCGCCTTGATGCGATCCGTGTAGTACAGGTCAGAACTAACATTATCCTTGCTTTTCATAACGGCACGCTTGCATTCGAAACCCGCAATGGTTTTGCGATCAGTGTCAAACAATGCAATCTGATTGTTATTCTGCGATGGAACAGGTCCCTTACCGGGAGCCATTACAATGTACGTTTTAGAATCCATGAACTCGGTAAGAGCGGTTACTTCGCCAGACTTGAAATTGTAAAAGGATGAACTGCTCATGCGAGGACCCACGTTCAAGTCTGTACGAGTCAAATTACCTTTCACATACACAACAGATTCACGGGGCAAGGAACCGCGAGTTGACTCATCCATGTCCAATTCGGGAAAGGTAATGTCGTATATGATTCTTCCCTCGGAAAAATCTTGTGCATAAGTCGGCACAAGCCAAAGCACCATCACCGATATTATAAGAAATTTGATACGAGACATTGCAGTAATTTATCTATAAAGCAGCATGCAGATGCAAACCGGTTTTTGAAGCTGTATTTTTCAGTTTACACAAATCAGTTGCCTCCACCGTACATTTTCTGCAACTCTTCTTGAGTCACGAATTTGTATCCAGCAGGAACCTTGAACTGGTCATCAGAAACTTTTTCAGCGGTAACAGAACGTGCAGTAAAGGTCATTTTGAAGCCCATTTGATCAACAGTGTACTCCAAAGGATAACCGCCCAGGTCTTGTGCGCCAATCACTTCCGGCATCCCACCATTTATTTTATCGGTGTGATAAACATTCATGGTTGAACCGTCCTTCATTTTGATTACAGCTTTCTTGCAAAGATATCCTGCGATGGTTTTGGTCTCTGTGGATTGTTCAACGACTGGCTTACCACCCTTTGCTCCTTCCTTTTGGGAATCCATGGTCATGTAGGTTTTATTACCCATGAAATCCGTCAGCGCAGTTATCTGACCTGTTTTCGAATCATAAATGGAAGCGCTGCTCATCCCCATCGCCATGCTGATTTCCGTACGGGATTTTCCGTTTTTAATGAACACGGTAGACTCGGAAGGCATCATGGCTTTCATCTGGGGATCCATATCGCCATCGGTCATGGCAATATCAAATACGATTTTCCCTTCAGACAAACTCTTCTGGGCAGAAACCGAAACAGGAATAGTCAATAGCAGGAATAAGGCAAGAAATGAAAGGTTGTTTTTCATGGTCATGAATTGGGTTGGGATTTATTTTTCGTTTTTTTGATTTCGTAGTCTTTGGGGATGGTAAACAATTCCGGATCTGGCTTATCTGCTGACACCTCCTTGGCTTTCAATTTCAGACGGAAGTCTCGCATCTCGATTTCATATTCCATCATAAGTCCGTCTATCTGTGAAAACATCGCACCCATATCTGGTGCCCGTACGTCCAACTCATCCGTAAAAAAGACACGGAAAACAGCACCGGAGTCCCCTTTTATTACCGCCTCTTGGCACATGATGCCGGCGATTTCCTTTTTGTTACCCGTATAATCAATCTCCAAGTTCTTCTTCTTAGCCTTGCCCATTACGGAGTCCGAATCCATGACCATGGCAACTTTCTTGCCCATCATGGATGTAAGGCTAGCGAATAGTTTCTTGTCGGGATCCAACAATAGACGGTTTTCGAAAAAACCACCTGCACCTTCCATAACCGTGCATGACCTGCCATCAGAGAACCAAGTTACCGCCTCAGAGGGCATCATGGCCGACATCATGGCGGGCATTCCTTCGGCATCCATCTCCAATTCATAAACCACCTTGCCTTCCGACATTCCGTAGTAGGGACTACGCTCGCATCCCATCCACATAAGTGTTACCAATAGAATGAGCAAAGGGGAATGGTTTCTTTTCATTTAAATTTATAGATGGGTTAATACAAAGATAGGGTTTTCAATGACCGAGGATGCACCTCGACCAGATACCAGCCAAAACCGTACCAGGTATTTCGTGGCTACCCTCAAAAATCTGCCGATCGACTTCATAACCCTTGTTTTCCAGCGCAATACAGTGTTCCTCGAATAACGGCAACGGTATAAATGGGTCTTGGTTACCCACTACACAAATGACCCTCCCAATGCCATTGATACCACCATCGACATCAGGAGCAAAATCACCACCCCAAAGCACCAGTCCTGAGAAACACCGGCTGTTACCTGCCATCCATCGGGTGGCGGTGGCCGTTCCTTGGGAAAAGCCTAAAACGAAAACCTTGCCTTCTGAATTTTGAGCCACCAAATCGTAAAGTGAATCCAAGTAATAACGCTGGTCTGCTATCTCGGATATGCGATCCTCCCGCGTCATCCAGGATGCAATCACCTCGCCGTCAAATCCCCGGCGGTAAAACCTAGAAAGACCCTCCGGGGCTACTATCCGTAAAGATGGCGAGGCCAATGGCTCAAAATCCAGGATGAATTTTCCGGCATGCATGCCATAGCCGTGCAGCACAATCAGCGTGTCATGTTGCGGCGCATCCCCGCCAAGGGAAAAATAGCGGGCTGTGCGTTGTACAACCAGATTGTGGGAAATGGGTTCCATGACCGCCAAATTAGCCATAACATCCGTGTTGTTTATCTTTACGGAAGCAAAACAAGACGTATGAAAAACCCAAAAGCTATACAGCTACTCCTGTTCGTTCAGCTACTTTCCATCAACCTACTTCATGCACAACAACCTAGGTTGGCTTTGGAAGACATCTGGGGCAGCCGCAAGTTTGTTGCCTTCGGACTGATGGATGTGCGTTCGATGAAAGACGGCTTACACTATTCGGAATTGATTGCCGATGAAAAAGGACAATACATTGTCAGCGTATCCTACGCCAGCGGCAAAACCATTGATACGCTCTTCAAATCTAACACCACTAATTTGAAAGAAGAAGTTGAAGGTTATGAATTCAGCGATGATGAGAATTTGATTGTGTTATCCACAGAAAGCGAAGCCATTTACAGACACTCTACCAAAGCAAACCATCACATTTACAACCGTAAAACCGGCTCATTGGTTCCAGTTTCCGAAAAAGGAAAACAACAATATGCTACATTGGATGCTTCAGGCCGAAATGTGGCTTTCGTACGCGACAACAACTTGTACTTGAAAAGCCTGACCAACGGTACCGAAAAGCCGGTTACTACTGATGGCAGTCGAAACAACATCATCAACGGCGCCACCGATTGGGTTTACGAAGAGGAGTTCTCATTCGACCAAGGCTATCAGTGGTCGCCAAACGGCCGATACCTGGCCTATTATCGATTTGATGAGAGCGAGGTGCGACAATTCAACCTCACCTACTACACATCAGGCAGCTATCCGAAAGAGGAGCTGTACAAATACCCCAAAGCTGGCGAGGCCAACTCTAAAGTTGAGATCCGCATTTATGATTTGGAAAGCGGGAAAACCGTAACTGCAGATGTAAACAAAGAAGCCGACCAGTATATTCCACGCATCAAATGGACTACGGTGGATTCGAAGCTTTGTGTGATGCGCATGAATCGATTACAGAATTTGTTGGAACTGTATGAAGTAAACGCATCCAGTGGCGTTTCCAAAGTGTTTTTCAAAGAGGAAAACCGTGCATACATCGAAGTGAACGACCACCTTGCTTTTTTGTCAAACGGACAGGGATTCCTATGGTTATCCACTCGAGATGGATTCAATCACTTGTTCCGTTTTGATATGAACGGCAACATGCAGAAACAGCTGACAAAAGGCAACTGGGATGTAACCGACTTTTACGGTTATGATGCTGCCAAAGGCGACCTATACTTTCAAGCGGCCGTAAAAAGCCCTATGGAGAAAGGCGTTTTCAAAGTAGACAAAGCCGGTAAGATGACCCCAGTGAGTACGGAAAAAGGCACTTGTTCGGCGATGTTCAGTGAAGGATTCAAATTCCGTTTCATCACAAGTTCAACGGCAAACAGTGTACCGGTTGTGAAATTGTACGATGCCAAGGGCAAACTCATCCGCATTGAAAAAGACAACAAGGAAGTGGCTGATGCCTTAGCCAAAGCGAAGCTATCCCCTACCGAATTTTTCCAGTTCACCACATCTGAAAACATTCAACTTAATGGTTGGATGATAAAACCACCCGACTTCGACGCAAATAAAAAGTACCCGGTGATTCAGTACATGTACGGCGGACCTGGAAGCCAAACGGTGAAAGATGAATGGTTGGGATTAAATTGGATTTGGTTTCAACTGTTGGCTCAAAAGGGTTACATCGTTGTATCCGTAGATAACCGTGGAACAGGAGCAAGAGGCGAAGCCTTCAACAAGTGTATCTATAAGCAACTCGGGCATTTGGAAACCATCGACCAGATGGAAGTCGCCAAATGGCTCGGCAAACAGAGCTATGTGGATGCCACACGCATTGGAGCCTGGGGATGGAGCTATGGCGGATATATGACGTCACTTCTTATCACGAAGGGAGCCGACCTGTTCAAGACCTGTATTGCTGTGGCTCCTGTGACCAACTGGAAGTATTACGACAGCATTTACACCGAGCGCTACCTACAGACACCTCAACAAAACCCTGACGGATATGAGAAAAACTCTCCTGTAAACTTCGCAGACAAGCTAAAAGGAAACTACCTCATCATCCATGGTACTACTGATGATAACGTACACATGCAAAACGCCATGGAAATGGTGGATGCCCTCGTGAAAAACAAAAAACAGTTCGATTCGTTTTTCTATCCCAACAAAGCGCATGGAATTTCGGGAGTAAGGTTGCACCTCTACAAAATGATGACCGACTACTATTTGGAAAACCTGTAATTCGGGCCGCAAACAACCTACAACACATGATCAATTGGCAACACATATCCGGAGTAAGTGAACTGGAGCAACTTTTCACTATTAGAGAACCCGTAGTCCTTTTCAAGCACTCCGAGCGTTGCAGTGTTAGCCGTATGGCTAAACGCGGATTCGAGTCGGATTACGATGGCACAACCCCCGTGTACCTCGTAAATGTAATCGAGGAGCGACCCATCAGCAATCAAATCGCACAAATCACACATATAACCCACCAGTCGCCGCAGGTACTTGTTATAAAAAGCGGCCAATGCGTTTACCATGCATCACATGATCACATAAATGCCGAGGATGTAAAAAAACACTTGTAATTCCAATGGGATTTCGGTTTCAAAAAAGAATCAACCTCGGCGATGGTGTCGGGATCAATGTAAGTAAGTCAGGATTATCAACCAGCGTTCGTACCAAATACGGATCATTTGGTTCGCGTGGCTTCACGCTGAGGACCGGCATACCCGGATTAAGTTGGAGAAGCGGGTTCGGAGGCAAAAACGGCGGGACCACGATGCTGATCATACTGCTGGTTCTAGGGGCCTTCATTATTGCTTATAACCTGTTACGTTTCGCCATTTTTTTAATTGGTTGGATTTGGACTTCCATCTTCACTGAGGAAGGTGTGAACTACAAGTTCCTGACTGGTTTTTTAGTGGTTCTTTCAGGGATGACCGCAGCATTGTACTTCTACACACCAACATCAGTTTCAGCACCGCCTCCCCCACCTCCAATTGTAGAATCCTTGCCGATTGTAACTGATACCTTGGCAACAGAGCCAAAACCGATCAAGCCTAAACGTAAAAAGCGAGAGAAAGCGAAAAAAGATACAACGGCATCGAGTGCAGAATTGAAAATTCAGGAATATCCGGAAGAAATGGAAAATCGCGAAGCTGATGCCAAACCCGACACTAATGCTAGATCAGGGGCCAATCAGGATATGGAGGCCATTGACACCAATAAAACCATTGTTACCAGTCAAGATCTACAAGCACCGGCAGTGAGTGCTGAAGAACCGGAAAATGGTGGAAAAAAGGCCAAATGGTATCAATTCAGGAAACGAAGAGCTGAGAAAAAACAAGAACAGCAGGATTCGGCTACAGAGAACACTGCTCCATAGTTTTACTCTTTTTTATTTGCCTCAGATTCCCTTTTTGATGCACCGAAAAACCAAGAGGCCACATATCCCGCCATTGTACTAACAAGCACCACACCTACGCTCATTATTATGGCACCGATTATTCGCCCCTCGGCAGTAACCGGGTATTTGTCGCCATATCCTACGGTCATGATGGTCACATACGACCACCACAATGCATCACCTGCCGTTTTAATATTGGAATCAGGTGCGTTCTCTACTTGGAGTATGCACAATGAGCCTAGCATCACCACCAATAAGGCTATTATGGCCACAGAGTACAAAGTGCCTTGGGCCTTGTTCCTGAAATAGTGCTGAATGAAGCTGTTTGCTCCCATGAAGGCACGTACAATCCGTATGAAACGTATGATTCGTAGAACACGGGCAAAACGAAGAGATTCAACCATTGGAATACTCGAAAGCAGATCAAGCCAACCCCACTTGAGATAAGCCAACCGATCTGATGAAGTGTATAAGCGGTAAATGAATTCAAAGAAAAAGAAAGCACAAATGATGTTATCAGTTAAGCTGATTAACTTTGAAATTCGCGGATCCAAATCGAAAAGCATATCGAAAAGAATCGCCACAACCACATACAACGACAATGCTGTTATGGCAAGATTCAACCAAGTGAGTTCGTTATGCTTGGATGTTTTTAGCTTTTCAAATACCATGGCTTATGGATTGATTAATAAAAAATATCACATCACCACCGTATGGCAAGGCTCGATGGGAGATGCGTGCGGCAACAGCTCATCTATAAGCTTGCCTGAAAAATCGGCATTCAACCCAGGAAAACCTTCGATTCGCTCTTGAGGGACGCCAGATGGCGCAATCCTGGATTTGAGTTTTGTTATCTGCGCGAGCATCTGTTCGTTTTTACGCTTTACGGCGCGATGCGCTTTTTCTTCCAAATTCGAAATCGCTTTCATTGCTTTGGCCTTTTCAGCCTCCACCGATGGAACCAATGTTGCATCAACTTTGGAAAGCTGTTGCTTCAGCATATCAAAGGCATCGCTAGTCTGTTTATATGCTCCTGATAAATCAGGTGCGGTCTCCCCAATCCGCTCCAGCGCTTTCACCAACAAAGTGTCCTGCGATTGAAAAAGATCTGTAACAGCAAATCCGAGTTTTTCCATCCTTGAAACATCCGCATCATTCAGCAAGATAAAGCTAGAACGCATCAACACCATTGGATAATAAACATCAAAAGCGTCGAATACACCTTTCAACTGCAGCCAATAATTCAATTCACCTGGGCCACCGATATATGCGAGATTCGGCAAGGTGGTTTCCTGGTAGACTGGTCGAAGCACCACGTTGGGACTAAAACATTCGGGATGAAGATTCAACTCTTTTTCCAATTGAGCTTGGTTAAAAACCATCGACGTGTTCAACACGTTCCAATCACCATTTTCTGAACGGTCAATGCGCTCACGCAGTCCGTCCTGCATGTAGAAAAGATTGATGTTGCGTGGTGTGACTTGCAATTTACCGACGGCTTGAAACCGGGTATTGGTTTCGCTCATCGCGTTGAACGATGTTTGTCGGGTCAACTCCTGTAGCATCATGGGGGCGAACTCCCTTTTCAAGACAGAGTCATCACCATCCAAAACCACCAATCCGAACTTGCCGAACAAAGTATTGAATATCTCACGGGTGGCATCGGCAAGATTGTGATGACGACTGTATGCATTCTTGAAAACAGCGCTAATGGATTGGTGTTGCTCTCCGAGCAACTCCTGTAAGCGGTTGGACAAATCATCTAAACCAGCAGTTGATAAGCGTCCTGATGGGCCAGCGCCTGCTTGTTCCCATTTTAACTCGTTACCATACACCCTGAAGTGATCTATTTCGGCGATGTCATGGTCTTCGGATGCCATCCAGAACACTGGAACGAAATGGCACTCAGGATGCGCATCACGCAATTGTTGAGCGAGCCTGATGGTGGAAAGCACTTTGTAAACACAATACAATGGACCTGTGAAAATATTCAGCTGGTGACCGGTTGTAACGGTAAAAGTGTCTTCCGACAATAACGAAGCGATAGACATTTTAGCCTCTTGAGCAGTCTCTATCAATCGCCCGTATTGATGCATAAGCGCATCGTGAAGCACTTGCCTGTTGATTTTGGTTTTGCGCCTTTCGGCGATGGCTTCTGCGAAGGAATGCAACTCCGGCTTAAACCTGTAAAAAGGTCTTAAGGATTCATCTCCCGACAGGTACTTAGTCAATAAGGCAGGGAACAAACCTGTTTCGGAAAAAGGTACCCGTGCGGTTTTCATTTTGGAAAGATAGGAATTCAGACCGGAATGCCGAACAAGTCGAATTCTCCTGCATCTGTGATGCGTACTTGAACAAAGTTACCCTGGCGCAGGTAAAGGTCTTTGGCTTCGATGAGCACTTCGTTATCCACTTCAGGAGAATCGAATTCGGTACGACCCACATAGTAGTTGCCTTCCTTGCGGTCAATCAAAACCTTGAACTCTTGACCGATCTTCTGCTGATTGATGTCGGAGGATATACGCTGTTGCACCGCCATGATTTCATCAACGCGGTCCTGTTTCGTCTCGGCAGGCACATCATCAACCAATCCATAGGCGTGGGTATTTTCCTCGTGTGAATAGGTGAAAACCCCTAGTCGATCGAAGCGATTACGACGAACAAAGTCCACTAATGTTTGGTGATCCTCTTCAGTTTCTCCAGGGTATCCTGAAATCAGGGTGGTTCGAATGGCAATGCCGGGTACGCTTTCGCGGATGGATGCGATGAGTTCTTCCGTTTTGGCCAGCGTAGTTCCGCGTCGCATAGACTTCAAGACATTGTCGGCGGCGTGCTGCAAGGGAATGTCGATGTACTTGCAAATGTTCGGTGTATCGCGCATCACATCCAATACATCCATCGGGAAGCCTGTTGGAAATGCGTAATGCAACTTGATCCACTCGATTCCTTCCACTTTGGAAAGTCGAGCCAACAACTCTGCAAGTCTACGTTCTTTGTAAAGGTCGAGACCGTAATAGGTGGAGTCTTGTGCGATGATGAGCAGCTCCTTGGTTCCTTTGGCAGCCAATGCACGCGCCTCCTCCTCCAGCTGCTCCATGGGTTTGGAAACGTGATTGCCACGCATCAGCGGGATGGCACAGAAAGAACAAGGACGGTCGCAGCCCTCGGATATTTTCAAGTATGCGAAATGCCTCGGCGTGGTCAGCATCCGCTCACCTACCAACTCATGTTTGAAATCCGCGCCAAGCGTATTTAAAAGCAAGGGCAAATCGCGTGTGCCAAAGAAGTGATCAACGTCGGCAATCTCTTTTTCCAAATCGGGTTTGTAACGTTCCGACAGGCATCCGGTCACGATCAGCTTGTGGATCTTGCCTTGTTCACGCTCTTTGGCGAAATGCAGAATGGTATCGATGGATTCCTGCTTGGCATTATCGATAAAGCCGCAGGTATTGATGATTACTATGTCATCCGTTTGGGCATCCGCTTCATGCGCCACCTCGAAATCGTTGGCTTGCAACTGACCCATCATCACTTCCGAATCAACCACGTTCTTGGAGCAACCCAAGGTCACCACATTGATGCGATTGGTACGAGTGGATTTAGTCCTCATGACTTACGATTGAATCAGCTGATGGAACTGTTGCCGAAAAGGGAGTCGATGAATGCAGCCCTGTCAAATGTCTTGAGATCCTCAGGCTTCTCACCCAATCCGATATAGCGCACCGGAATCCTGAATTGGTCGGAAATGCCGATAACCACGCCACCTTTCGCTGTGCCATCAAGTTTGGTCAATGCCAAAGCATTCACTTCGGTGGCGGCAGTAAATTGTTTGGCTTGTTCTATTGCGTTTTGACCAGTGGATGCATCCAACACAAGCAACACTTCATGTGGCGCTTCGGGAACAACCTTTTGCATCACGCGCTTGATTTTGGAAAGCTCGTTCATCAGGTTCACCTTGTTGTGCAAGCGTCCTGCCGTATCTATGATGCAAACATCCGCTTGTTGCGCTACGGCTGCCTGCACGGTGTCGAAGGCTACCGAGGCAGGATCAGCGCCCATGCCTTGCGATACGATTGTGCAATCGGCGCGCTTGGACCATATGGTCAGCTGGTCGACGGCTGCAGCGCGGAAAGTATCTGCTGCTCCCAGGATAACCTTCTTGCCTTCGCTTTTCAAACGGTAGGCAAGTTTCCCTATGGTCGTGGTTTTACCAACGCCATTCACACCTACCACCATGATCACGTAAGGCTTGGCGGCTACGCCATTGCTATCGGATGGAACAATTTTCTTATCGTTTTCGGTGAGCAGTCCGATGATTTCTTCGCGCAAAAGTCTGTTCAACTCGGATGTGCTGATGAACTTGTCGCGGGCCACACGTTGCTGTAACCGATCGATGATTTTCAAGGTAGTGGGAACACCTACATCAGAGGACAAGAGGATTTCCTCAATGTTATCGAGCACCTCATCATCAACCGTTGATTTGCCGATGACGGCCTTGGTGAGTCGCGAAAAAACGCTCTCACGTGTTTTGGTCAACCCCTCATCGAGGTCCTCCTTTTTGGATTTTTTGAAAAAATCGAATAATCCCATTTTCGTGTTGCTGGTTTTCGGAAATAAAAAAAGCTTCCTTCACAAAGAAAGAAGCCTTTTTGTCCGATTGCCGGATATTACTTCTCTTTCAGGAAATCCTTGATGTGGTCGTTGTGTACGACTTCTTCTTTGAAGGTGTAACCACCTGTTACAGGCGACTTCACCATTTTGATAACCTTCGAGAATTCTTTTCCCTTACCGGTTTTGAGCGTTGCTACAACTTTCTTTGCCATGGGTTATGGTTGTTGATGTTGGTTTACTTGATTTCTTTGTGAACAGTTACCTTCTTGAGGATTCGGTTATACTTCTTGAGTTCCAAACGCTCGGTAGTGTTTTTCTTGTTCTTGGTGGTGATGTAACGGGAGGTGCCAGGCATACCGCTGTTCTTGTGCTCGGTGCACTCCATTATTACTTGTACCCTGTTGCCTTTCTTAGCCATTTTGACTTCGAATTAAAATTTGAGTGTGCAAAGGTAATAATCCCTGAAGGATTTTACAAACGGATAATGAATTATTTGAGTGAATCGAAAAGACTGGGCTCAGCCATCAGTTTTTCTAAGTCGGCTACCTTCCGGGGAAGCTTGCCTGACATATTAACCGGCTCATTATCAGTTATCAAAATATCATCTTCGATTCGAACGCCAATATTCCACCACTTCTTGTCGCAGGGGGAACCTGCGGGAATATAAATGCCAGGCTCCACGGTAATCACTTGTCCGGGCTGCAGTGGACCATATGTTCCGGCATCGTGAACCTCCAAACCCAAGTAATGGCTGCTGCCGTGATTGAAATATCGTCGAACAGCGGATTTTTCTTTGATAATACCTAGGTCTAGGAGCCCCTTTGCGATGATTTCCGTGGCAGCTTGGTGTGGATCGTAAAAACCTTTGCCCTTGCGGCAAGCTTGGATGCCAGCCTCCTGGGCTTTCAATACCAATTCGTAAATAGCTCTTTGCTCTGGATTAAACTTACCAGACACGGGAACGGTTCGTGTAACATCTGCCGTGTATCCATGATATTCGGCTCCCATATCCATCAATAACATGTCATCGGGCCCCAGACGCTTGCGGTTGGTAACATAATGGAGCACGCAGGTATTTTCACCTCCTCCCGAGATGGAGCCATAACCGGGATATTCAGATCCGCGATGCTTGAAATAAAACTCCACAATGGCTTGAGCCTGATACTCGGTCATACCGGGCTTGGCTGCACGAATGGCCTCAGCAAGACCTTCGCAAGTAATGTCGATGGCCTTCTGCATCAGCACTAGCTCCTCCATCGACTTATTCTGGCGCAAGGCACCCATACTAGTTAACAAGGGAGCCTCCGAGATTTCAATCTTATTCGATTCTGCCCGTTCTTTCAATTGCCAAACCAAGCCACCCAGCTTACCCCGCAATGATTTGCTTTCGCGGATATCGACTGGAAACTTGGCCCATACTTTCGAAAAATCTGCGATGTTGGTTAAGTACTTGTTGAATTCCGTATTCGACAAAACTTCCTCTATGCCCAAACGCTGCTTCGCTTCTTCAAAATCCAGCCTGCGACCCGTCCATACCTCTTGTGCCGAATCGCGGCCCATGATGAAGAGCACTTCCTTAACATTCTTTCCGTTTATTTCCGTGGCACTCTTAAACAACATCAGCACCGCATTCTCCTCCATCAATCCTGTTAGATAGTACAGGTCCGGGTCTTGGATATATTGGTAATCGACATCGTTGGTACGCACGCGCATCGGATTGGAAAACAAAAAAGCCACCGAATTTTCGGGCATCATTTTCCGCAATGCTTCCCGCCTACCTGCATGGAATTCGGGCTTCAGCAAATCGGTATCATAAAAATTCTGCTGGGCGTTAACCGGTACAGACAAAAGGGCTTCAGCCAAAAGAAAAAGGACCAGGAAGACCCTTAGCGAAACAGCTAATATGGCTTTCCTGATCCTTTGCATGGGATCGGATGTTTTAACCGATTAAAGTTTACCCGTCTTAAGCACCTGGCTGATGCAAGCGGAAATGCCTTTCTTGTTGATGGTGCGGATAGCAGAGGTAGAAACCTTCAATGTAATCCACTCACCTGTCTCAGGCATATAGAACTTCTTCAATTGCAAATTCGGATTGAACCTGCGCTTGGTTTTCTTATTGGAGAAGGAAACGCTGTTTCCTACGATTGACTTCTTTCCGGTAAGGTCACAAATTTTGGACATGACTCAATTTTTCTTTTTGGGAGGGCAAAGATAGGGTTAAACCGTCAAAATGACAAGGGATTACGAAAAATTACACCGAACCCGATTCCGTAATGGCATCCCGTAACATCTTGAAGGCCATAAAAGCCGTCATCTGTATGTTTCTCAGTCGGTTATCACCAAACCTGAACATCTTGGCCTGGGTACCAAATGGTCCCGAAAGGGCGATCCAAACGGTTCCAACGGGTTTTTCGGGGCTACCGCCACCCGGACCGGCTATTCCTGTGGTGGCAATAGACCAGGTGGTTTTGAGCTTTGAACGAATCCCTTCCGCCATGGCACGAGCCACGTCTTCACTTACGGCCCCTTGGGACCTGATTATATCGGCGTCAACTCCCAAAAAGGTGGACTTTACTTCGTTATCATATGAAACCGACGAACCCATATACCAAATGGAACTGCCTGGGACGGTAGTAATCAGATGTGAGATATATCCGCCTGTGCAACTCTCTGCAACAGAAATCGTTTGGTTTCGAATGCGCAACATCTCTCCTATGGCTTGCTCGGGCGCTGAATCTCCTCGAGAAAACAAGTAAGGTTGTACCAAGGAAGCAAGGTCATCCATCAAGTGCGCCATGGCGCTTGAATCGTTCGTGCCTGCATCGTAGCAACTCAATCGAAGTCGTACAAGACCTGGCGAAGGCAGATAAGCCAATGTATAACGGGTGGGTAATTCTGATTCCCACTTTGACAACAAATCAGACAAGTGCGATTCTGGAATACCCATGGTGGTCAGGATATGGTGAACAACTTCGGGCAAGGCGAACCGGTTGCGCAATCTTGGAATCACAAAATCATCCATCATGGCCTTCATTTCGTAAGGCACTCCAGGCATCGACACCAAAATCCTACCGTTTTCATCAAACCACATACCGGGAGCCGTACCATGATGGTTTGGAATGGTTGTGCATTTATCGGGAACATTTGCCTGGTCGCGGTTGGTGTCGCTCAATACCCGTCCCCTGGCAGAGAAGTAGGCCTCCATCCGCGCAAGCGTTTGCTCATCTACCACCAAACCACACTCGTAAATTGCACATAAAACGTCGCGAGTCTTGTCATCCTTGGTTGGACCCAAACCGCCAGTCAGCAAAACGATATCGCTGCGAACGAGCGCCTCCTTGATCACCCCGGTCATCTGCGCTGGGATATCCCCCACGGTTTGCTTCCGAACCACTCGCACACCCGCTTCATTCAGTCTCTGAGCCATCCAAGAGCTGTTGGTATCAATGACCTGTCCAATCAATAGTTCGTCGCCGATTGTGATGATTTCCGCATTCATGCTGCAAAGATGCGGCAATATATTTTCTGTGATCATGACTTTTGGCAAAAGAATTGCATAAGAGGGTTTACAAATCAGATATATTTGTCAAATGAAAAGCCACAAAGTCATGAAAACGAATCGTTTTTTCTTTGCACTATGCATTATCGCAAGCCTGTTTTCGGCGTTCAAAGTCAACGCGCAAGTCAATATCAACAACGCACTAAACGCTTTAAACCCGAACCTCGGACAAGGCTTGTCGAATGACAAAATCGTGAGCGGACTGAAGGAAGCCTTGACCCGCGGATCCAACAACTCATCCACCAAAGCGTCCAAGGTTGATGGCTTCTATAAAAACCCTGCTATCAAAATCCCTTTCCCGAAGGAAGCCCAGGACATGGAAAGAACACTCAAAAGCATAGGCATGCAAAAGCAGGTAGATGCATTTGTGAAATCTTTGAATCGGGCGGCTGAAGATGCAGCCAAAAAGGCTGCTCCTGTTTTCATCAAAGCCATCACATCCATGACCATTAATGATGGACTGAATATTTTGCGTGGCGGCGACCATTCTGCCACCAATTTCCTGCAGGGCAAAACAACTCCAGACTTGAAAAAAGAGTTCAGTCCGATTGTCAAATCATCATTGGCCAAAGTGCAGGTCACTAAGTACTGGAATCCATTGGCCAAAAACTACAACAAGATCCCCACCGTGAAAAAATTGAATCCGAATTTGGAGGAATATGTCACGGCCAAAGCCATCGAGGGACTTTTCAAATTAGTCGCTGAAGAAGAGGCCAAAATCCGCAAGGACCCTGTTGCAACGGGCTCTGCTTTACTGCAGGAAGTTTTCGGAATAAAACCTTAAAAACGTACGGTTATTTTATCGGGATCCACTTCCGTGGGATGGATACTCAACACCGGAATCCTGGAGTTGTTCACCACACGCGTGGCATAAGTGCCTAATAAGAATCCAGTGATGGATGGCTCTTGCTCGGTCATGATCACCAACAAATCCGCGCCCAACTCTTCTGTGGCACGCATGGTAATTCCTGCCAAGTCGTTACCCTCCTTGTAAACGGTTTCATAATCGAGGCCATGGTTCACCACATAGTCTTCCACCTGCTCCACTTTGATTTTGAACCTTCGGATTAATTCCTCACCGCTGAAGTTGATGATGCCAAGTAATATGATTTGCGCTCCATAAAACTGAGCCAATCCAACGGCAAAAGGAACTTTCTGACGGGACTCAGCAGATTCGTCAATGGGTAGAACAATCTTTTTGAATCCTAAACCAGTGGCATGGGTTTGCACAGACAATACCGGACAAGGCGCCTCTTGAACAACACGGGACGTATTGGTGCCAAGTGAAAACTTTTGATAGCCATTAGCTCCATGTGTACCCATGATAATGAGGTCGGCCTTCCATTCATTGGCTACCTCATTTATTTTGCGGTAAACCCTTCCCACTTCGGTACGGATAGTTACAGTCAAGCCCGATTTGGCGTGCACCTCATCGGCGTAAGCCTGCAGTTTCTCGACTGAAGCAGACTCGATTTTCTTTTCGACGCCACCCAATGCCTGGCTGATTGCCGTGGTGAAAGAAACCTGCTCCACAATGTGCAGCAGTAGAATTTCAGCCTTTACAAGCTTGGCCATGAACAGACCATGCTCCATGCTGAGCTCTGCGGTTTCAGAGAAATCGAAGGGAATCAGGATGCGGTTAACGAGTTCTGGATCGGGACGTGCCATGGAATTCGGTTTTTATTGGATGGTGAAGGTGGTGGTATCCTTCCTAGGCATTGGCCTGATGGAAAGTACCGGCACCTCCGACCGGTTGATGATTTCCTGCGCGGCCGAGGAGATAAACAGGTCGGTAAATCCTACCTCCTGTTGAGTCATGATCATGATCAGGTCCGATTGTGTTCTTTCGGCAACCTTCAAGATCTCGTCCACCACATCGCCACCTTTGACGAACTCACTCGTGCATTGAATGCCGGCCTCCTGAATGTGATCCGATACTTGATCCATTTGTCTGGTGAGCTTGTTGTTGATGAACTCATCCTTGCTCTCTACAATGGTCACAATGTGGATCACGGAACCGAACATCCGGGCGATGTTGATGGCCTTGTTGACCTTCTCTTTGGTCTCCTTGGTTAAATCCAAAGGTAAAAGAATATGTTTAATTCCAAAACGGTGTTCTTTTCCTTTGATGGTGATGACTGGACAAACCGCCTCCCTTACCACACGGCTCGCATTTGAGCCCAAAATCCGCTTCTTCAATCCAACGGCACCCATGGTTCCCATGATGATGAGTCCGGCATCCTCCTCGGCCGACACGTCCACGATAGCGTCATAAATCTTGCCTTCCATGATTCGGGTATTCACTTTCACACCCGATTCCTGGCGGATTTGAGCAGCCAAATCATCGAGTTGCTGTTTCACCCCAGCCAAATGCTGCTCCTGCAGATCGCTCTTAGAGAAGATCTTGGATTGCAAAACATTCATCAGGTCGTTGTCAATGACATGCAGCAATGTAAGCTCAGAATTGGTCAGCTTGGCCATGTTAAAAGATTGCCTTACGGCGATGAGAGACTGCTCGCCGAAGTCGACGGGAATGATGATTTGGTAGGTTTTATTGCTCATTATCAGGGTTAAATGTAACTTCGCAAAGTTACGAAAACCCATGATGAAACAGATTCCCGAATCCGAACTGATCCTGAACCCCGACGGCAGTGTTTACCACCTGAACCTGCATCCCGAAGAATTGGCTGATACCGTAATCAATGTGGGCGACCCCGACCGGGTGGCCAAGGTGAGTTCCTTTTTCGACACAATTGAAGTCCGAAAGCAAAAGCGTGAGTTTGTGACCCACACCGGAACCTACCGCGGGAAACGCATGACTGTGCTGTCGACCGGCATCGGCACCGACAACATCGATATCGTTTACAACGAACTCGATTCGCTGGTGAACATCGATTTGAAGAAGCGTGTGATCAAAGACGAGAAAACAAGTCTCCAATTGGTTCGCATCGGCACCTCCGGTTCGTTACAGGGCGACATCCCTGCTGATGCTTTTGTCTGCTCCCGCTATGGTCTTGGATTAGATGGACTGCTCAACTTTTATCACCAGCAAAATACCGAGGAGGAGAAGCAATTGCTGGCAGCATTCGATACTCATTTCCCCAACGAAGGTCGTTTCCCTGCCAACTACATCTACAGATCGGATGATGCCTTGTTCAATGCATTGTCGCCAGGCATGCATTCGGGTATCACGGCCTCCTGTTCTGGTTTTTATGGTCCACAGGGAAGGATGTTGCGATTGCAGCCTTACCGCCACGACATCATCGAGCGGCTGAGCGCTTTCGAGCACAACGGTGTTCGTCTAACTAACTTCGAAATGGAAACCGGTGCCATGTTCGGCTTGGCGCGATTGCTTGGCCACCGCGTATGCGCCGTGAACGTGATTGTAGCGAACCGTATCGCCAACAAATTTTCGCAAGATGCCGAGGCGTCGATGGAGAAGCTGATTCAAATCACTTTGGATAAGCTGAGTTCGTTGAAAGATTTATAAATAAAAGTGACAAGCGCAGCCCTGAGCCTGTCGAAGGGTGACAAGTAACAATTGACTAATGACAATTGACTAATGACAATTGACTAATGACAATTGAATGAAATGAAAACGAAACTTATAATTTTCCTTTTTGCGCTTTCGCCTTTTGCTTCCATTGGTCAAAATATCACTTGCTCCAACTTCTGCATCACCAACATTGCTTTGGATACGAATCTTTCCAATGGGTTTGACATTCAAATCACCATCGAAATGACTGGCAGCAACTCCAATTTTGCCAATTACCCGCATGTATCATCGCTAATCAATTCTTTCGGAGATACCATTGCCTCTGGAAGCTTGTTCTGGTTTGGACAGATTGGAGGAACCACGCAGGATTATCCGGTGACGTTATTACCATCAGCAATTTGCACTCCTAATTTCCTAGGTTATTCCGCGGTTTTCGTATTTGATAACGACACCTGCACACTCAGCTTTCCCTGTACAACATCCATCACAGAAGAATCCACAAACAACTCCAGCGTTACGCTGTTTCCGAATCCTGCATTCGATTTCCTGACGATCCAATCACCCATTGATTTCAGCGCAACCCCAGCCATCATCACCCTGTATGACCAAACAGGCCGATTGGTAAAAACGATTGAAACAACGTCCAGCAACATCAATATCTCCGATTTACCCAATGGGTTTTACACCGTTAATTGCAGAACGGCCAAAGGAGTATGGATTGGTAAATTCGTAAAAGAGAGTTGGTGAGCTAAGATTGTAAGACTGATTTCGATAAGCTTTTGATAAAAATGAACCTATCTAAAGAAATCATAACAATCCTAACCAATCCCAGAACTCACTTCTTCATCATCTCCGCGTAATTCGCGAAGAAATGCGGTATGGTCTCGATGCCTTTCATGAAGTTGAACACACCATAGTGCTCATTCGGACTGTGGATGTCATCTGAGTTGAGACCGAAGCCGAACAACACCGATTTCAATCCAAGCTCACGCTCGAACAACGCTACAATCGGAATGGAACCGCCCTCGCGTGTAGGAATTGGTTTCTTGCCGAAGGTTGTCTCCATGGCCTTGCTGGCCGCCTGGTAGGCGATGGAATCCGTTGGAGTAACCACTGGCTCACCACCGTGGTGTGGACGAACCTCCACCTTCACAGAGGCAGGAGCCACTGACTTGAAATAGTCGGCAAACAACTTGGTGATTTTTTCAGAAGATTGGTTAGGTACCAAACGCATCGACATCTTGGCAAAGGCCTTCGATGGTAAAACGGTCTTGGCACCTTCACCTGTATAACCGCCCCAAATACCGTTCAACTCAAACGTAGGACGGATGCTGGTGCGCTCGTTGGTAGTATATCCTTTCTCCCCCATTACATCACCAATCTTCAAATCGCTCTTGTAAGCTTCCAAGCTGAAAGGTGCCTTAGCCATCTCGGTGCGCTCGGCATCAGAAATCTCCACCACATCATCATAAAAACCGGGAATGGTAATATGGTTGTTCTCATCCTTCATAGCGGTAATCATCTGCGCCAACACCTGAATCGGGTTGGGAACAGCGCCACCATAAACACCCGAGTGCAAATCGCGGTTCGGACCGGTAACTTCCACCTCAACATAGCTCAATCCACGCAGACCTACTGTGATCGAAGGAACGTCGTTGGCGATCATGGATGTATCGGAAATCAAAATCACATCCGCCTTGAGCTTCTCCTTGTTCGCTTTCACGAAATCACCCAGGTGATCGGAGCCGACTTCTTCTTCGCCTTCAATGAGGAACTTGATGTTGCAAGGCAAAGCGCCGTTCTTCTCCATCGCTTCAAATGCCTTCACGTGCATGAACATCTGGCCTTTGTCGTCGCAGGCACCACGGGCATAGATCTTACCATCCTTGATAACCGGCTCGAAGGGAGGCGAGTGCCACAAATCGAGTGGATCGGGTGGTTGCACGTCATAGTGGCCATAAACCAACACTGTTGGGAGCGAAGCGTCGATGATTTTCTCACCATACACGATGGGATGGCCTGCGGTAGGACAAATTTCCGCTTTGGTAGCTCCTGCTTGCAGAAGACTGTCCTTTACGAATTCAGCGCATCGGGCCACATCGGCCTTGTACTTGGAGTCGGCGCTGATAGATGGGATGCGGAGCATGTCCATGAGCTCCGAAACGAAACGATCCTGGTTGGATGCGATGTATTGCTGAACGTTTTGCATGATTGTATGATTTTGAAAATGGGTTTATAGGGATTGGGTAATGGCGTCTCGATGAATTTTCTTCACGAGTCCTTGTAACACTTTGCCGGGACCGATTTCCGTGAATTCAGAGATACCCGCAGCGACCATGTTTTCCACGGTCTGCGTCCAACGAACGGCGCCGGTGAGTTGATCCACCAGATTCTTTTTAATCTGTGCTGGATCTGAACAAGGCAGGGCATTTACATTCTGGTACACGGGACAAATGGGTGTGTTGAATTGTGTGGCTTCAATGGCGGCTGCGAGCTTTTGACGGGCAGGCTCCATCAATGGAGAGTGAAACGCTCCACCTACAGGCAATTTCAGAGCACGCTTAGCTCCTGCTTCAGTGAGCTTGGCGCAAGCAGAGTCTATGGCTTCATTGGAGCCTGATATCACCAATTGTCCGGGACAATTATAGTTGGCACAAACCACTACGCCATCGAT
>JALRAP010000060.1 GCA_023262505.1 Bacteroidia bacterium
CTCCTTACCTATTTGACCCAATGAATATGCATTCCACATGTCGTGGTTGATGCGTTCGTAAACCGATATGAATTCATCAAACGAAGTAACACCTGATGCCTGCAACTGATGCCTTTGATAAAGGTCTGCAATTGTTTCGCGGGAGTTGGCCCTGAAATCCCACAGGGTGTGGTCCAAATCAAATAAAACGGCTCGAATATTTTTCATCCTACAACCCTCTCCCGAAGTTCAGGCACATTTACAACATGGAACAACTCGAATGCACCTGTTAGCACCAATGACCAAAACAGAATTGAAAAAAACATGTATAGGAATATCTTCCCTTTATGGTCTTCAAAAAGATTCAAAATCACCGTTCCAACAGGTATGGAGATGACTACCGGGGTGAGAAATGCCACTCCGAAAAGACCATATTTGCGCCATAGTTTAACGAATCGTCTGGAACTTTTCGTGAATATTCGCTTCCGTTCATCCAAAGGATGCACCAAATCTTCTTGATGTCCAGGACGGATAATCAATTTGGTTCCGTTTATGGCCTTTAGAACTTTACGTCGCACCCAACTGATGCCGATCTGAATTTCCAAACTGAAGAACGTAAAAAACCAAACGCCTAGCATTCCACCCGCCACGCAGTATGAAACGGTTTCGAAAAAAGTGAATCCATAGTCGCGGTCCATGTACGCGAAAGTTGGACCTGCCACGAATTTCACACTGCTGACCAGGATAATCAGAACAATCCTGAGTAACTCTTCCACGAACCGGGTAACTTATTTAATTTGGTCAGGCTTTTTCTCCATAGGCCAAGTCGCCGGCATCACCCAATCCGGGTACAATGTATGACTGTGCGGTAAGCTCTTCATCAACCGCGCCAATCCAAAGTGTGATGTTAGAAGATAAATGTTTTTTAACATACTCCACCCCGAGGTTACTGGCAATTACAGAAACCACGTGGGTATGTGCTGGCACTCCTCGCTCCAACATCGCTTTGTAGGTCATAACCATAGACTGCCCTGTAGCCAACATAGGATCGGTCAATATCACAATCCTACCGTCCAAGGATGGAGCTGCCACATATTCCAAACTGATTTCAAAACTACCATCCTTGTGATGCTTCCTGTATGCGGATATGAATGCATTGTCGGCATGATCGAAGTAGTTGAGCACACCCTGGTGCAATGGCAAACCAGCCCTAAGTATGGTGGCTACAACCGGTTGCTCTGCCGGCACATCCATGGGTGCAACACCCAAAGGAGTGGTGAAGTCTTTTGTATGGTAAGGAAGCGTTTTGCTAATCTCATATGCAGCAATCTCACCGATACGCTCTAAGTTTCGTCTGAAACGCGCACGATCATTTTGAATATTAACGTCCCTGAGTTCAGCAATGAACCGATTTACGATAGAATTTTGTTCAGATAGTATCCTGACCATTTTCAAATTTTTTTAGGGTGTTATTTGAGGACGATATTAAGGCTAATGTCCATCACCGAGGTTTGAGATAACATAGGGGAAACGGAAGCCTATTCATTACAATGTGTAAATATACGGATTCATCAGCTCCAAATCCTGCGTAAAAGCGTGCCAATGCGGGACTGTTCGAGCCCTCGAAATCCAAGAAATTGATGTAAGCGGATTTATCGTTTAGGTAACAATCAACCAAACCATGCATGACAGAGTGTTCCCTACCCTCTTTCGAAACACCTGAAAAAATGAAGTAGCTGCCACCAAAAGCTTCGAAAAAGACTGCGCCACCCATTGCCAGGCCTTCTGTATTTCTGGCAATCAATGTATCAACATGGGCATTGTCTTGGACAGCTGCAATGAGTTCTCTGAAAATCTTGTGATCGCTATCTGGATATCGCCCCAACCACTCTCCTCTTCCCAATTCGAAAAGACGAATTACCTCCTCCGGATTTCCCATCCTATCGATCAACAAAGCCGAATCATGGAACTTACGGATATTGCGCTTATGGTTGGTGGAAAAACGATTGCGAACATCTTCAATATCACGACTAAGTCCGAGCACCAAGTTTAACCTGGATTCGGATTTGAGTCCAGCAGGAATTTGATGATTTTGTGCATTAAGATTCAAATCAACATAACGCACTTGTCGTGGAATGGCATTCAAAAAACAACTTAATTTTTCTGAGTCGACAGTTGTACGCGAGAAAACACCCAGTTGTTGGCAATAAGGGGGCATAAAGGTATAATCTACCAGAAGCTTCCTTCTTATTGGCAGTGGCATGATGGATTCATAATCACCATCGACCAAGGCGCACCAACCTGGACATAACGCATCCAAATACCAAGTGTATGCATATATGTTTCTGTTTATCGAGCCTTCAAGAGCTTTGTTCCATTGGGCATCATTAATCTGACTGCGGTTCAAAAATCGGATTCCGGAATTTATCATACCGCTTCCTCCACCATTTGGCGATAAACATCACGCCAGCCTGCCCATATTTTGTTTTCAGAAAGTGATTCGTTGTGCCATAAGCTTATGAAATCGCCGTTGACTTGACGCACCTCCCGAATTACCGGTCGGATATGGTCCATGGCATCCTCAGGTTTTATGCGCATGTAATACTTCAACGTGGCATCCATCACGGCGAATGGGTGTATCTTTAAGGAAGTGACCTGTTCATTGTCGAGATCATAAAAATAAAATGGTGTGCATATGGAGGCCCTGAATCCGACCTGCAAGTTCAAGCCCATGGTATAATCGTCGGTTATATCCAACTCCAGCAGCCTGCGGTATGTCTCTGGTAGTTTCAACACAAGGAAATGTTGCCGACTATGATGTACCTCCCTTTTGAGAATCCTGGTTAGGTTGGCCAACTCGGTTTTCAAAAGCGACGGTTTCCTGTTGGATCCGTAGGAGGGGTGGATACCTGCCTCAGCATAGTCAGCCAAAGACTGAATGAGCGATTGGAATTTGCGCGACTCTACAGGAACGTTTTTGTCATTTACGCCATACCTACCCAATAGAAAAAAATACATGGATTTAAAGCGATGGCGTTTTTGTAATTCCAACTGGAACTCGTAGGTGTCGTATGGGTCTTTGATCAACCCGAGCAGCACCTTGGTCCGTTCAACAAACTCATTGATATCGAGATTTGCCAAGGAGCGAGCGTATGCACCAGCGGTACGCATGAAGCCTTTTTCCAAATAAGCCCATGCGTTATCAATATCGATTGTGGAGATGAATCGGTATTTACGGGTAGTGCATACCAAATCAGGATATCTGTTTCGAAGGAGGTCTTGAAGTAGTTTGGCATAAATATTCACCAGCGGTTTTTGCAAAAAACCTTTCTGAAATGCCAAGCTTTCGGAGCTGTCGAATCGGTCGTGAGCATCACGAAGATGCGGAAGATACTCTTCATATCGGGTAACCAGCCAAAAGGATGCAGCGAACAAATCAAATGGAAAAACATCTTTAGGACTAGTGGAAAACAAAGCCTTGACTCCTTGCCAATCGAAAACAGAAACCTGCTGATCTTCTATTCCCTTCTCAAAAAGAAGCCTAACGCATCCGAAGTGCAATTCATCGCCGATAGGTTGTTCGCCATAGGAGATTTTCGGTCCTTGATAGGATAAGAAAGCGTCCCGGTTGGTCAAAAACTCATAGTCGATTCCAACGAGGTCTGACAAAACCAAGTCAAACGCATAACGCAGCCTGTTGGTGATGGTAGGCACCAATACTACAACCTTGCTTCGGACAACTGCACACATGGGGTGGCTAAATTATGAATTAAGCGACCATTTAGGGCTCACAACCTGCCCTCATCTGAAAAACTATAAAAGCTGTCTCCAGCTACTATTATATGGTCGAGCACTTGCATATCCAAAAGCTTGGCGGCATCGACGATTTTACGTGTCAGATGCATATCAGCTTCACTCGGGCTACGATTGCCGCTAGGATGGTTATGACAAAGGACCAAAGCGGAGGCAGAAACTTCGATAGCCTTTTTGAAGACCAGCTTGGGGTCGACCACCGTTCCTGTAATTCCTCCTTTACTGACTTGGTAGCGGTCGATGACATTGTTTGCCCGGTTCAGCAGTAAAATCCAAAACTCTTCGTGGCCTATGTCGGATAACAATGGGATGAATATTTCAGCCACATCAGTGCTGGAAGATATCTTGACACGGTCAGAGGCCACAGCCAGCCTGCGCCTTCTACCCAACTCCAATGCGGCCAATATCATAACTGCCTTCACAGGGCCCATACCTTTGAAGGAGGCCAATTCATGAAGCGACATGCGGGAAAGCCGCGTGAGGTCATGGCCTACGGACCCAAGAATACGCTCAGCCAAGGCGGTTGCAGGCTCTCCCGAAGTTCCATTACGAAGGAGCACAGCCAAAAGCTCGGAATCAGACAATGCCGTTCCACCGTTCTTTATCATTTTTTCGCGAGGCCTGTCGGCAGGGGCCATTTGGCCCAAGGAAACCATATTCATAAAAGCGGATGAATGAAAAAATCCGAAAAAAGAAAAGACCCTTCCGAGTTAGTACGGAAAGGTCGTGTATGATTATTGGTGGTGACCTTTTCCTGGTTAGGAAAGGGTGTTTACCATCTTGGCGAGGCTTGACTTGAGGTTAGCCGCCTTGCTCTTGTGGATTACGTTGTTCTTGGCAAGTTTGTCCAACATGGAAGCAAGCTTAGGAAGCATTTCTGACGCCTGTTTTTTATCCTTGGTAGCACGGATTTCCTTCAGGGCGTTACGCATGGTTTTTGCTTGGTAGCGATTGCGCTCGTTTTTGGTTTCGTTTGAGCGTATGCGCTTTTCAGCGGATTTGTGATTAGCCATTGTATTGACTTTTAGTGATGCCTTTCGGCAAATGAATTTGGTAGCCCGTACGGGAATCGAACCCGTGTTTCCTCCGTGAAAGGGAGATGTCCTAGACCCCTAGACGAACGGGCCGGCTATCCTCTTCTTTTTGCAAAAGAGGTCGCAAAAGTAAGCAATATTGAGACAATATCCCAACTATGCATCTAAAATTTATGAAGTAAGGTCGTTGTCGGATTGCAGCCTGAATCCCAATCGCTTACCTGTGCTTACCACACTTGACAAGCTCTTTTCAATCATCTCTTGTACAGAAATAATGCGAACTTGATCGAAAGGAGGGGCAATGATGTCGAAATCAAGGCAATGAGCAATCAGGTGTTCCGCCACGATCTTGGCGTTTTCTTCGGAAAACAATACCTGGCCGGGATCATTGAAAAGCGTACTGAGCTGCTTTTTACCCTCCATGAAAAAATGGCGGTTTTTATCGATGAAAACCCTGGCTATCAGCACTCCCTGATCATTAACCCGATTGAACTTCAAGGAGTCAGTTAGGAAATTGTAGATAGAAATCATCCCAAAATAACCCTTTCCGTGCTCGGCTCGCATGCCCGAGTGCTTCCACAAGGGGTGGCCGTCCGGAAACGTAAAGGCATCGGTGTGCAAAGAGAAAATGATGATGTCATCAGAAATCCGAAACTCGACGTCCAACGGTCCACGCTCGGTGTATTTAACGGATATCCTTTTGTCTATGGATTGGGTTTCAGCGGAAATATCTGATTCGATTTTCTTCAATGCAGCTCTAATGAGCGAGAAAGCCCATTCGGCGTTTTGTCCAACATTGAGCTTGACTGTAGCCTTCTCCGAAAGTGAACGGATGATGTGCTGGAACGGAGAGTTTGGCTCTGAATGACTCACGGTTAGTAGGCTCTTGCGAATATGACACGTTGGGTGGAGGGCTTACCGGTTAAGATGCATGAGCCGGACTCCTGCTTGTTACCAAGAGGAATACAACGAATGGTGGCCTTGGTGAGCTCTTTGATTTTCTGTTCTGTCTCGGGTGTTCCGTCCCAATGTGCATGAATGAATCCACCTTTTTTATCCAACAACTCGACAAACTCATCGAAAGAATCGGCTTTGTGTGTGGCGGTTTCTCTGAAATCAACAGCCTTCTTGTAGATATTGTCTTGAATGTTTTCGAGCAAGTGGGTTATTTTCTGATCAATACCATTGGCTTGGATCACCATTTTCTCTTTGGTATCCCGTCGTGCGACTTCAACCGATCCATTTTCCATGTCGCGCGGACCAATAGCAATACGTACGGGTACTCCCTTCATTTCATATTCTGCGAACTTCCACCCTGGCTTATGGGTATCACGATTATCGTACTTTACGGAAATGCCAGCTTGTTTCAGTTGATTGATTATTCCATCGGCATAGCTATCAATGGCCTTCAATTGTTCGTCGTTCTTGTAAATCGGGACAATTACCACTTGGATTGGTGCCAACTTAGGTGGCAAAACCAGTCCATCATCATCCGAGTGAGCCATCACCAAAGCGCCCATCAGTCGAGTTGAAACTCCCCAAGATGTGGCCCAAACATGGTCCTGAACACCTTCCTTGGTGGTGAATTTCACATCAAAAGCCTTGGCAAAATTCTGCCCTAAGAAATGTGACGTTCCTGCCTGCAGCGCTTTGCCATCTTGCATTAGAGCCTCAATGCAATAAGTCTCTACAGCACCTGCAAAGCGCTCGTTTGCTGTTTTGATTCCTTTCACCACTGGCAGAGCCATCCACTTCTCCGCAAACTCGGCATACACCCCGAGCATTTTTTCTGTTTCAGCTACCGCTTCTTCAGCTGTTGCATGGGCGGTATGACCTTCCTGCCATAAAAATTCTGCTGTGCGCAGGAACAAACGGGTGCGCATTTCCCAACGAACCACATTGGCCCATTGGTTTACCAGAATTGGTAGGTCACGATATGATTGTATCCAATTTCGATATGTGTTCCATATGATCGTTTCGGAAGTGGGCCGTACAATAAGTTCCTCCTCAAGCTTAGCCTCTGGATCCACTTCAATGCCTTTGCCATCCGGAGAGTTCCTCAGTCGGTAGTGTGTAACCACAGCACACTCCTTGGCAAATCCTTCGATATGCGCGGCTTCTTTGGAAAAAAACGACTTGGGTATGAACATTGGAAAGTACGCATTCACGTGCCCGGTATCCTTGAACATTTTGTCGAGTGCCTGCTGCATCTTCTCCCAAATGGCATAACCGTATGGCTTGATAACCATACATCCGCGAACAGCGGAGTTTTCAGCCAAATCGGCCTTGATCACTAAATCTTGGTACCACTCGGCATAATTGTCGGCCCTGCTTGTGATTTCTTTTCCCATTGGATATTTTTGAGAAGGATTAAAAGATTGGTATGGTATTTGTTTTGTTGTCACAAAGTTCCGAAACTTATGGCACATAACCAATTCGGAAGTCTTATCAAAAAGGTATAACCCTCTAAAAATCAACGGCCATGAAACCGTTCATGTTAACCACCGCCATCGCCACCATTCTGGTGAGCGCCTGTACTTCACCTAGGATTCCTCGTTCTGGCGATTATGATGATGTTTATTATTCATCGTCAGATGCGCCAACCAACACAGGTGGAAACACCCAGGCATCTGATTACACACCTGCCAACCAAGACGCTAATAGCGGCAACCAGGACAATGGTGGTAATGATCCGAGATTTGATTACGGCAATCAGGACAACCAAGGAAATGTCTCTGATGCAAACAGCAACAACTCCAACAATAGCAGCACCAACCAGCCATCTTCAAGTAGCTACTCCACTTCTGGTGGCAACACTTATATCACCAACAACTATTACGACGAGGATGATTACTATGATTACGCTTATTCTTCGCGTATCAGAAGGTTCCACACCAATGTTGGGTACGGCTATGGCTACTATAATGACTATTACACCAACTCCTATTGGTATGACTACAATCCTTTGTCATACGGCGTAAGCATTTACCTCGGATATCGTTGGTGGAGACCCACCTATGGAGTTTACTTCAACTATTGTTACACCCCAGCCGGTTATTATGGATACAATCCTTGGTATGCTCCAGGATATAACCCCTATTACAATTCACCATACTACTCTTATTGGGGAGGATATAACCATGGGTACAACCACGGATATTCCAATGGATACTGGAATGGGTATTACGATGGATACTACGGCAATTACTACAACCCGTATTACTTCAACAGTTTTGATAACACCAGTTACTACTATGGTCCTCGTCGCCGAGGAGGCAGCAACCTGGCTACTTCAGGAACCACCACCAATACTGTGGGCAACCTTTACCAGAGCAACCCAAGAAATTATACTCCCAAGCCCTCCGACAACAATCAGAACCCTCGCAACTACACACCCAAAACAGAGAACGCCGGTTCTAATAAAGGGAATAGCGTAAAACCTGACCCACGACCAATGGCTCCTGGCAACAGTGACTTACCATCTAAAGGAAACGGTACCGTAAGGGATGTTACCAATCCATCCAATGGAAACCCTAAATCAATTGACAATGGTTCAACACCTGTGCGCGGCAATTCCAACACAAATGATGTAAGGCCAAACCCATCCAACAACAATCCGCGTGGAAACGATATGGCTGAACCAAATCCACGCAATAACAACCCTAGGTCGAACACCAACATGAATACTAATGATCCTAGGTCGAACGAAATGAACCCTCGGAACAACAATTACAATTCTGACCCTCGTCCTTCATCGCCTGCTAATAGCAACCCAAGAGGCAACAGCTACGACTCCGACCCTCGTCCTTCATCACCTGCCAACAGCAACCCAAGAGGCAACAGTTATGATTCCGACCCTCGTCCTTCATCACCAGCTAACAACAACCCAAGAGGCAATAGTTACGATTCCAACCCTCGTCCTTCATCACCAGCTAACAGTAACCCAAGAGGCAACAGTTATGAAACTCGTCCTGAACCAAGGCCATCATCACCCAGTCCTCGTGAAAACAGTTACGAATCAAGGCCGGAACCTCGCAACAATGGAGGAGGCACTCCACGTGGAAACAGTTACGAGTCGCGTCCAGAGCCAAGACCTTCTTCACCAAGCAGCTCATCACCAAGAAACAACAGCTATCAGTCAAGACCTGAGCCGCGCAACAATGGTGGCAACATCAACAATTCCAGCCCAAGTAGGTCGACTCCTTCAACTCCTTCGAGGAGCAGCTCAGGAAACGGCAGCACCGGCACCAATGGAAGGAAAGGCCGTTAATAAAAATTAAACAACATCAATGATGTCCATTCAAATGAGAAATCAAATCAAAGGCATGCTAATCGCATGCCTTTTTTTACCTTCAATTGCAGCTGCACAAAACGAAATTGACGCACTGCGCTACAGCCAAACCTTGATAGGCCCTACTGCGCGATCATTAGCCATGGGAGGCGCATTTGGTGCACTAGGCGGCGATTACACTTGCCTATCCACCAACCCTGCCGGATTAGGCATATACCGCAAATCAGACTTCTCTTTATCACTTGGGTTTTCAGGAAGAAATTACAAGGCTGACTTTGGAGGCACTCGCACTTTAGACGATCGTTTTGACGTTGATATACCGAACCTTGGAGTGGTATTGGCATCTGGCTCTCAAAAAGACGGAGGTATTGGCTCAGGAATCGCCTTCGGCATTGCCTATAACCGATTAGCAAGCTTTAACAACTCCATTACTTTTAAGGGCCGCAATGATGAAAATTCCATATTGGATAGTTTTTTAGAGAACATTAATGCCAATGGGGGAACCTCATCGGATCAATTTTTCGACTTGTACCCATTCGATGGTGACTTGGCCTATCAGACCTACCTCATAAACCCCACTGCTGCCGACTCAAACATATATGCCTCGGTGATTCCAAATGGTGGCATTTCCCAATCCATGTCGATGGAAAGTAGTGGATACATGGGCGAGTTTTCACTTGGAATGGCAGGCAAGATCGATGATTATGTTTTTGTGGGCATGAGCATGGGATTTCCAAACATAGATTACGAGGAGAACAAATCATACAACGAGACTGATGAGGACGGAACGGTTTTCTTAAACGACACCTCATTGACCTATCGTGACTTCCGTGCTTTGAAATACGATAACTACTTGCGCACCACCGGAAACGGATTCAATATGAAAGCGGGTGTGTTGGTGATACCTGTTGATTGGCTGCGTTTGGGATTGGCTGTACACACTCCCACTTGGTTTTTCATGAGTGATATATACAGCTCTAGAATGCAATCTGAATTCGCAAACGGAGTCTTTGATTATTCATCACCTGAAGGAAACTACACATACAAATTGTATACAAGTTGGAGATCCATTGCCAGCATGGGATTTGTTTTCGGCAAATCGGCATTGATTAGTCTGGAAGGCGAAATGGTACAGTATCCAAGGGCGAAATTGAAAGCAAGCGACTATAACTTCCAAGAGGAAAATCTGGCAATCAACTCCCTATACAAAACCTCCACTTTCAATTTCAGGGCTGGAGGTGAATGGAGATATGAACCTTTCGCGGTACGGGCAGGAATCTCTTATTATGGATCACCATTTGTTAACAGTCTTGTGGATTCCAAAACGGACCAGAGCGTGCTTGGTTATTCTGGAGGTGTAGGTTATCGAGGAAAAAAATACTACCTAGACCTGGGCTTTGTCACAAATGAACGCGGTGAAGCGTACAAGACTTATAGCCTGAAGGATGAACCTGTACCCTTCTCTACAATCAATCGAAATGAAACAAGGGTGGTAGTGACCTTTGGTAAAAAATTCTAACAGGTTCAAGAACTATCCCTTATCACTCTTGTAGTGTAGACTGGATATGGATTCATCCGATAGCAAATCGTTGGCCACATTCATGATGTCACTTGAAGTCACCAGATCAATCTTGCTCATCACATAGCTTAAGTCGAGAGGCCTGTCATATAACACCACATTACGGGCGTTATTCAGCATGAAGCCTGCACGGTTTTCCTGCCCTAATGCGATCTGTCCCTTTAACTGGTATTTAAAGGAAGCCAATCTTGTATCAGCAATTCGCTGGTTTCTCATTTTATCGGTTTCCTTTTTGACAAGCTCCAGGCATTTATTGAAAAAACCTTTTTCCGTAGCAAAATAGATGTGAAACAAACCCGTGTCGCTAAAGGTGTGGAACCCCGACTCGATTTGGTAGGTATAACCGTACTTCTCTCGGATATTCATATTCAAGCGGGAACTCATACCCGGCCCTCCCAAAATGTTATTCATCAGGAACAATGCAAAACGCTTAGAGTCGTGTGCGGAAAAGGCTTTCCCTCCCGAAATGTAATGATCGTGTGCTGTATTTCTTTCAACTACCACCCTCTTGGTTTTCTTTCCATAACGAACAGCCGAATCAAAAAACCCCTTCTTAGAGTGACGCTTGAAATTCATATGCTTTGAAACACTGTCCAACACCTTGTCCAACGGTAGTGCACCTACATAGGAAACAACCATTCGGTCGGTTTTGTAGTGCAACGCAGTGAATTCAACCAGATCTTTTCGCGTGAACGACTTGACCGATTCAACATTGCCTAGGATGGGATTCCCAAGTGGTTTTCCTTGAAAAACCATACATTCGAAATCATCGAATATCTGTTCGGATGGATTATCCAAGTAAGAGTTGATTTCATCCAACACAACACCTTTCTCTACCTCCACCTCCTTTGCAGGGAAAGATGGAGAGAATATAATATCAGCTAACAATTCAACTGCACGATCAAAGTGGATATGCAACATAGATGCATGCACGCAAGTCTCCTCCTTTGTGGTATACGCATTCAAGTCGCCACCAACTGATTCCAAGCGATTCAACACTTGATAGGCGTTTCGTTTTTCAGTCCCTTTGAAGATGACATGCTCGATGAAATGCGCTAATCCGGCCTTTTTATCAGGCTCATGCCTTGAGCCGGCATTGACCATGATGCCACAATGCGAGATTGCACCGGGACTGTAATGATAAACCAATCGCAATCCCGAAGGAAACTCATGCAGCTTGGACTCTGGAAACTTGATCATAGGTCAATTTGGATATACGTGAACTGCCATTACTTGGCACCTGAAATTATCTGATCCACCACGGCGGGATCCAGCAGTGTGGAGGTATCTCCCAGGTTTGCGGTATCGTGTTCTGCAATTTTCCTCAAGATACGTCGCATGATTTTGCCAGATCTGGTCTTAGGCAAACCAGGAACCACCTGTATTTTGTCTGGTTTAGCAATTGGCCCGATTACACGTGACACCACATCCAAAACCTCTCTATTGAATACAATATTGTCTTGCGGCATGTTTTCACAGATAACAAAAGCATAGATTCCCTGACCTTTGATTTCATGCGGATAACCAACAACAGCGGACTCAACGATCAGAGGATGCTCATTGATGGCGTTTTCCACCTCAGCAGTACCTAATCGATGTCCTGAAACATTGATGACATCATCAACCCGTCCGATGATACGATAATACCCCTCTGCATCACGCCTACACCCATCACCTGTGAAATACAGACCGGGATAAGCTGCAAAATAATTACCCCTACACCTTTCATGATCACCATATGTAGTGCGAAGCATCCCGGGCCAAGGAAATGAAATGCATAAGTTACCTTCAACATCATTCCCTTCGATGATAACTCCGTTGGTATCAACCAACACAGGCTGAACTCCTGGGAGCGGCAGTGTTGCGAATGTAGGCTTCTCTTTTGTTATCCCCGACAAGGGTGAAATCATAATCCCGCCGGTTTCGGTTTGCCACCAGGTATCGACAATCGGACATCGACCCTTACCGATATTGTGATGATACCATTCCCATGCCTCCTGATTTATGGGCTCACCTACTGAACCAAGCACCCGCAGGGAATCGAGCTTGTAGGGCTTTACGAAATCCAATCCTGCGGCCTCCAACGCCCGAATAGCGGTTGGTGCCGTATAGAAAATAGAAACCTGATGTTTGTCAATCACGTGCCAGAACCTTCCAGCATCTGGAAAGGTAGGAACGCCTTCAAAAATTACGGATGTGGCTCCCGCTAACAGAGGGCCATAAGTGATGTATGAGTGACCCGTTATCCAACCAATATCCGCAGTGCACCAATAAATGTCGTCAATTCGATATTGAAAAACGTTCATAAACGTATACCATGCATAAACCATGTAACCGCCACAGGTATGCACCACACCCTTGGGCTTACCTGTTGAGCCCGACGTATAGAGGATGAAAAGCATGTCCTCGGCCTGCATGGGCTCCGGGTCGCATGATGCTGACTTGCCCTGAATGACATCATGCCACCAATGGTCAATGCCGTTGTTCATGATTACATGTGCAGC
>JALRAP010000061.1 GCA_023262505.1 Bacteroidia bacterium
CATGGCATAACCAACTTCAAGGTAAAAACGGTTATTGCTCCAGCATGGACAACCGATTGGATGACGGAGGAGGGGAGACGCAAGCTTCGAGAATATGGTATTGCACCGCCTTCAATGTCCACCGAAGAACACTTGAAATCCTTGTTGAGCGGGAAACGCAAACCAACTGTTTGTCCGTTCTGCGGCTCTGATAAAACCCATCTCACCAGTGCGTTCGGTTCAACTGCTTGCAAGGCTTTGCATTACTGCGATGCATGTCAGCAGCCGTTTGAGGAGTTCAAATGCCACTAGGAATTGACAATTGACAAATGACGATTGACAAATGACGATTGACAAATGACAAATGACAAATGACGATTGACAAATGACAAATGACAAATGACAAATGACGATTGACAAATGACAAATGACAATTGACAAATGACGATTGACAAATGACAAATGACTATTGACAAATGACAAATGACGATTGACAAATGACGATTGACAAATGACGATTGACAAATGACGATTGACAAATGACAAATGACTATTGACTATTGACAAATGACTATTGACAAATGACTATTGACAAATGACTATTGACAAATGACAAATGACAAATGAAATACTCCAAACTTGTAACTCCAAACTTGTAACTCCAAACTTGTAACTTGTAACTTGTAACTTGTAACTTGTAACTTGTAACTTGTAACTTGTAACTTGTAAATTGTAAATTGTAAATTGTAAATTGTAAATTGTAAATTGTAAATTGTAAATTGTAAATTGTAAATGTCCATTCTCTTCTCCACCCAAAACTCCGTCGGCTGCATCACGTTTAATCGTCCTGATGTATTGAATAGTTTCAACCGTGAAATGGCATTGCAGTTGCAAGATGTGTTGCGCCAATGCCAAGACGATTCCAATATCAGGGCTGTACATATCACTGGAGCCGGTAGGGCTTTTTGCGCTGGACAAGATCTGGCCGAGGCCATTGCTCCCGATGGGCCGGGTTTGCGAACCATCGTATCCGAACATTACAATCCCATCATCTCGCTCATTCGTGAGATAGAAAAGCCTGTAGTTTGTGGTGTTAATGGTGTGGCCGCCGGCGCCGGCGCGAATATTGCCTTGGCATGCGATATTGTTATCGCTGCATCTTCTGCATCATTCATACAGGCCTTTTCCAAAATCGGTCTCATTCCGGATAGCGGAGGTACTTTCTTCCTTCCTAGGCTTATAGGTATGCAACGCGCTACCGCATTGATGATGTTAGGCGACAAGGTGTCGGCCAGCGATGCAGTTCAAATGGGTATGATTTACAGATCTTGTGATGATGATAAGCTGATGAGCGAATCCATGGAGTGTGCAACCAAACTGGCTGCTATGCCTACCATGGGATTGGGTTACACCAAACGGGCTTTGAACCGCTCCATGACCAACGACTTGGAACAACAATTAGCCATGGAGGAGGAGTTACAGGTTTTGTCGGGATTAACTAACGATTACAATGAGGGAGTAGCCGCTTTCCTTGAAAAACGTAAACCACAATTCAAAGGCGAATAAGATGCAACAAGCAATGAAGATAGGTGTGGCAGGTGCCGGAGCCATGGGCACAGGTATCGCTCAAGTAGCTGCAATGGCTGGTCATACTGTGGTGATATATGACCCTTATGAAACCTCCTTGGGTAGGTCTAAAGGTATCTTGGATGGTGATTTTGCCAAGTTGGTTTCCAAAGGGAAATTGGATGAGGCCAAGGGTAAATCTGTCCGAAACGCTATCTCGCATACATCCAATTTGGATGGATTGAAGGGTTGCGGCATGGTGATAGAAGCCGCCGTGGAAATGATGGAAGTCAAGAAAAAGCTTTTTGCCGATTTGGAGTCCGTTGTTGATGAAGATTGCATCCTAGCCACCAACACATCCTCTTTACCGGTTATTGCCATCGCTGCAGCTTGCAAGCATCGTTCTAGAGTTATCGGAATCCACTTTTTCAATCCGGCTGCCATCATGCCCCTGGTGGAAATCATTCCCGCATTCACAACGGAAGAGTCTGTTTATCAAAATTCGAGAGCCTTGATTGATTCTTGGGGAAAGGTTACGGTGAAGGCCAAAGACACACCTGGTTTCATAGTAAATCGCATCGCCCGCCCATATTACGGAGAGGCCATCAAAATTTATGAGGAAGGGATCGCTTCGTTTGCCGATATCGACCAAGCAATGCGTTCAATCGGAGGATTCCGTATGGGGCCTTTTGAGTTGATGGACATGATCGGGAATGATATCAACTTCAGCGTTACTGAAACGGTTTGGAGGCAGATGTTTTACGATCCAAGGTACAGACCATCCATCACGCAACAGCGGCTATCCGAAGCAGGTTTGTACGGAAAGAAGTCGGGTAGGGGTTATTATGATTATTCCGTATCCGCAGTGAAGCCTGAACCTACTGCCGATGACCGCAAGCTACATTACATTTTCAATCGGATTCTATGCATGCTCATCAATGAGGCTGTTGATGCGCTCTATTTGGGTATTGCTAGTCGCGACGACATTGAAACTGCAATGACCAAGGGAGTAAATTACCCTAAGGGTTTATTGCGTTGGTGCGATGAGTTGGGTGCTGCTAATGTATTGGACACCATCAACCGCATGCATGCCGATTATCTGGATGACCGCTACCGGCCATCCTTGCTGCTCAAAAAATCAGCTGCTGAGCACAGCAGGTTTTTTTGATTAGATTTTTTCTCCTTTTGACAAACGATGGATGCGGTGAGTCTCTTCATCCATTTTCGCTATCAGCTCCCGTTCCCTTTTGGTTAAGGCACGGTCGTCAACGTCGAACTCGTTCCTAGTTGGCTTGCTGATGTATTTCCTAACCAATAGAAAAGTTGCTAGTTGTTGATTGGTTTTTTCATTGTTGTTCATAGTGTGATGGTATTTTAAATGAAGTTGGGGTCGTTAGTTTGCAGTTTGCTGGAAGTTTGTGCGAACAAATACTTCCGAATCTTTTGGCCACGTGAAATGGAATGTGGTGCCGCTTCCGGGCTCTGATTCCACCCATACGTGGGCTGTTTGCTCTTCTATTATTTTCTTCACGATGGCCAAGCCTACGCCTGTACTCTCGAACGAGTCGCGGGAATTGATGGTTTGGAATATTTGGAAGATTTTTTCGTGGAACCTTGGGTCGATACCCGGACCGTTATCGCTGATGCTGAAACGATGCACATCACCTTGGTCCTTGTAACGGATCACTACTGTTTTTTCCTCCTTGGTGTTGAACTTAATAGCGTTTCCGATGATATTCATGAACACCTGCTGGATCTTGGTACGGTCTGCGTGAACATGTGGTATCTTGTCGGCAATGGTGATTTTGCAGCTGCCGTCATTCAACATGCTGATTACCTCTTCAATGATGGCTTGCAAATCCTGGTCCTCAACATGGCTGTTCTTCTTAGCCACTTTTGAGTAATCAAGTATTCCATTGATAAGCGACTCCATCCGAACAACACGTTCTTTGATCAGGTTGAAGTTCTTGCGTACATCATCTGGAAGCATGTGTCCTGCATCCTCTTCAATCCATCCTGTAAGGTTGCCAATTGCACGCAATGGTGCCTTCAGGTCGTGAGATACCACATAGGCGAATTTGTCGAGCTCTTTGTTTGTCTTTTCGAGATTGTTCAGGTAGGTTTTTATTTTCCTTTCGGATGTCTTCCTTTCGGTGATATCGTTTTCTACGAAGATGTATCTTGTTTGATCATTGTCATGGATACGTGTGATGTTCTCCTGCACCCATACTTGCTTTCCATCCTTACGGTATTTGACTGTCTCCGCATGGAAATTCTTTTCCGGGAAGTCGAGACGGTTGATGGTCAATGCCGCCTCACTCACATTGTCTGTGCGTAGGAATAGGTCGCCATTGGTTTTACCGATTACCTCGTTCAGGCTATAGCCCGTTAATCGCGTAAAGCCATCATTCACCCATTCGATATGTCCTTTTTCATCGGTGATGATAACAGAGTTGTTTGTTCCACTGGCCACCATCGAAAGTTCTTTCAACTCCTCATTTTTCCTGGTTAGTAGCTTTCTTGAATCTTCGATTTTGTGGATGACTGCGTTTTTGGATTTTGACAGGTAATAACTCAGCAAGGTCATGATGGTCATGCTGCTGATGGCGGTAGTTAGATAATTAAGGTCTTTGGATGCCTCATCCATCGGCCAGGTGATTATTTCTCCGGGTGCCGTGAAATCCGATAGGTAATAAAAAACACCTATGTTGGCTAATGATAGGGTTACTGCCAATTTCCCCCCTGCAGCTTCCAAGACTACGTACGCATATAATACAATCGCACCTAGGTAATACATGTTGGGTGTTCGCACGCCTCCGCTATGATAGGATAATCCGTGAATGAGCAATACCATGCTGATTACGGATACTGCATAGGCCGTTTTTGTTTGGCGATGGAAATGCAGTCCCACTAGGTTGATCAGTAATGTTAATGATGTAGAGCTATAGGCTAAACGAGCCAACTCATCGGAGCGGTTGGTTTCCATGGCTAGGAATCCTGTAATCGCAGCGCCGAATAATGATACCGCAAGGAACAGCGTGTATCGCTGGCGTTGCAATATGTCGCCTTTGTTGGCAATTGGTGCCGACATGATTTCGCTTAGACCGTAGTTTTGGTTGTTCATAGCTTGGTGGTAGCGTGTATACTGAAAATATCTTCTGTTTCTTTCTTGTTGTTTTTAGGCCAGGTGAACCTGAAGTCAGATCCTGTTCCAGGCATTGAATCCACCCAGATACTCCCGCCTTCCTCTTCGATGATCTTTTTAACAATGGCAAGTCCGACCCCGGTGCTCTCTACTGTATCGCGTGGGTTCAGGGTTTGGAAGATTACGAATATCTTCTCGTGGAACCTTGGGTCAATACCCGGACCATTGTCTCGAATGCTTATGGTCCAAGCATCTTCTTGCTCTGTTGCTGAAATCGAAATGTTGATTTCCTTCTTGTCGTTGTATTTGATGGCATTGCCGATCAGGTTGGCAAACACTTGTTGGAACTTAATACGGTCACCGTACAGTGTGGGTAGTTTGCCATGTACGCCAATGGAACAGTTGGGTGGGGGAGAACAGAAGTCGATTACTTCATAGATGTATTCGTTGAGATCGACTACGGTACGTTCACCTTTGTCGTGGTTTGCGCGGGCGAATTCCAACAATCCATTGATCAGATCCTCCATTCGGGCAACACGGCTTTTTATGATGTTGAAATTTGACTTGGTGTCGTCGGAGAACTTCCCTTCCATGTCTTCCTCGATCCATTCTGTTAGATTGGAAATGGCATGCAGGGGAGCCTTCAAATCATGGGATACCACATAAGCGAATTCATCCAGCTCTTTGTTGGTGATTTCCAACTCATGCAGATAATTCTTGATTTTTATTTCATCTGTTTTTCGCTCATCGATATTCTCCTGCAAGGTCACATAGGCTGTCACTCCGTTATGCTCATCCATTATGGCTGAAACGTTCAACTGTGTCCAAAATGAGGTTCCGTCTTTCCGGGTTTGCTGCAATTCACAGCTGCAGTTGTTCTTATTGCGCATTTTGTATCGCATGGAATGAATTTCATCCATGTCGGTATGCACTCCGAATAGGATATCCTCCGGCATTTTACCGATGGCTTCATCGAGTGTGTACCCTGTTTGCTGCGTGAATGCTTCGTTTACCCAGGTGATTCTGAATGTCGGGTCTGATATGATAACCGCGTTATCGGTCTTACTCGCTACAAGTGATAGCTTTTTGAGTTCCTTGTTTCTTTCTTCCAGTATTTTCTCCGACTCACGAAGGTTTTCGATGATGATGTTTTTGGAGCTGCCCAGATTGTTGCTCAACGCTGCAATCGCTATCACGGCAAGTCCGCACGAGAATAGGAAGTCTTGGTTTACATCTGAAGGTATAGCCGCCAAAACATTCTGAACCTTGGTGGCATCGCCACTGATAGAATAAAAGTAAAGTTGGTTGATGACCGAAAGGCCCAGCATCACCCATCCATATCGCTTTCCCAAAAGAATAGCGGTGGCAATGATCATGAATAGGTAATAGAAGTTGCCTGAGTTGCGTATGCCGCCGTAGTAATAATTGAACAGGTGGACACAGGCGAAGGCTGTCATCAAGCAAACGGTGTAGGCAATACGCAGTTTGCCGTGCTTCTGCAATGCGAGGTAGTTGATGAGGAAAATGGCTGCAAATGTTTGGAGTCCTACCGATAAGATCCGGTTTTCCAGTCCGAAGGTTAATGCATGGAATGACTCTGCCACGCATAGCAGGAAGCAGGTTAAAGAAAACGTTAGGAATAGCTTATAGCGCTGTCTTTCAATTAGGTTGGATTGCTCTATGGTGTGCAACAGCTCCCATGAGAATTTGGTGCCCAACCAGGCTTTCAGATTCTTGAACATGGCCGTTTCTACGGCAGTGCTCTTGGCTGGTTTCAGAAATGTTGAGGTAATTCATGCTTTTTGTCCCCAATTATTGATATTCAGTACCTTAGTCGTTGGCTAATATCCCTACCAGGTTAGTTGTTTCCCAAAATATTGTATTTGAAATGTGATTATGTTTGCTATAAGTTTATCATGATATTGTTTTCAATTTTAAATGGAAATTTGACTTTTTGGTTTAATGTCAAGTTATATGTTGTTCCAATGAAACATATCAGATATCTCAGCTTTGTTTTTTTGATTTTCTTCTCTTATCAAAATTGTGTCGGACAGCAAAATGATTACTACTGGCCATTAGGTTATGCAAGTTATAGTCCATCACCTTTGGCAGGTGGAATGAGCCTGACATTCCCAAGTAATGTTGCCCAATTAGACACTCATTCAAGACCTATGTGGTTCGTGTACACCAATGCCACCATCAGTAACGACATTGGGCAGCTGTTGTTTTATACCAATGGCGTTTATATCGCAAACGCTGTGGATGATACGATGATGAATGGAAGTGGCTTGAATCCAAGTTGGTACACCACTTCATTTAGTAATACAGGACTTAGAATTCCACAAGCTGCTTTGATTATTCCGAAACCCGGCGGTGATAGTTTATTTTATTTATTTCATTCTACATTAGATTACCCAACGCCGCTTGCCAGACCAAGATTCTTGTATTTGAGTACTATAAATATGAATGGAGACAACGGACTTGGTGATGTTACTCAGAAAAACCATGTAATTATAGAAGATACATTATATGATAACGCATTTAACGTGTGCAGACACGCCAACGGAAGAGATTGGTGGCTTCTGGTTCAAAGGTGGGGAGCAAATATAGGGTATTATACATTCTTAGTGACGCCCGATACTATTCAACAAATGAATTATCAAACATATCCTTTTGATGGCTTGCAAGCAGGACAATCCTGCTTTTCTCCGGATGGAAGCAAATATATCATCAGCTATTGGTGG
The DNA here is from genome assembly GCA_023262505.1 of Bacteroidia bacterium. Lineage (GTDB taxonomy): Bacteria > Bacteroidota > Bacteroidia > AKYH767-A > OLB10 > JALRAP01. Next base: position 7,435 of record JALRAP010000061.1, read on the forward strand.
GGCGTTGCCTTTTTCGAATTTGACAGGTGTAGCGGAATGCTAACATTTATTGATCACAAATATTTTGGTGGTAATATATTTTGTTTGGGAGCCAGCATTTCACCAAATTCCAGATATGCCTATGTGACATTGGGAGGTAATGAGATATTGCAGTACGATTTAAATGCTTCCAATATTGTGGCTTCCGAACAGGTAGTTGCCACATACGATGGCTTCCAGGCACCGGCAGGATGGAACACCAACTTCTGGATGCATCAGATTGGCCCTGATGGAAAGATTTATATCAGTACCACAAGTACAACTATGGCCCTGCATACCATAGAGTCGCCTGACAGTGCTGGGGTTGCTTGTAATGTTCAACAGCATTCTATTCTTCTGCCAAAGTTTAATGCTGCGCTACCCAACTTTCCCAATTACAGACTTGGTGCTTTGGCTGGTAGTCCATGCGATACGTTAACAAACGTCAATTATGTACAAACGCCAGATATGAAGTTTAAAGTTTTCCCCAATCCCAATAATGGAGAATTCCAAATATCCTATCAACTTCCACAGAACAAACAGGGACGCTTAGAGATTTTGGATATCAATGGTAAGTTATTATGGTCACGAAATTTACCATCCTGGAGCACTATACAAAAAATAATTATTGACGACACAATTCCTCAAGGGTTTTATTTGATAAGAATTAAGGCAGATAAAAATTTTGCCACCCAAAAATTGGTCATTTATGGCAATTAAAGGTGTTGGAGCTGGTGAGGTATCCGATAGCTAACTAACCTTTTATATTCGTAGTTGAATGTGATTAAATATTGCAAGAGCTAGGTAAATAAATGCCCTATATTTTTAAGTCCATGATTTTTAACTTATTTTGTTAAAAGTCCAAAAAAATGAATAGTCTAATTTCAAGAATAACATTAAATCAGGAAATGTTTCACGGTAAACCTACTTTTCGAGGTTTGCGGTACACCGTTGAGAGTTTGCTTGAGTTACTCGCTTCGGGAATGTCTATTGAAGAACTTTTGATTGATTATCCTGATTTGGAGAAAGAAGATTTTCTTGCGTGCACAACTCCCCAAATCTTTATCTGACCTTTAAATCATCGAGGTTGTGACTCATTTCATACACAAGACTTACCAAATAGAAATGCCACATCTGACAAAGAGTTGATTTAAATCGCCAGCTAGCAACAGAGAATATTCATAACAAAGGATAGCGACTTCCTGGAATCTTTTCGCTAAGTTCATCACCTGAAAAATTAATTATTGTCCTCACAGGTAACATTCCGGATAAATTGGTGCTTAAATTGATTGATGAAAATCTCGAATTAATCAAATCTTTGATCTCAAGAAGTAATTTAATTGAAATTACAAGAACTGAAATGGTCGAACACCAATAGGTGCCTTTCAACCAAATATCTTTACCGTCAGGTAGGCCACGGTAAAGAATGGACAAATCTCTGATTCGATAGATAATGGCAGTTGTTTTGGGTTTTGTAATCTACACATTCACACTCCTCCTCAATAAGCTGCCCGATAACTAAAAAAAGTGCTACTTTTACTAATTATATAATGGCATCGGGACCAATTCACATATTGCACATTGAAGACGACGAGGTGGATGCCATGGTCGTTCAACGGGCATTGAGAAAAACAGGGTTTGAATATGTATTAACCCAGGCCCGAAACGGCTTGGAAGCCTTGGATCTGTTGCGCGGAACCAATGGTCGCGATAAATTGCCGGTTCGGCCCCAGGTTATTTTGTTGGACTTGAACATGCCGCAAATGAATGGTCATGAATTCCTAACCGAACTCAGAGCTGATGCGGAGCTTTGTATGATACCGGTTTACATACTATCCACTTCTTCCGACGAAAACGATATGTTGCAAGCGTACCGCAAAAATGTGGCGGGATATATCACCAAACCTGTAAACTTGGAAAGCTACACCGAGGCCATCCAAGTGCTTTTCAGGTATTGGAGCCTGATCAAAATGCTCTGAAAACAAAAAAGGACCTGCCCATTGGACAGATCCTTCTACCGGTCAGCTTAAGTTACTTTCCTGCCAAGACCCTTTGACTCATGGGGGAAGTCTTGCGGAAGGCGTGGTAGATATCGTCTAAAGTGAGGCCATGCTCCTCTAATGCATAGGGGAGCTCTTTCGCGATGTTCGTGATCAGTCCACGTAAATCGTCGAAAGTGTGGTTGCGGCTGATGGGGAGCCGCAATCCAGCTTGATTGATGGCCACACTTGGAAAAACTGAAAGATTGAACAGGTATCCCTTGTTCAGCATGCGCTTAACCATGCTGAAGGCAACACCCGGCTTGGAAACACCGATGAAGAAAATCGGCGTCTCGTTCTCCCACATCAGTGGAAGATCGAAGTCGTTACAAAGTTTGTTCACATACTCTATACGTTCACGCAATTGTTGCTGCATCACGTTTATTTCTGATGACAAGTGAATCTTGGCAGATGCGATGCAGGCGCCCAGCATAGGAGGTTGTATAGGACCCGAGAAGATGAAAGGCTTGCTCAGGTTGCGGCAATATTCATGTGTTTGCTCGTCGGGGAACACCGTTACACCGCCTGCAGCACCAAAAGCCTTGTTCAATGATGTAACCAAAATCATTTTGGGATGGAAATACGGTACGGCACCCATCACGTAACCGGTGCCATTCGGGCCCGCCCAACTCATGCCGTGTGTGTCATCTATATATAGGTGGAACTGCTCGTATTTGTTCAGTAGTTCGTAGATATCGTCCATGGGAGCTGTATCTCCGAACATCGAGTAAACACCATCCGCCATGTACCAGATCTTCTTGTATGTCTTGCTTAGTTCCTGAATGCGCTCTTCCAAGTGATCCATGCGGTTGTGGCGAATCACATCAATTTTGACGTTGCGTGCTTTCAACAATTGAACAGCGGTTTGTACGCTGTCGTGTACTTGCGTATCCATGATGACCGCATCATCATCCTTCACTAGTACTGGTATGTTGGAAACGTGTGAAAGCGTCACATTCGCTAGCAACATGGCAGGTTGTCCGAACATGCAACGTAACAGCTCCTCCATTTCCGTATAGAGTTTTACGTTTACATATACGCGGGTAGAGGCAAAGGCAGTCCCGTATTTACGAACGGCATCAATCACACCATCTTTCAAACGCTCCTCCATCTCGAGGCCCATGTATCCACAGGTGCCGAAATTGATGATCTCGCGGCCGTTGATGGTGATGTGCCGCCCATCCATGATTTCGTTCTCACCTTGCAGGTGGATAATGCCCAATTCTTTAGATGCCATCACATTTTGATTGGTGGCGTCGAGAATCTGTTCGTGTTTGGTTTTTCCTTCTTGTACCATGGTTTATGTCGTATTGGTTGTTTCCGGTTTAATAGTGAAACGGAAATTCCGGTACTGCTAAAAGGCAATACGACCTATAAGAAGGAAGTGATCAGGCAATGGTGTTTCTGATATCCGGGTGTGGATTGAACCACTTGGGGGGCCGGTCGGCAACGGGGGGAGATGCCTTTCAGGAACGAGTCAAAATTATACATATTTTTACAAAAACAAACTTATTAACAAAAAATGTTAGCAACCCGGATTGTCAGCCAGATGATGGAAAATGACCACTTTAGTCAGTGGTTAGGTATTGAAGTTCAAGAAGTTAAAGAGGGTTATTGCCGTCTTTTTATGGTGATTCGGGAGGATATGGTGAATGGCTTCGGAATAGCCCATGGAGGGATATCTTTCTCGTTGGCTGACAGCGCTTTAGCCTTTGCATCCAACTCTCGAAATAAAAAAAGTTTGGTATTGGATGCTTCCATGTCTTTTACCGCACCTGTTAATAACGGTGACCAGCTGATTGCGGAGGCTGTTGAGTCCAATGTGACCCGTTCAACGGGGATTTACCATATTACGGTAACCAACCAAAACGGCAAAAAAGTGGCCTTCTTCAAGGGTATTGTGTTCCGCAAGGATGAGCCCTGGTTTACCGAGGCGGAATGATGCCTATCTTCGCTTACCTTATTAATAATGGCCTAAAATGGACTTGGTTTTCGATATCTGTGTCAATATCATGATTTGGATGAGCCATTTGCTTGGAATCACCTACAAGCAGCTCAACGTGATCCTTTTTGTGATCCTGCATCCCATCATCACCTTGGTTCTGTATTTCCTTTACCGCAAATACAAAAGGCTATATCAAAGCACCCAAACCAAGAATTAACAGATGAATCAAGCCTATATAGTGGATGGTCTTCGAACAGCCATCGGAAGTTTCGGAGGTTCGTTGTCGACTGTCAGACCGGATGATTTGCTCGCACATGTTTTTTCCGCATTGTTGAAAAGGCATCCGCAATTGGATCCCGCATCAATAAATCATATCATCGCGGGCTGTGCCAACCAAGCAGGCGAAGACAACCGTAACGTAGCTCGAATGGCAGGACTGCTATCGGGCATCCCGCAAACCGTATCTGCCGAAACAGTAAATATTCTTTGTGCATCAGGTATGGCCGCTGTTGCAAACGCTTCGCGTTTCATACAAGCAGGCGATGGCGATCTTTATATGGCAGGTGGCGTAGAGAGCATGACCCGCGCTCCTTTTGTGATGGCCAAATCCTCCGCTGCCTTCAGTCGCGAGGTAAGCATTTTCGACACCAGCATCGGATGGAGGTTCGTGAATCCTGCCATGCGGAAGTTGTATGGTGTGGATAGTATGGGCGAAACCGCCGAGAATGTAGCGGAGCGCTATAAGGTGAACCGCGAAGACCAAGACATGTTCGCATTTCGTTCCCAGCAAAAGGCTACGGCATCGCGAAAAGCGGGCAGGTTCACGGAAGAGATTGCTCCAATTTCCATCAGCAAAGGCAAGAATGAAACGATTGTATTCGACCAAGACGAATACATCAAGCCGACCACAACATTGGAAATACTAGCCAAGCTTCGTGCGGCTTTCCGCGAAGGTGGTAGCGTTACCGCAGGCAATGCATCGGGCATCAACGATGGCGCTGCGGCATTACTGCTCGCCTCCGAAAACGGTTTGAAAAAATCCAATCTCAATCCCATTGCCCGTTATGTTTCATCCGCGGTAAGCGGTGTTGAACCCTCCATCATGGGCAT
>JALRAP010000062.1 GCA_023262505.1 Bacteroidia bacterium
AAGAGCTATCGGCTTTACAAAAGGACTTGCTGATGACGCTCTCCAAAAGTGTAATGGAACATATCGGCTACGACAGGGAACGGAATAACCTGGTCAGGAAAGTGGCTGAAATGGACAACTTCTTTCTTCTTAGTCCGGATTTGCTCTGCGAGGCAACCACGGATGGGTATTTCCGCAGGGTCTCCGCTTCCTTCACCAATGAACTGGGATATTCAGAGGCCGAATTACTCAATATACCGTACATGGATCTTGTACATGAGGAGGACAGGGCAAAAACGCAAATGGTTTTGCGAAAACTATTGTTGAAAGACGAGCCGGTAGCGTTCTTCCACAATCGGTATCGATGCAATGACGGCCACTACATCAAACTCAGTTGGAACGCAATTTTATCCAAATCGAACAATGCCATATATGCCACAGCTCGGAATATCACAGAAATGGAAAAGCTGAAAAATGAGCTGAACCAAAAAAAGCAATTGGAGATCGCACAAAGCAGGGAGAAGTTCAATGCGCTTACCAATATGACCAAGGCGGTTTCAATGAAGTTGATGGAGCCGGCTAATTTGATTATCGGGTTTGCAGGAGTTGCCATTGAGTTATTAAATGAAATGAATTCAATGGCAAATATGGAAGAAATGAAAGAGTGTTCGGCTCGTTTATTGGAGGACCTTGGTTGCATCCAAAAGCATGGTGAATTTATGTCAATGGTCTTGAAAAAAATGAACTCCGAGGCGGAATGGTATCAAATTCCATCGGTGATTAACGGAAACAACCCGATTTTCCCTTTTGATAAGCCATCTTGAATCACCTATTTAATCCGAGTTTATATGCTACAAACGGATGGGTTTGTGTTCTTGGTTATGCGGATATTAAAGCCGATCAAGCGTATTTTCAAGGTTCGACGGGGCGATTGTCGTTTTATTTGTACTGGTGCTTTGCTTGATTTTGCAATAGTTGCTAATCAGTAATCGATTATAGACAATCAATCATCAATGCTTCACCGTCAAATTCCTGTAGCTTTCGTTTGTTCCATCGCTCACACGTATCAAATACGTGGCCGATGGCAATTCAGCCGTTGCGATAGGTAAATCGTTAGAACCGGATTCGAGTGTTCCATTGAAAACGGTTTTCACAAGTTGACCATGCAAGTCGAAAAGTGCAACATTGATTTGCGATTTTTTCTGAAGCACGATGTTTGCAATAGAGGCAGTAGAGGAGGGGTTGGGGAATACGTTTAATCCAATAGCAATTTCGTTCTCATCTGCGGAAGTGGAAAGCAAAGCTGAATTGATGGCGTTTTGAAGGCTGGTTTGGTTGAAGGTGTTGTTGGCATTGTAGAAAACCGTATGGTTCGTGCCCCCCAAAACGACCACTTTGGGCATACCGGTAGACCCGTAATCCAACATATTGATGGCTGCGTTGGAGAAACGCATCGACCAGGCATTTTGGGCAACGCCAATGCTGTTACACCAGGAGTTAACCGTATAACATGTAGAGTTGGCATAATCATCAGCTACATAAAGGAAAACCCGGTTCGGATTATTCGATTGATAGGTTTGGACGGTATTATACGCCAAAGTGGTGGGAGTAACGCAACCGCTGCACGGCATCACCCATACCAATACAATCACCTTGCCTGCATCCAACTCGGTAAACAGGTCATGGCTAACACCTGAGCAATCGTTGCAGGTGAAATTGGTTGCAGTTTGAGCGTTAGCAAATGTGATACTTAAAAACAACGATAGAATGGCGAGAACAGTTTTCATATGATTACTTTGTTTGTTGCTAATGTATGCGGATTATTCGAATCGGTCAAGTTTATTCTATACATTCGAATGGTTTGTTAGCGTTATGATCAGGTAATTCATGGTAACAAGAATTCTTCCATGTTATCAGGGTGTATGACTTTCAATGTGCTGCCAGCGTAATTGCTCAAAAACAATTTCGGATTTCTGTGCTTGGAGTTTGGGTTCCACTTGAATTCATATGCCGAAAGTATACCGTTGTGCTCTTCCAAATAATCAATTTCCAATTGGTCTTTTGTTCGCCAATACCAGTTGTTAGTCCATATTTTATTGTATTCAAGAAATTTTTTCCTTTCAGATACGATAAAATTCTCCCACAGAGCGCCTACATCCGGTCGATTTTCCACGGCATTCAGGTTGGAAATAATCGCATTCCGTATCCCATTATCGTAGAAATATATTTTTCTGCTTTTTTTAAGTTCCGACCTCAAATTCCTGCTGAATGTGCCCAATTTAAAAATCACATAAGTCTGTTCCAAAATGGTAATGTACTTTTCAATTGTTTTAGAATCTATACCCGTTACCGATGACAATTCATGGTATGAAACCTGAGATCCTACTTGATAGGCCAACGCTTGCAATAGTCTGATTAGTCCTTCGGGTTTTTTTATCTGTTCAAGCCAAAGGATGTCCTTGTATAAATAACTTTCGTAAAGCTGTTTTAAAACTTCTCCTTCAAAGCCCGTGCTTTTCACTACTTCAGGGTAGTACCCATAAACCAGTCGCTGGTGCAGCATTCTTTTTTCCTGCAGCAATCCATGATGCGAAACCATTTCTTGAAAAGATATCGGATACATTTTGAATTCCCACTTGCGCCCAGTGAGCGGTTCATTTATTCTGTTAGCCAACTCGAAAGCAGAGCTTCCACTTGCAATCAATTGAATTTCCGGTATCTCATCAGTGATGAGTTTTAGTTGCAAACCAATGTCACGGATACGCTGCGCCTCATCGATCACAACCATGGTTTTGTTTCCGAAAAAGGTTTTTAATCGTCTTGATGAACTGTTCGCTATTAATTCCTGAACATCTTTTTCATCGCCATTGAGCCAAAGCACATCAGGTCTATCTTTGTCAAACAGCTTTCTCAGAATCGTGGTCTTACCAACTTGACGAGCCCCCATGAGAATGATGGCTTTTCCGCTACCGGCTTTTTCAAGCAATCGTTTTTCAAGGATCCTTTCAAACATGGGTTGAATTAGATATTAGCAAAAATACGATAAATTCGGATTTGAATCCAAATAAATAGCGATAAATTTGGAATCGAATCCTAATAATAGGCTGATATTGTTATAATTCAGTAGGTTTTTGATTACACAAAATCAACTATAACATATTGATTATTAAAATAATAACGATTACCATACTAGGCAAGTCCATCCAACAATTACTGAAATCTGCTATAGTCAATCTGTTTCCGCTGTTACGATTCACTCAAAACAAAAACAGGGCGGCAATTGCCTCCCTGCTGTTGATATCGCAACCTTTGTTGCGAATGTTCTTCCGTCGTGTGCCTATTCACGAACAATCCTTATTACTTGGCTGGATTCACGCCCTTTGATGTTGGCAAAGTAGATGCCGGGCACCAGTCCTTCAATCCTTACGCTTCCATCATCGGATATGGATCTCTCAAAATTGGTGGCTACCCCAATCATGTTATAGATTACGATTTGCAAATCTTCCGATTCCTCACCTTGCATGATGATGTTGAATCCTTCTCTTGATGGGTTGGGGTATGCATATGCCTCTTTTGAATTTCCATTATCACTTAACCTGCAAGCAGCTGTCACATCAATGGCATCCGATAATCTGCTGCAGCCTTTCTGGTCTGTAACTTGAACACGGTACTTGCCACTGCTATTAACGCTTACTGAAGTAGTGTTCGAGCTTGGTATGTTATTGTTGAATTTCCTCCACACATAATTGACATTCGCAATGGTGTTCGACTGCAAGGTGACGCTGCCACCTGGGCAGAAAGTAGTTGGGCCGGTTGCGGTGATAACAGGTTTTGCAGGAGTGAAATAAACCTGTACGGAATCTGATGTCCTGCTACAACCATTCAAATCGGTAACCGTCACTTTGAAGAAACCTTCACCGCTGGTGAAAACGGATGAGTACGTTGCTCCGGTGATATTGCGTCCTGATTTCTTCCATTGATAGGTGACATCGCTGATGATATTGGAGTTTATTTTCACACCTCCACCAATACACACGGCCAAGCTACCTGAAGCTGTTATTGTTGGAATTTGCGGAGTAACGGTAACCTCAATGGGATCAGAAGTATTGCTGCATCCATTGGCATTGGTAACAGTAACCGTGTATTTGCCCGCTCCTCTTGCTGTGTAACTGCTTGATGTGGCTCCTGCAATCGCATTTCCATAAGTGCGCCATTGATAGGTCAGGCCAACCACCGCCGAGGTGCTCAACACTACGGTACTGTTGTTACAAAGCACTGTGCTGCCGCTTGCCGCTATGATTGGAGTGGTTGGACCGCCATAAACATGAAACGTATCCGACTCGGCCCTGCAACCGTTTCCATTGATGTATGTGACATAGTAGCGTGCCGGTGAATTGATTAAAATGGATGTACCTGTTGCACCGGGAACGGTAATCCCATATCTGCGCCAAGAGTAGCTCATGCCTGGCATGGTGGTGGTGTATAAGGTCATAGTGTCCCCCAAGCAGCCTTGATTGCCTCCAACGCTGTAAACAACAGGATTGGGAGGTAGGCTATTAAAGGTAAGTGCTGTCGTAGCACTGTTGCTGCAGCCTGTTCCTCTTGAATAGGTAACTGTGTAATTACCTCCCGTCAATGCCATGATGGTTTGTGTGGTTGCTCCGGTATTCCAAGTGATGTTGGATGATTGTGAAGCGGTCAACATAATGGTATCACCCACACAAGCAGTAGTGCTTCGGTCGGTGGTCACTGTTACTTGTTGGATTCCTCCCTCGGTCTTGGCATCCGCGTAAGCGGACAAGCACATAGTTGATTCTACCGATAGAGCGGTCAATGAATCGCAAGGGGTGATGGTAAGTCCACTTATAGTCCATTGCCCGGAACTGTTGGCATTTGTGAAACCGATCTTGTTGAGGGTTGCACCGTTTCTGGTGTACAATGTAACCCCGGCGCTGTTACCGGCAGTGCCACTCACAGTTCCTGTTGAGCTGAAATTGGTGCCGGTAATCACTGGTTTGGCGGATTGATTGTTTGCGCCTACGCAAATGAAAATAGGGTCTGACTCCGTTTTGCCGGATACCGTTTGAGTCACTGCATAAGTTCCATTGATCAAGCAATTATTGGCTCCTGCGGTGCAGGCGTTACTGCCATTGCATTTCCAGATCCAACTGCCATTGGTGTTCACAGTGATTGAGCCTGAGTTGAAGATGGATCCCGCATTTGGAGTTAATAAGGCTCCGTCATAACTATATACCTTGATTACGGCTCCTGCTACAGCACTTCCAGGATCTCCGTAGAATCCTTTGCGTGGGGTGCATTCGTTAGAAAGTCCTGAATTGATCATGGGTGATTTTTCCGCAGCTGCTTTAAAGGCCGTTGAACCTATCACTATTATGGTCAATAGCCCAAGTATTCGTTTAGTGGTGTTGTAATGTTTAAACATGGTGTTTGAAGTTTGATGGGGTCAAGATAGCTTCATACTAATCCATGCAATCGTTTTTTAATTGTTATTGCTTTCACCGATAGATTTTGTAAGATGATGCGCGAAAAGTTCATGATTTTTGTCATGCTGCATTCTGAAAATATAGGCTGATTACTACATCATCAGCTATTCAGATGCATGAAAAAAGGGACGCTTTGGGCGCCCCTTATTCCATTTTTCGACAAAAAAGCCGATTATCTTACAAGTGTCTTGTAGCGGATTCGATGCGGACCGGTGTCGCCCAAACGCTTCTTGCGGTTCTCCTCGTATTCTGAGTAACCACCCTCGAAATAATATACCTGTGAGTCTCCTTCAAATGCCAAGATGTGCGTACAAACACGATCCAGGAACCAGCGGTCGTGGGAGATGATGACTGCGCAGCCGGCGAAGTTCTCCAGAGCTTCTTCCAAAGCGCGAAGCGTATTCACATCAATATCGTTCGTTGGTTCATCCAACAACAATACGTTGGCCTCCGATTTCAGGGTCATTGCCAAATGCAAACGATTGCGTTCTCCACCTGAAAGCACGCCGCACTTCTTGCCTTGGTCGGCGCCTGAAAAGTTGAATCGTCCGACATAAGCACGGGAATTCAACGAGCGTCCACCCAAATCTATGTTCTCATGTCCGCCTGAAATCACTTCCCAAACCGTTTTCTCATTATCAATGGCTGCATGTGTTTGATCAACATAACCGACGGCCACTGTGGAACCGATTTTGATTTCACCGCTGTCCGGCTTCTCTAGTCCCATCATCATGCGGAAGAGCGTTGTTTTACCTGCTCCGTTCGGACCAATGATGCCCACAATACCGGCAGGAGGCAACTTGAAGCTGAGGTTTTCAAATAATATGCGGTCGCCGAATGATTTCGAAATGTTAACGGCTTCGATGACTTCATTTCCGAGACGTGGCCCATTCGGAATCCAAATCTCCAATTTATCCTCTTTTGCCTTCACATCCTCGTTCATCATTTTCTCATAGGCAGCCAAACGGGCCTTGCTCTTGGCGTGACGTGCTTTTGGAGCCATACGAACCCACTCCAACTCGCGTTGCAAGGTTTTCTGACGTTTGCTCTCTGATTTCTCCTCTTGTGCCAGACGTTTTGATTTCTGGTCGAGCCAGGATGAGTAATTGCCTTGCCATGGAATGCCTTCGCCACGATCCAACTCCAAAATCCATCCCGCTACATTGTCGAGGAAGTAACGGTCGTGCGTTACGGCGATTACTGTTCCCTTATAGCGTTGCAAGTGTTGTTCCAACCAATCCACTGATTCGGCATCCAGGTGGTTGGTAGGCTCATCAAGCAATAATATCTCAGGCTCTTGAAGCAACAAACGGCACAATGCCAAACGGCGACGTTCTCCACCGGATAGGTTCTTAACAGGCGTGTCACCTTCGGGGCAGCGCAACGCGTCCATGGCCACTTCAATCTTGTTATCGAGTTCCCATCCGCCCATCTGTTCGATTTTCTCCATCAGCACGCCTTGGCGCTCGATGAGCTTGTTCATGGCGTCGTCATCCATCGGCTCGGAGAATTTATTGTTGACTTCCTCATACTCTTTCATGATGTCAACGAGTTCCTGGACGGCTTCCATGACCACTTCCTTAGCGGTTTTAGTATCATCCAGCTCAGGCTCTTGAGGCAGGTAGCCCACGCTGTAACCCGGTGAGAAAACCACATCTCCTTGGAATGATTTTTCAACGCCGGCAATGATCTTCAACAAAGTGGATTTACCGGAACCGTTCAATCCGAGGATGCCTATCTTGGCTCCGTAATAAAACGACAGGTAAATGTTTTTCAGAACCTGCTTTTGAGGTGGGTAGGTCTTGCTGACTCCTACCATCGAGAATATGATTTTCTTGTCGTCCGACATCTTTTGGTGATTGTTAAAAGGTTAGGGGATGCGAATTTAATAAATTACCTGCCACCTCCTTACCTTTGCAGCCGCATGCTACGTACCATATCCAAATACCTGTCTCTTATCAAATTCAGCCATACGGTGTTTGCCATGCCTTTTGCTGCTATCGGTTTCGTGGCTGGGCTGCGCAATGTTGATTTCCATGTTGCTCCTTCCAAGGCTCTTTGGGTGCTCGGATGTATGGTTTTTGCACGCTCCTCGGCGATGGCCTTCAACCGATGGTCGGATCGCGGAATCGATGCTAAGAATGCCCGCACGGCAAATCGAGAAATCCCTTCAGGTGCCATTCAAGCCAACTCCGCATTGTGGTTCACCATTATCACGGCATTGGCTTTTATGTTTTGCGCATACCAAATCAACGAACTCTGTTTTTATCTCTCACCAATTGCGCTGTTGGTCATTCTCGGTTACAGCTTAACCAAGCGTTTCACGGCCCTGAGCCACATCGTTCTTGGTTTGGGGTTGTCATTAGCTCCTGTGGGTGCTTATTTGGCGGTAACGGGTCACTTTGATTGGTTGCCCATCATGATTGGTTTGGCTGTAATTACATGGGTAGGAGGGTTCGACATCATTTATGCTTTGCAGGATGCCGAATTTGATCGTCAAAATCACTTGCACTCCATACCTGCTGCGCTTGGTATCAAAGGAGCCTTAACCGTGTCGCGGATGTTGCATGTGGGCACTTCTTTACTGCTCATCATCCCATTCATGCTGCACGATTTCGGTTGGGTCTATCTTGTTGGATGGTCTGTTTTCTCTTTGCTGTTGATCATGCAGCACCGTATAGCAGGCTCCGGCGACATGAGTCGCATCAACCTCGCATTTTTCACGGCCAATGGTATAGCGAGTATGGTGTTCATGGCATTCGCCGTTGGCGATATGCTGGTTTGAAAAATATAAAATAACAGAAAACACGGATTAAGCTCGTTTTTTTCTCGCAAAGACCGCAAAGGTTTTCGCAAAGTAGCGCAAAGGAATTTCCTTTTGAAGGTAAACGCTTCGCGTTCTTTGCGCTTTTCTTCGCGTCCTTAGCGTGCAATGTTTAAACCAACTTTAATAAATCAATTGAGATTATCTTAAATAGTCTTCCCGCCACCGCCTCCCGCTTTCCCAAAGCCTCCACTTTTTTACTGCTACTGCTACTGTTACTGTTATTGCCACTGTTTCTTCATTTTACATTGGTTTTCAATCCATTAATCCTGCCTCTTTTTTCTTATTTTTGTAATCCCATCGCTTTCACAAAATCATGGATACCAACATCTCCGGTAAAACCGCTGCTGGATTAACATATGAGGATTTCAAGCAATCTGTAATCAACGATTATCGTATTGCCTGCGAAAGTCGACAAGCCAGCTTAACGGGTCGCAAGGAAGTGCTGACTGGCAAAGCCAAGTTTGGCATTTTCGGTGATGGCAAGGAGGTGGCACAGTTAGCCATGGCCCGTGCTTTCAAGAAAGGCGATTTCCGTTCGGGATATTACCGCGACCAAACATTCATGTTCGCATCCGGATTGCTCACCATCCAGGAGTTTTTCGCCCAGCTATATGCCACACCAGATGTGAATGCAGAACCGGCTTCAGCAGGGCGATTGATGAACGGACATTTTTCGACGCGTTTGCTTGATGAGAACGGACAGTTCCGCGATCTTACCGCAAGCAAAAATTCATCAGCGGATATTTCACCAACAGGTGGCCAAATGCCGCGTTTGCTCGGACTCGCTTTGGCATCCAAACTTTACCGCCAAAATCCCGCCTTGCAGCAAGATAAGTTCAAACGCTTCTCGGTTACGGGCAACGAAGTAGCCTTTGGAACCATCGGCGATGCCAGCACCTCGGAAGGGTTGTTCTGGGAAACGTTGAATGCAGCAGGTGTTTTGCAAGTACCCATGGCCATATCCGTTTGGGATGATGGCTATGGAATTTCGGTTCCTCAGAAATATCAAACCATCAAGCAAAGTATTTCAGACGCATTGCGAGGTTTTGAAAAGACAGATCAGCGTCCAGGATATTCCATTTACACCTGCAAGGGTTGGGACTATCCCGGTTTGGTCGATATGTATGAGCGTGGAGTAGCGGAGTGCAGGAACAATCATGTGCCCGTCTTATTTCACATTCAAGAAATGACACAGCCCCAAGGCCATTCTACTTCGGGTTCGCACGAGCGCTACAAATCGAAAGAGCGTTTGAAGTGGGAAGATGATTTCGATTGCATCCGCAAGATGCGTGAATGGATGGTTGCTTCGGCTTTGGCTACCGAAGCCGAGTTGGATGAAATCGATACGAAAGCTAAGTCTTTTGTTGCCGATGCGCGCAAGCGTGCATGGGATGCGCACCGCAACTCCATCAAGTCGGAGTTGGATGCCGCCCTGCAACAGCTGAACATGTTGCAAAATTTACCTGGAGGAACAGCCATAGCATCCATCATCAGCGGACTGAATGAAAAGCCTGATGTGGAGCGTCGCGATATTGCATCAGCACTGCGACATGCTTTGCGTGCTACCCGCGGACAGGCATCCCCCGAAAGGGAAACCGCCATTCGCTGGCTAGCCTCATACGATCAATTGAACACGGATCGATACGGTTCGCATCTTCATAGCCAATCGGCTTCCAATGCGATGTCTGTACAGCCCGTAGCGCCTGTTTACCTATCTGATGCGCCCTTGGTGGATGCACGCGAGGTGTTACAGGCCAACTTCGATAAGTTGCTCGACAAGTATCCGGAGATGCTTTCTTTTGGAGAGGATGTTGGACATATAGGAGGAGTGAACCAAACTTGGGCCGGTTTGCAAGAGAAGTATGGCAAGCTGCGTGTGATGGATACCGGTATCCGTGAAGCCACCATTATAGGTCAAGGCATAGGTCTCGCTTTGCGCGGATTGCGACCTGTTGCCGAAATACAATACCTCGATTACCTGATATACGCGCTCACAGTCATCTCCGATGACTTGGCGTGTTTGCAATATCGTACCAAAGGCGGACAAAAAGCACCGATGATCATCAGTACCCGTGGGCATCGACTTGAAGGCGTTTGGCACAGTGGCTCGCCCATTTCGATGATGTTGGGTTCCATGCGCGGCTTGTATTTGCTCACCCCACGCAACATGACACAGGCTGCTGGGTTTTATAACACCATCATGGCATCAGATGATGCGGCTGTCATCATCGAGCCTTTGAACGGCTACCGTGTGAAAGAGAAGATGCCATCTAACATTGGCGAATACCGTTTGCCATTGGGCGTTCCTGAGATTCTGCGCGAGGGCGATGACATTACGATTGTGACCTATGGTTCATGTTGTCGCATTGTAATGGATGCTGCTGCCCAATTGGAGCAAGCCGGCGTTTCTGTTGAGGTGATTGATGTGCAAACATTGCTTCCCTTTGATGTCAATCACATGATATTGGAGTCTGTGAAGAAGACCAACAAAGTACTTTTCGTGGATGAAGACGTTCCCGGTGGAGGCACCGCTTATATGTATCAGCAGGTAATCGAAGACCAAAGCGCATTTGATTATTTGGAAATGCCTCCGGTGACACTTTCTGCCAAGGCGCATCGACCAGCTTATGGTTCTGATGGCGATTATTTTTCGAAGCCGAACACCGAGGATGTGTTCGATACCGCTTATGAAATTGTTCGGCGCTGCAACCCCGGACTTTATCCAGCAGTTTACTGATCCATGGAAAAAAGGGTGACCGAATCGGATTCGCACTATGACTCGTTAGAGCGTATGTCGACCGATGAGCTGTTGCGTAACATCAATCGCGAAGACCAAACGGTTGCTCATTCTGTTGAGAAGCAGATACCGAATATTGTCAAACTTGCTGATGCTGTTTTTGAAAAAATGCAGATTGGTGGACGGTTATTTTACATCGGTGCTGGAACTAGCGGAAGGTTAGGCATTGTAGATGCATCCGAATGTCCACCAACTTACGGAATAGAACATGGAAGGGTAGTAGGCATCATCGCTGGTGGCGATACAGCTATTCGCAAGGCGGTTGAGTTTGCCGAGGATGATTACGAAGGCGCTTGGCGCGATCTGAAGGAATATGACATCAACAAAAAGCTGTGATATGTGAGAAATCTCAGGAAGTTCATTTTCGTCTCTTTCTTTTGCAGGCAAGCTGAGGGCAGAGGTGGAACTTGCTACAGTTTTGATACGTGTAGCGTAACTTGAACCATGACCGTGACACCAGTTGTGAACGCAACGCTAAGTGTAGTATATGTCAATGATATGTACCCTGGCATATAAAAAAAGGGGCTGGTTCTGCCTATTGGTGCCAGAACATCTATTTCAGCACTTCAATTAGAGCAGGATT
>JALRAP010000063.1 GCA_023262505.1 Bacteroidia bacterium
GATGAAATGGGCGATTTCAAGGTGTTAATTAAAAAGCAGGGCATCGTTTACACATATATATACGGAACACATCCATTTGATGCCATTGGATGGGACGGCAACCATTACCCTTGGGCCTTTTCAATACATGATTTTGAACCAATTACCGGCAGGGTACACCAACCACCCCCGGTTCACCAAACCTTTGAGGCCCACAATTTTGTTGTGTGCTCGTTTGTACCAAGGCTTTACGACTACCATCCATTGGCTATACCTGCCCCCTACAACCACAGCAACATCGATTCAGATGAGGTACTTTATTATGTAGACGGCGATTTTATGAGCCGAAAAAATGTAAAAAAAGGTCAAATCACTTTGCATCCTGGAGGTATCCCACATGGACCGCATCCAGGCACAGTTGAGAAATCGATTGGTGCCAAAGAAACCAAAGAACTCGCAGTAATGATCGACACCTTTAAGCCGCTTTGGTTGACCGAGGAAGCGGTTGCGATATCCGATGACAGTTATTACAAATCCTGGTTGCTTTAGGAACCCAATTAATAATCAGACCCGCATCAGTGCGGGTTTTTTTATGCTTGTTAAAAGGTGTAGGTGTATTGTGTTTGGAAGCAAAGCAAATTGTATATACTTTTATCTCTCCACACGAAACCAAACAATCATTAGCCCATGAAGTACAAATTGCTCATTAACAGCCTACTATTGGTTTTATTAGCATCCTTTAACGCGAATGCCCAAACTGTCGTTTTCAATGAGGATTTTGAAAACCCGCCCGGCAATGTTAGCTCTTCTGGTACACCCGGATGGTTTATTAACAATAGATTATTTGTAAGCGGCACCAATAGTGACAGTTCATCGATTTCTTCGGGGGCGACGTCCTATCTTACAACAGGTTCAATGAACTTGACCGGTCTATTCTATGTGACCTTGAGTTTCAAATCCATTTGTAAAGCGGAGTTTTTTGATGGTGGCACTTTGGAATACTCTATTGACGGTGGAAATACATGGAACCAGTTCATCGACAACAATCCGAACACTGGGACTAACAACTGCACTTATTTGGGAACTGGTTTATTCGAAACCCAAAGCAGCAAATTTCAAGAGGCCAGTTATGCAGGTTGGCAGCCTGGGACCTCCGCGGTACCTGTGGCCAGCTGGTGGCAGACCGAGACTTTCGACATATCCGTTGTAGGGAACCAATCGGATGTGCGCGTCCGTTTTGTTCTTGCTGATGGCAACAACAATGGCTCTGGTGGTCGAAACGGTTGGTTTGTGGATGATGTACAAGTGATAGCAGCCGCATGTGAATTGGTAGTACCAACATTGACTCAAGCTGCGCCTGTTTACCCTGCCAATGTTTACAACCTTGGCCCTTACACCATTAACGTAGACGCATTCGATCAATCAGGCTTGAACAGTGTTACATTGTTTTACACAGTAAATGGAGGAACGACAACAAGTTTAGCCATGTCGCTTACTTCAGGAACGCTGTATACTGCGAATATACCCGCGGTTCAGGCTGGAGATGTTGTTTGCTATTATGTGCAGGCGATTGATGCCAGCGGCTGCAACAATACAACCTATCTACCTGGCCCAACATCATCCACCACAACCTGCTTTACAGCCCAAGCGGGTGTAACCTTTCCTTACTGCGACAACTTTGATGTAACTGGAATACCTTGGGTTGCACAAAACACCACGGGATCGACTTGGGAGTTGGGAGTTCCCGCATTCGGAGCCACATCCGGTGCCCACTCTGCTCCAAACGCCTGGGATGTTAATTTGAATTCAGCATACACCAATAACGCCAACACACGCCTTCGTTCTCCAGAATTCAGTTTCACAGTAGGAGCGGGCGCAACGCTTTCTTTCTGGCAAAACCGAAATGTTGAGAACGCCTGGGACGGATTCCGCTTGGAGTGGTCTACAGCGCTAGGTGGCCCTTGGAACGTATTAGGTACGGCCGGTGCTTGCGCAGGCTGTGTGAACTGGTATAACAATAATGCAATTATATCTAGCAATCAACCTGGTTGGACTGGTAACTCCGGTGGATGGATAAAGTCAGAAATTGAATTGGATGCACAATTCAACAACCAACCTCAGGTTTGGTTCCGCTTTGTTTTCACTTCAGATGGATCCGTTACATTGGATGGCGTTTCAATTGACGACTTCTGCATCGTCCTGCCTCAGGCCAATGATGTAGGTGTGGTCTCTTATACCCTACCTGGAGCCTCATCACCTGCTGGCGGATGCGCCGACGTGGTGGTGACCGTTCAGAATTTTGGAGCTAATACCCAGTCCAACTTCCCAGTATCCTACACCATCAATGGAGGGACTCCAGTCACCGCAAACTACTCAGGTAGCTTAACACCTGGTGCAACAGCAACCGTAACACTGCCTTGTTTCACTGTTCCGACAGGAGGCTTCAATTTGTGCACATATACGGGATTGCCCGCTGACGGGGATAACACCAATGACACCCTCTGCATCCAATCCGTAGGTATACCTGTGATTCCCGTTTCTTATAGCCAACAGTTTTTTGATGACTTCAACGGCGTCAACGTTGGATGGTCTACCACCAACAGTGGTAATCCGAATACAATTTGGCAACTTGGAACGCCTGCCTTTGGCGGAACCAACAGTGCTTACTCCGGAACACAATGCTGGGACGTTAACCTTACCACGGCTTATGGCAACAATGCCGACTGCGCTTTGGTATCACCCTTGTTTGATTTCACAAACGCTGTTGATCCAGAAGTATCATTTTACATCAACCATAGAACAGAAAACGCGTGGGACGGCACTCGACTCGAATACTCAATCAACGGTGGCCCATGGACGCTTTTAGGAGGCGCCAACCTCACCGCACCTTGCTGGGTGAATTGGTACAACAGTACACCCAACATCTTCTCTTCAGGCCAACCCGCATGGATGGGGAATTCCACTCCAGGATGGATCAAAGCTGAAGCCAAATGCTTGAGCTTCTTGAGCAATGCAGGCACCGTACAATTCCGATTCGTTTTCACTTCCGATGGATCTGTTAATGTGGATGGTTTCTCAATCGACGATTTCCGAGTAGATGTGCCAATACCCATTACAGCAAGCCCATTATCCATCACCAGCAATGCCCTAAACAATAATTTCATATTCCCAGGTCAACCAATTCAATTCACTGCCAACATATCGAACCCTGGAACCACGCCATTGTCATCGGTTAATGTAACATTGACTGTAAACGGAACCCCGGTAGTCACCGACCCGGTTTCGTATACACCAACATTGGCCTCGCAGGGAAGCCAGAACCATATTTTTTCTCAGACTTGGATTGCCGCTCCCGGTGTTTACACGGTATGTGCCATTACATCCCTACCCAACAACACTGCGGACTTGAACCCTACGGATGATACCACATGCATGACCCTTTCGGTATTTGATACCATTACCGTAACACAAGCCAATCCTTATTGTACCGACTTTGAGACAGGTCCGCAATGGATTGCCGTGAACCCAGTCACATTCAACGCGTCTCCAAATTCTTGGCAATTGGGCACACCCGCCCAAACCGTACTCAATGGCGCATACAGCGGAACCAAGGCGTGGATGACAGGACTTAGCTCAAATTACCCCAACACCGACACCTCCGCACTGTTCACTCCTGTGTTCTCGGTTGACAACACCCGTTGTTACAAACTCAGCTTCTACCATAAGTTTCAAACCGACCCATATGTGGACGGTGGTATTGTTGAATTCTCAACAGACAATGCCCAGACCTGGTTGCACCTAGGATTTTGGTCGCCAAATATTTCCTCATGGTACAACACACCCTTCGTTACAGGGCTTGGCGGCAATCCTGGTTATCCTGGATGGTCTGGAACCCAAAACAATTGGAGCATGGTTGAAAGGACCATGAATTTTTGGACCAATGGAAATGTCATTTTCCGATTCAGATTCGGTTCCGATCAGTTCAATAGCTTCGAAGGTTGGGCTATTGATAATTTCTGCTTCGAGGAAGTACAAGGCAGCCCTTGTTTAACTGGTATTGCCGATCCAAATGCTACGGAATTGATGCTTGGTCAGAACTACCCTAATCCGTTTTCACAAGAAACTGAATTTGAGTTTAATATCCCAACGGATGGACGGGTAACAATCCAGATTGAGGATATGATTGGTCGCGTGGTTGCTAGACCTTACGACCAAGAAACCCAGGCAGGTTCACATAGTATAAGATTTTCAAAAGCCAACTTGAGACAAGGCGTATTCACCTATACTTTGATTTGGGAAGGGAATCGGATCACAAGAAGGATGATTATCGCTGAATAACAACTCAAAATACTAGTTTTCAAGGCGTTGCATTTTATGCAACGCCTTTTTTGTTTTTTTCGTCTAGCTATGTGATTCCCAACACTTTTTGAGTTGATAATAATGGTATCAAATTCACATTAAAAAACTTATTTTTTTACCTTTGAACCCCTAGCATCCATCAGTAAAAAACTACATAAGCCAATAAACCTAAAAACAAAAAAATGAGGAAATTAATCTTTACGCTTCTCCTTGCGTGTGCAGGATTATCAGCCCAAGCCCAAACGCAGGTCTTTTTCGAAGACTTCGAAAACCCACCCGGAAACGTATCAACTTATGGTACCCCAGGTTGGAACATCAACAACCGCCTTCAGGTGAGTGGTGTTAACAGCGATTCATCAGCCGTGTCACCTGGCGGAGTTTCTTACTTGGAAACCGGTTCTTTCAACACCTTGTTCAACTTTTTCGTAACCCTAAATTTCAAATCCATTTGCAAGGCAGAGTTCTTCGATGGTGGAACAATCGAAATTTCGATTGATGGCGGTTTTACTTGGACACAGTTGATTGACAACAACCCCAACTTGGGTAACAATAACTGTATTTACCTCGGAGGCGGTTTGTTCAGCACCCAGAACAGTAAGTTCGGAGAGGCTAGCTATGGAACATGGCTCCCCGGTCAAACAACAGCTCCAGACAATTCTTGGTGGAAGAACGAATCTTTCGACATATCCGCTATCGCGGCTAACCAAGGCGACGTTCGTTTACGCTTTGCATTGGCGGATGGAAACAACAACGGTAGCGGTGGTAGAAATGGTTGGTTTGTGGATGATGTTGAAGTGATCGCTTCCAGCTGCGAGCTTAATCCTCCTACCATGTATTTCGTTTCCGGTATCAACCAAGGAACCGTTTACAATTTAGGACCATACACCATCACGGCTTCTGCTACAGATGCATCTCTGATTGCTCAAGTTACTTTGTACTACACTATCAACGGTGGAGCAATCAATGCCATCACCATGAACAACACAATCGATAGTTTGTACGAAGCACAAATCCCAACGGTGAATGACGGAGATGTTGTTTGTTACTTCATCGAGGCATTCGATGCCTCATCTTGTTTCAACGTCGCTTATTTACCTGGACCCACACCTGCCCAAACTTATTGTTTCACAGCGGCAGCCGGTATCACTTTCCCTTATTGCGACAATTTTGACATCACGACAAATCTTTGGACTCCCTCCACACAGACTCCAGGAACAGATTGGCAATTAGGTACGCCTGCTTACGGAGCTACTACAGGCTCTTATTCAGCTCCGAATTCTTGGGACGTTAACCTTACTTCGGCCTACCTTAACAACGCAACGTGCTACTTGCTTTCTCCTGAATTGAGCTTCAATATCGGAGCAGGTGCCACTTTGGAGTTTTGGCAAAACAGGAACGCTGAGAACTTCTGGGATGGAACTCGCCTGGAATACGCAACCAATTTGAATGGCCCTTGGAACGTTTTAGGTTCGCTTCAAGGAAACCCCACTTGCGTGGATTGCGTGAATTGGTACAATGACGACGCTTTGAACTCAGGTGGTGGTCTACCCGCATGGACAGGCACCAGCAACGGATGGGTTAAATCATCCATTACTCTCGGCACCGCATTCAACAACGTACCTCAAGTTTGGTTCCGATACGTGTTCACCTCTGATGCATCCGTTATTACTGATGGTTTTTCCATAGACAACTTCTGTATCTTCTTACCACAGCCTGATGATGTAGGAACAACCGCCATCGTACAACCGGGCACCGCAGGCCCTGCTGGTAACTGCTTGGATGTGATTGTTACCCTCAAAAACAACGGGACCAACAACCAAACCACTTTCCCAGTTTCCTACTCAATCAACGGTGGCCCTGCAGTAACCGCTACCTTTAATGGCTTGCTCACCCCCGGGCAAACCACCAACTTCACTTTGCCATGTTTTAACGTTCCAATTGGACAGTATACCATCTGTACATGGACCAGTCTTCCTGGCGATGGCAACAACTTCAACGATACCACTTGTGCAACCTCAATTGGTATTCCAGTATTTGTACCAACAACTTGCGACGACTTCGAGTCGGGCAACCAAGGATACCAGACTACCTCTACTAACGCTGCTACCCAATGGCAACTGGGCACTCCAGCTTTCGGAGCTACTTCAGGAGCATTCTCTGGTACCAACGCATGGGACATCAACCTTACTGGTCCTTACACTGCCGGGGTAACTGCTGATTTGATCACACCGATTTACGATTTGAGCGGTACAACTAACGCATACCTTTCTTTCCGTAGAAATCAAAACTGTGCCCAAAACGATGGCCTTCGCATTTATTACGATGCTAACGGTTCAGGAAACTGGACATTAATGGGAACTGTTAATGACCCTGACGGCTTCAATTGGTTCAATGCAAATGCCATCAACTTTGGAACTCCAGGATGGACCGGCTCTACCAACGGTTGGCTTGAATCACGTTACTACCTCCAAAACCTAATCAACGCCACAGGTGCAAACTTCATCCAATTCCGATTTGAGTTCGTTTCAGGATTCAATGGCATTCCAAACGACGGAGTAAGCATCGACGATTTGTGCGTAAAGCAGCCTGGTCCAAA
Organism: Bacteroidia bacterium; assembly: GCA_023262505.1. Lineage (GTDB taxonomy): Bacteria > Bacteroidota > Bacteroidia > AKYH767-A > OLB10 > JALRAP01. Next base: position 6,935 of record JALRAP010000063.1, read on the forward strand.
CGATGTTGGTGTTGTAGCTGTTAACAGCCCAACTGCAAACTCTGCTGCAGGTGGAACATCCGCTGTTAACGTAACAATCAGGAACTTTGGTTCTGCAGCTCAAACCACAATACCCGTTTCATATACCGTTAACGGTGGAACACTTACCTCAGCTACCTACAATGGTAACTTGGCGCCTGGTGCAACAACAAACTTCGTAATGCCTGGTTTCACGGTTCCTTCCGGTCAATTTGATTTCTGTGCATGGACAGGACTTCCAGGTGATTCCGATAACTCAAACGACACCACATGTAAGGCCTCTGTTGGTGTACCTGTTATTCCATTGAGCTACACTCAGCCATATTTTGACAACTTCAATGGAGTCAACATTGGTTGGACTCCCACAAACGTAGGAGCAGCTGGTAACGACTGGCAGCTTGGCGTTCCTGCCTTCGGCTCCACAAATAGCGCATTCTCTGCCCCCAACGCATGGGATATCAACTTGAATGGTGCATATACGAACAATGCCAACAGTATCCTGACTTCACCGATATTTGATTTCACTAACGCTGTTGATGCAAAACTTTCATTCCGCAGAAATCACCTTTGCGAGAACTTCTGGGATGGAACGCGTTTGGAATACTCAGTGAATGGTGGTCCATGGACACTTCTTGGAGGCGCCAACTTGACTGCCCCATGTTGGGTCAACTGGTATAACTCTACTCCAAACATCAACTCTTCAGGGCAGCCTGCTTGGACTGCCGGTACTGGTGGTTGGGTACTCACAGAAGCAACTTGCTTGAACTTCTTGGATAACGTAGGATTGGTTCAATTCCGATTCATCTTCACCTCCGATGCTTCTGTAACTCAAGATGGATTCTCGATCGACAACTTCGAAATCGAAATCCCTGTGCCGTTGACAGCTGCGCCAGTTTCTGTTGGATCTAACACCATCAATAACAACTTTGTGTTCCCAGGACAATCAGTTCAGTTCAACTCAAATATTTCCAATCCAGGAACAACACCTTTGAGCTCTGTGAATGCAACCATCACCGTTACACCTGTTGGAAGCACAACGCCTGTGCTCACCTTCACAGATCTAATCAACTATTCACCGGCATTAGGTTCTCAGCTAGCATTAAACCACTTATTCAGCCAGAATTGGACTGCTGCTCCTGGTGTTTACAATGTTTGTGTGGTTACTTCTTTGCCGAATGGCTCTGCCGACTTGAATCCGTTTGACGACACTACTTGCATTACCATCTCTGTGTTTGACAGTGTGACTGTTACATCAGCCAATCCATACTGTAATGACTTCGAATCTGGTCCACAATGGGTATCTGTTAACGCACAGACTTACAATGCGACCTTAAATAGTTGGCAGATTGGAAACCCAAGCAAAACCATTATCAATGGTGCTTACAGCGGATCAAATGCGTGGGTAACTGGCCTTTCCGGTAACTATCCAAACCGCGACACATCGGGGCTGTTCACTCCTGTATTCTCAATTGACGCTTCTAAGTGCTACAAACTCAGTTTCTATCACAAGTTCAACACCGAGTTGTTCCAAGATGGCGGAACGGTTGAATATTCGACTGACAACGCTGTGACGTGGCAGCACTTGGGCTTCGCTTCTTCTAACCCTCAGAACTGGTTCAACAGTACCTTCATCACAGCTTTGGGCGGTAACCCAGGATTACCAGGATGGTCTGGCACACAATCCAACTGGACTTTGGCTGAGAAGGAGATGAACTTCTATATTACTGGAAACATCATCTTCCGATTCAGGTTCGGATCTGATCCATCAACGAACACCTTCGAGGGTTGGGCTATAGACAACTTCTGCTTCGAAGAAGTTGCCGGCAACTGTGCAACAGGTATAACCGAAAATCCAGTCATGGACGGTCTGGCTTTGGGACAAAATGTACCAAACCCATTCAATTCCATATCTGAGATTGGATACGCGATCCCTGCCGAAGGACAGGTGCGTGTAAGCATCACCGATGTTCTAGGTAAAGTAGTTTCGGTTCCAGTAGATGGCAACAAAGCAGCTGGCATGCACACCTTCACCGTTGACTCTGGTAGCTTGGGTGTTGGCATTTACTATTACACCTTAGAATTCAAAGGAGAGCGCATTACCCGCAAAATGGTCGTAATCGAATAATCTCTAATTACCTAATACAACAAAGGGAGGTCTAAAAGAAACCTCCCTTTTATTTTTGACTGAATGCGAGTAATGAATGGGTCAAATCCGCTAGGGGTTGAAATTCATCGGAGAATTCCCGATATTTGCAACCCGTAAGGGGCATTAGCTCAGTTGGCTAGAGCGCTTGCATGGCATGCAAGAGGTCATCGGTTCGACTCCGATATGCTCCACTAAAGCCCTTCTTTTGAAGGGCTTTTTCATTTTTCTCACATGGTGGAATCCGATAGGTTTTGGGTGTCGGAACACTGAATTCTGACTAATTAGAACATGTAAAATGATTTATCGCAAAGGCTTATCTTTACTCATATTCTGTCCAATAGCACGGCACCAAACATCAAACATATTTTCGTGAAAGCAGCATTCATGTCAAGCAATATTTTCAAGTTATTGATACTCTTGCTGGCATTATTAAGCTCATCTATTCTGAAGGTAACAGGACAGGTAACAGAACTCCCGGCGTTCATCAAACCAGATTACAATTATGTTGAGTTCGGCGACAGTGTTGAATTCAGAAAGGTGAAGCAGGGTTTGGAGCAAGCCAAAACCAAAGGTTTTGTTGTGGCCCACTTCGGTGACTCGCATGTGCAGCCCGATTTTTCGACAGCTGAGCTAAGACGGATATTGCAGGGAATCGGAGGTGATGGTGGAAGAGGCATGATATTCCCCTACTCTATTGCCAAATCTTATTCCCATAGCGATTATAAATCGTCGTATACCGGCAACTGGGAAAGTGCAAACAGCATGCACACCACGCCTAAGATTCCCTTGGGCGTATCCGGATTCGTTTCAAAAACACAAGACAGCGCAGCTACTTTTACTATCACAATTACAAAGCCGCTTCCAATTGGCCCAAAAACCATCAAACTGATTTGCGAAAATCCGAATAATGCTTACACCATCAAACTCAGTTTGAATAACAAAGTGATTCGGGGTAAAGCAAGCGAATCGAATGTAATGTTATACCAGAGTCCCGTTTCATTCGATACCCTATCAGTAGAAATCAGTAAAGTCAAATTCACGGATGAGCCATTTCAATTGTATGGATTGGTTTTGGAAAGCGGTACCCCCGGCGTGATATGCCACAACCTGGGTGTTGGTGGCGCAAGGTTTGATGCCATTCAGCAACAAAAGCTATTCAAAAGCCAGATAGGCATATTGAATCCCGACCTATTCATCTTGGATTGGGGAACTAACGACATCATTGCCGGCAATGCCATCCCAACCGGATTGCGCGAGAACATCATCGCAACAATCAATTTGATTCGCCAGCTTTTTCCCAACTCGGCGATCATGCTTACATCCGTTCAGGACATGAACCGCAGGGGCAGAAACATCACCAGCGCTAAAACGTTCTCAGCCTTCATTAGGGAGATAGCCTTGGAAAAGAAATGCCTATTTTACGACTGGTTTCGTGTGTCAGGTGGCGCGCGCAAAATGAAGAAATGGGTTGCCGCTCAATACGCCGGCAAGGACAACATCCATCTTACAGTAAAAGGATATCGTTTGAAAGGACAACTGATGGGCCAAGCGTTTTTGAATTCATTGGATTCAACAAATAATAATCAAAACCTAGACAGTCTTTGGCTTGGAAACGAAACCATGCAAGATCTTGCTGTGGAAGTTGAGAAATCAAATTCGACAATCAACAATAAAGGAAGCAAGTACTATGTGGTGAAGAAGGGCGACACCTTATCCGGAATAGCCGCACGCAACAAAACCACAGTAACGGCCATTAAAAAAGCAAACGGGTTGAAAAGCGACCGAATCAATGCCGGACAGAAATTGATCATTCGTAAACCTTGAAATCGGATTTCAAAAATCAGTAGAGCAGCTAGCTTCTGAGGAATCAAAATCAAATTTAAATAGATGTAGGCGTTTTTATGACAAGTTGGAAATGCAGTAGTATTTGGATGATTCGTTTAATGATCATTTGCGGTGTTTTGTTGACGTCACAGGATTTGAACGCCCAACCCAAAAAAAATGATCCCACTGTGGTTTATGTGCGTGACACGGTTTACATCCGCGATACGATATGGATCAAAGATGGCATTCATTTCAATTACAATCCAGAAGCGTCATCCAAAACAAGCAAAATAGTAAAACGAGCCACCAAGCCTGTAGATGCCGTTTCAGATAT
>JALRAP010000064.1 GCA_023262505.1 Bacteroidia bacterium
AGCCAGCTTTAGCACGCACGCATTTCACCATCAACAATAATTGTCGAGAAGCACACAAACTAACATTGCAGTTGGAATTGAATGCCGCCAACCAAATGCTGAAACAAGCAATTGCATCGGATGCCGACAATGCTGCAGTCTCATACTTCCTTTGTCAATCTCATTTCGTACGTGCATTCATATCTGAAGAACAAGCTGACTTTGCTAGTTTGCAGAAGTCTACCGACACCTGTTTGGAGTTATTGGAGGATCTTCCAGAAAACAACCCTTGGAAGGGCCAAGCCAGGAGCGAGTTGCTTTTGCGCCTGGCACTAGTGAAACTGAAAAGACAGGAATTCGTGTCGGCTGGCTACAACATCCGCAAGGCATTCATGCAAAGCATGGATGTGCGCAAGAAGCACCCTGATTTTGCTCCAGGAAAGCGCACTGCCGGCATGTTACACATGGTCATGGGGTCGGTGCCCGAGAACTACAAGTGGCTGGCTAACATTGCGGGGATGTACGGCAGTATCGAACAGGGAGCGAAAGAAATGGATGGGGCTATTTTGTCCATGAAAAAAGATGCTGAGTTCGGTTTTCTATTTGATGAAACCTTGCTGATGCGCGCATTTTGTGCATCGCACTTTGAAAAAAACGAACGAAGGGCGCTTGAACTGTTGGCGAAGCAATCAAACAACCCGAGCGGATTATTCCTTTTTTTCCAGGTAAACACATTGGTGAAGGCAGAGCGTTTCCGCAATGCCTTGACTATGCTGAACAACTACAAGCCTAGTCCTACCTCCTACCCTTTGCATTATGTTGCTTTTCAGAAAGGGTTGCTTCAATTGGGCGCCTTGCAAACCAAAGAGGCTTCAAAATCGTTTGCCACTTACGTGAATAACTACAAAGGAAACAGTTTCGTAAAAGCCTCGCTGCATAAGCTTGCATGGATATGTTTACTTCAAGGCGACTCTGCCGGTTACAAGCAGAATATGGCGCGTGTTTTAACAAGGGGCACCTCCTTCACAGACGAAGATCAACAGGCCCAGCGGCAAGCCGAGACGGGAGATGCTCCCAATGTACACCTGTTAGAATGCAGATTGCTATTTGATGGAGGCAACTATGATGAAGCCTTGGAAAAGCTGTCGGCGATCCCCACTTCCAAGGTCGCTTCATTGCGCGACCAATTGGAGTTCACCTATCGAATGGCCCGGATTTGCGAAAAGAAAAAAATGACCGAGCGTGCCATTCGCTTCTACAGCTCCACCTATGCCAATGGCAAAGGCCATGCATGGTATTTCGCGGCCAACTCTGCCCTGTTATTGGGTAACATCTATGAGCAATCAGGCGATAACACCAAGGCATTGGAATGGTACAAGAAATGCCTGGCACTTCGCAAACACGAATACCAAAACAGTATCGATCAAAAAGCGGAATCCGGAAAAAACCGGGTTTCGAAATAGTCAACTCACAAAATTTGAACTTATGGATTTTTTAGATGCCAAAATCAGTGCTTATGCAGAGAACCACTCCGAGAACGAGCCTGAACTTCTGCAGCAACTGAATCGCGAGACCTATGCCAAGGTGTTGATGCCAAGGATGCTTTCTGGTCACATGCAGGGACGGATACTCTCCATGTTTTCACACATGGTTCGTCCAAGGCGCATATTAGAGATTGGCACCTATACCGGCTACAGCGCGCTGTGTTTGGCAGAGGGTTTGACCGAAGATGGGTTACTCTACACGATTGACATCAACGATGAGCTGGAACCGATGTCGTCGAAATATTTTAAGGCATCACCATATGCCGACCGGATATCAGTACATGTCGGAAATGCCTTGGAGATCATACCGAAGATACAAGAGACTTTCGACTTGGTGTTTATTGATGCCGACAAGGAAAATTACAGTAACTATTTTGACATGGTTTGGGATTTGCTACGACCCGGAGGAATTATCATTGCAGACAATGTGTTGTGGAGCGGACATGTCTTAAAAGACGTCTCACAAATGGATGATGAGACTACCGCATTACACGCCTTCAACGAAAAGATACATGCTGACCCTCGATGCAAACATGTGTTGATGCCAGTTCGCGATGGGTTGATGGTGATCATGAAATAACAGTCTAAAACCGAATCTGAAAAAATGAACAACCCAACCATACATCAAGCGAAGGTGTGCCGCATCATAGATGAAACATCCATTGTGAAGCGCTTTTTCCTGCAAATGCCACAATCGGCCGAATTTCATTTTGAAGCTGGGCAGTTCATTGCATTGAATATCGGATCCGGTGAATCAGCCATCCGCCGATATTATTCAATTGCCTCGGCACCTACTAATGATGGCATGTTCGAGCTTTGTATATCATTCAAACCCGGAGGTGCTGGCAGTTCGGTATTATGGGAACAAGTTACCGAGGGAACCAACATCGGTGTTGATGGACCTTACGGTAAATTCACTTTACCGGATACGCTACCCAATGAGTTATGCTTCATTGCCACAGGCACGGGCATCGCTCCTTTGCGTAGCATGATCCATCATATCTTCAACAGCGGCATGGGGGCAGGTCGTATCACCCTGATATCGGGCAACCGAACAGATGCCGACAACCTGTACGCCTCAGAATTCGAAAAATTACAATCCGAACAAACTGCATTCCGGTTCATCCCCACCCTATCCCGACCTTCACCCTCGTGGGAGGGTCAAACAGGCTATGTGCACGATGTTTACCAGCGGGAATTCGCTGACCATAGGCCTTGTATGTTTTTCCTTTGCGGATGGCAAGAAATGCTAAAGGAGTCACGTAACACCTTGGAAGCTATGGGTTATGCCAAAGACATGATTCGATTCGAATCGTACGGCTGATTCGCCATCCCCTGAAAAGGGCACCACAGCCAAAGTTATGAGCATGTGTTGACAACTTAAGGAAGTGGATTTTTAGAGAGAAAAAAGGTAAAAGGTATATTTGCAAGACCTACAAAATCAGATGGGAGCAGGTTCCATAATAGCTTTGATGATTGCCGCCATAACCTTTTCAGGTTTGGCCATCATCGTATCGAAGTTTCTTCTTAAAACCACCAACACCCCTGCCAAGCTGCAACCTTATGAATGTGGTATCCCCACAATCGGTCCAAGCTGGGTGCAGTTCAGTGTAGGATATTACTTGTTCGCACTCATATTCCTCATCTTTGATGTGGAATTGATATTCCTCTTTCCATGGGCCGTTGTGGTGAAGAAAATGGGTTGGGTAGCGCTGATTGAAGTTTTGATTTTTATCACCATCCTGTTCGCGGGTTTCCTTTACGCTCACAAGAAAAAAGCCCTACAATGGAAATAACACCAAACAATTCCACACCATTTCCGGGTGAAGTGATTCAGACTCCAGGGGGAGGTATCCTGGTCAGTAAACTCGACCAAGTGATCAATTGGGCACGTAGCAATTCGCTTTGGCCTCTGGTTTTTGGCACGTCGTGTTGCGCCATTGAAATGATGAGTACTGCCTCAGCCAAGTATGATTGGTCGAGGTTTGGTTTTGAGGTGGCACGTGCCACACCACGCCAAGCAGATGTGATTATAATCGCCGGAACAATTGTCAACAAAATGGCTCCTGTTCTAAAGCGCTTGTATGATCAGATGGCCGAGCCAAAATATGTAATCGCCATGGGTGCCTGCGCAACCAGTGGCGGCCCGTTCTTCTATAACACTTACTCTGTTGTGAAAGGGGCAGACCACATCATTCCAGTTGATGTTTATGTGGCTGGTTGTCCGCCCCGCCCTGAAGCATTGATACACGCCATGATGGCGTTGCAGGAGAAGATCCGCATGGGCATGACCCGCGAGCAAATCCGAACGGAAAAACCCGAAAACAGCTTTTAATGACTCGCGAAGAATTACAATCCAGGATCAGTGAGATTGCTCCAATGGCAACCGCCATCGAAGGTGGTGAGTGGCTCAACATGGATGTTGCGCCAGCGGATTGGAAAAACGTGGCCAAGCTGGTTCGACATACCGCAGGCCTTGACATGGATTACCTATTTTGTCTCACTTGCGTGGATTGGAAGACGCACCTGACGATGGTTTACCATCTTACATCCACCACCCACCGCCAAACAGTGGTTTTCAAAGTTAAACTCGACCGCGAAAAGGCCGAGGTTGATACCGTGTGCGACATCTGGCGCACAGCCGAATTCCACGAGCGTGAAGTATTTGAATTGTTCGGCGTTGACTTCAAAGGCCATCCCGATTTGCGTAAATTGATTTTGCCTGATGATTGGCAAGGATTCCCGTTGCGCAAAGACTATGAGGACCCCATTAACATGATCAAGCTATAACCGATGCTGCAGGATGTGATAGAAGCCGGAAATGGCGACATGATTGTAAATGTGGGACCACAGCATCCTGCCACACACGGCGTTTTGCATTTGGTGATTACCATACACGGCGAAACCATCAAAAAGGTGGAGCCGCACTTGGGTTACATCCACCGCTCGATCGAAAAGATGTGCGAGAGCCTCACCTACCGACAGTTCATCTATGTGACCAGTCGCATGGACTATCTCTCGTCGCACATCAACAACCATGCATGTGCACTGCTTACAGAGAAGGCGCTACAGATTGAAGTCCCTGAACGCGCACAATATATCCGCGTAATCATGGACGAACTCACGCGTTTGGCTTCGCACCAATTGTGGTGGGGTGCCATGGCCATGGATATCGGTGCACTCACTCCTTTCTTCCTGGCCTTCCGTGAGCGTGAGATGATCAACGATATCATGGAAGAGACTTGTGGTGCACGACTCACCATGAATTACATGGTTCCCGGTGGAGTGATGTTTGATATCCATCCGAATTTTGTACAAAAAGTAAAAGAGTTCAACGCACACTTCAAGCAGAAGATAGACGAATATGATGAGCTTTTAACGGGCAACATCATTTTCCAGAACCGCATGAAAGGTGTTGGTGTATTGTCGAAAGAGGATGCCATCTCCTTTGGTTGCACAGGGCCAACAGCTCGTGCCAGCGGGGTTAGTTGCGATATACGCAAATTGTTCCCGTACGAAGTGTATGATAAGGTTTCGTTCAAAGAGTGCATGGCAACCGAAGGCGACAGCTTCGCCCGCTATGTAGTGCGTTTGGAAGAAATGAAAGAGTCGATGCGTATCATCGATCAACTGATAGACAACATCCCGGAAGGAGAAATTCAAGGAAAGACCAAGGCTGTATTGAAACCACCCAAAGGTGAGTTCTACACCCGAGTGGAGACAGCACGCGGCGAGCTGGGCGTGTATGTAGTAAGTGAAGGAGCTACCACTCCTTACCGAATCAAATTCCGTTCGCCCGGCTTTAGTAACCTCTCCGCCCTCGACCATATTGCCCGCGGACAAAAACTGGGAGATTTGGTGGCGATGATGGGAACGTTGGATCTAGTTATTCCTGACATAGATAGATAATACAATTGACGATTGACGATTGACGATTGACGATTGACGATTTATGAAATAAACACCTACTACCTACTACCTACTACCTACTACCCACCACCTACTACCTACTACCTACTACCTACTACCTACCACCCACCATGTTCAGCCTCGAAAACATCACAAACCTAGTCTCCACTTGGCTCTATGCCAATCTGGATCCTACGTGGGCGTTGGTGGTACAGTTTGTTATTGTGGGTGTATTGGTGATTTCGCTTTTCTCCATATTGGGACTGGTTTTAATCATGATGGAGCGTCGAGTGGCAGCTTGGATGCAATTACGACTCGGCCCAAACCGTGTAGGGCCAAGAGGTTATTTCCAAACCGTGGCAGACACACTGAAGCTGATTGTAAAGGAAGGTATGACTCCTGATGGGGCCGATAAATTCCTTTTCAATTTGGCGCCGTTTATCGTGATGATAGTGTCGATGGTTATCATGGCTCCGCTGATGTTCGCCAAAGGATTCCAAATTTGGGATGTGAACATCGGAGTGTTCTTCATCACGGCCGTATCATCCGTTTCAGTAATTGGCATCTTGATGGCAGGCTGGGCATCGAACAACAAATACTCTTTGCTGGGTGCTATGCGTTCAGGGGCTCAAATTGTGAGCTATGAATTATCAGCCGGACTCGCCATTTTGACCATAGTGGTGTTTTCGGGAAGTTTGCAAGTATCAACCATTGTGGAATCACAGGCCGATGGATGGTGGCTGCTGAAAGGACACGTACCCGCCGTTATTTCCTTCGTTATCTTCATTATTGCCGTAACGGCCGAAACCAACCGTGCGCCATTTGATTTGGCAGAGGCTGAGTCAGAACTCACTGCCGGATTCCATACCGAATATTCGGGCATGAAATTCGCGCTGTTCTTTCTCGCAGAATACGTGAACATATTCGTGGTTTGCGCCGTCGGAGCCACCTTGTATCTGGGTGGCTGGATGCCATTCCACATCGGAAATTGGACTTCCTTCAACCAAGTGATGGACTACATCCCATCCTCTGCTTGGTTCTTCGGAAAAACCTTCTTCCTTATCTTCGTAATCATGTGGTTCCGTTGGACCTTCCCACGACTCCGCATCGACCAACTGCTTAACCTCGAATGGAAATACCTATTACCCATCAGCTTATTTAACCTGTTGCTTGCAACTGTTATCGCCATCATGGGACTTCACTTCTGATATCATTCAACAAAACAACTAAACCAACAAGCGCAACGTGTCCTTTATCAGACAATACCTTTCAGATGTAATCAGTGGTGTGAAATCGCTGCTTACGGGCATGCGCTTGACTGGAAAATATTTCATCAAGCACAAGGAGACGAATATCACACAGCAGTACCCCGACAACCGCCAGGAGTTGTTCGCCGGGTTACCAGACCGTTTCCGAGGCGAAGTGGTGATGTCGCATGACGACAACAACGAGCACGCATGCACCGGATGCACGGCATGTGAGTTGGCTTGTCCGAACGGGACCATCAAAATCGTCACCAAGTTCGACATGACACCCGAGGGCAAGAAGAAAAAAGCCATCGATAAGTTCGTGTATCATCTTGAGCTTTGCACCATGTGTAACCTGTGCATCGAGGCTTGTCCTACAAGCGCCATCAAAATGGCTCAGAATTTTGAGCACAGCGTATTCGATCGCCGCGACCTCACCAAGGTGTTGAACAAACCGGGATCTAAAGTCAGGGAGGGCGTTGAATAATGAGCTTGTCGGCAATCATATTCTACTTGATTTCTGCACTCATTCTGGGAGCAGGACTTATGGCGGTTACCACCACGAAAATATTCCGCTCTGCCATTTACCTGTTGGCATCATTGGTTGGCATTGCAGGATTGTATTTTTGGATGGAAGTGGAATTCATAGCTGCGGTACAGATCGTAGTTTATGTGGGCGGCATTGTGGTGCTGATCATATTCTCTGTGTTCTTGACCCAGCAGGCCGGCCAACAAATGCCTGCCACCCCGAGGAATAGAACGTTATGGTCGGTGTTGGCCACCATTTTCGGCTTTGCACTTACATGGAATCTGGTTTCCGCATACGGATTCAAAGCCTTGGATGTTGAATTCGATGATAACGTAGAGCGAATTGGAACCAAGATGCTAGAATCGGGAAGCGGCGGATTTGCACTGCCATTCGAAGCCGTGAGTATCTTGTTGTTGGCCGCCATGATCGGCTGCATAGTCATAGCAATGAAGTCAACCAGCGAACAGAAATGAGCGAGATACCATTATCACACATATTGTTTGTGAGCACGGCGCTCTTCTTCATAGGCATGTACGGCATGTTCACCCGCCGCAACATGATCACCATGCTGATGTCGATCGAGCTGATGTTGAACAGCGTGAACATCAATTTCATCGCCTTCAACAAGTACTTGTTTCCAGGTAACCTCGACGGCCTCTTCTTCACCATCTTCATCATCACCATCGCCGCTGCAGAGGCGGCCGTGGCAATTGCCATCATCATCAACCTTTACCGCAACCACAAGAGTATTGACGTGGAAGAGGCGGATGCTCTCAAACATTGATAAGCAACATGGATTACGCCTCATATATCCTTTACATTCCGCTGTTGCCGCTTGCCAGCTTCCTGCTCATTTCACTTTTGGGCGGAAAAAGGCTGGGCAAGGTTGGAGGTATAATTGCCACGTTGTCCGTTGCAATATCCGCCGGATTGTCCATCTACACTTTCTCGAAATACTTCGGCTCCGACGGTTTGGTGGATGGCACCTATCAAGCCATCAAACCCATCCATTACACTTGGCTGAAATTCTCTGAGGGACTCTCCATCGACATGGGTGTATTGCTCGACCCCGTTTCAGTGATGATGTTGGTGGTGGTTACAGGGGTTTCACTCATGGTTCACCTGTTCAGTATCGGCTATATGCAAGGCGATGAGCGTTACAGCACCTACTTCTCTTATTTGTCGCTCTTCACCTTTTCGATGCTCGGGCTGGTGTTGTCAACCAACATATTCCAGATATACATGTTCTGGGAGCTTGTGGGTGTTTCCTCATTCCTGCTCATCGGATATTATTTCACGAAACTATCCGCTGTTGCTGCAAGCAAAAAAGCGTTTATCGTTACACGCTTTGCCGATCTCGGATTCCTGATTGGTATCATGATACTTGGTTTTGGTGCAGGCAGCTTGGATTTCGGAACCATCATCGCCAAACTTTCAGGCAATCAAACCGCTGAAGCCATTGCCATGAGCGGCACCACATTCCTCGGGGTTTCTGCCTTGACATGGGGACTCACCTTGGTGTTCATGGGCGGCGCCGGCAAATCAGCGATGTTCCCACTGCACATCTGGTTGCCAGATGCCATGGAAGGTCCAACACCGGTATCGGCGTTGATTCACGCGGCTACCATGGTTGTAGCTGGTGTTTACTTGGTGGCTCGCATGTTCCCGGTGTTTGCCAATGTGCCCGTTGCGCTCGACATTGTAACTTGGGTGGGTGTGGTATCGGCTGTTTTTGCGGCAATCATCGCATGTACCCAAACAGACATCAAAAGGGTACTGGCTTATTCCACCATGTCGCAGATCGGTTATATGATGTTCGCGTTAGGTGTTTCGGGAACAGGTGAAGCAGGAACCGGATTCACCGGCTCATTGTTCCATCTTTTCACACACGCATTCTTCAAATCGCTTCTGTTCCTCGGCGCAGGCGCAGTTATCCACTATGTACATAGCAACGAGATGAGTGACATGGGCGGGCTACGCAAGTACATGCCCATAACACATGCCACCTTCTTACTCGCATGCTTGGCTATTGCAGGCGTACCTCCTTTGGCGGGATTCTTCAGCAAGGAAGAAATTTTGTTAGCGGCATGGAACAGCAATCCCATCATTTATTTCATCGCATTGGCTACTTCAGGCCTCACCGCCTTCTATATGTTCAGGCTTTACTTCTCTATTTTCCACCATAAGGACTACACTCCTAGCGGACATGGCCACCACGGCGAAGGAGGTTTTACCATGATGTTGCCTTTGTTGATTCTTGGTGCATTGACAATTGGCGCCGGCTTTCTACCGTTCTCTGAGTATATCTCAGCAGATGGTGTGCCTCGTGACATGGAGCTGCACCTCGCATTCAGCATCGCTCCTGTATTGACCGCATTGGCAGGAATCTTGTTGGCGACGAGCTTCTACAAGAATCAAAATGAAAAGCCCGCCAAAGTGGCTGCCATGTTCGGCAACTTGTACGGATGGGCTTACCGTAAATTCTTCATCGACGAAATCTATTTGTTTGTCACCAAGCGCATCCTATTCAACATACTTGGAAATGCCGCTGCCAAGACGGATAGACAAGTAGTTGACGGCGGTGTGAATGCCATTGCCAGCGCAACAGGATTTATCGCCAACCGCATCCGCGGATTACAATCAGGTCATGTGCAAGAATACGCCATCTGGTTCTTGGGGGGAGCGTTGTCGTTAACAGTACTCATCATTTATCTATTATACTAAGGGAGCATCGCCATGGACTTGAACCTGCTGATTATCGTACCGCTCCTCACCTCTTTGGTGCTATTGTTTTGCAACGGATTGAACCAATTGCGAAACGCAGCCTTCCTGGGCTCCGTTGTTCAATTAGGCTTGGCCATTTGGCTATTCATCGCTTACACCACTGAGCGCGCAACTGGTAACACTGCCCCGATGCTGTTTACCTCAGGAACGATGTGGTTCGAGCATTGGAATATCAAATTCCTGACTGGAGTAGATGGTATATCGGTTGCGATGATTTTGCTCACCGCATTCGTGGTGGTGGCCGGTGTTTTAATATCATGGAAGGAAGAGAGACTCAGCAAAGAATTTTTCTTCCTTTTGATGCTCTTAAGTGTTGGCGCATACGGCTTTTTCATTTCGCTCGACCTATTCACTTTGTTCTTCTTCCTTGAGCTTGCAGTTATTCCCAAGTTCCTCCTAATAGCCATTTGGGGCAGTGGTAAGAAAGAGTATTCAGCAATGAAGCTAGCCTTGATGCTTATGGCCGGCTCTGCATTGGTTTTTGTGGCCCTTGCGGGGATTTACTTCGGCTCAGGAGGCACCTTCTCCATAACCGAACTCAACACAATGCGTTTGCCTATAGAGGTTCAACGGTATTTCTTCCCGTTTGCCTTCATTGGATTCGGCATATTCACCGCCATATTCCCCTTCCATACTTGGGTTCCTGACGGACACTCATCCGCCCCTACAGCGGCGTCCATGTTCTTGGCGGGCATTTCGATGAAGCTTGGTGGATACGGTTGTTTGCGCATGGCCGTTACGCTGATGCCAGATGCAGCACATGATTACTCGATGTGGATTATCGGCTTATCGGCTGTGGCTATCATATACGGTGCATTTGCAACCATGATGCAAACCGATCTGAAATACATCAACGCCTACTCATCGGTGAGTCACTGCGGTTTCGTGTTGTTGGGCATCGGTATGCTTACCAAGACCGCCATCACCGGTGCCGTACTTCAAATGGTATCTCATGGATTGATGACAGCTCTATTCTTCGGTGCGATCGGCATGATTTACTCCCGCACGCACACGCGTGATGTGCAAAAGATGGGCGGATTGCTTA
>JALRAP010000065.1 GCA_023262505.1 Bacteroidia bacterium
CCCTTCATCAAGTAGCTTAGAAGCAAAATCCTGGGCAAGCTTCGCTTCATAAAGCATGATGGGAACGATGGGGTGTGTGCCTGGTTTGATGTCGAATCCTGCGGCAGTGATTTTCTCACGGAAATAGGCCGTGTTGTTCCAAAGTTTATCGCGTAAGTCAGTAGTGCTGCTTAATAAATCAAGCACAGCGTTGGATGCGCCTACGATGGATGGCGCTAATGAGTTTGAGAAAAGATAGGGGCGCGAGCGCTGACGAAGAATGTCGATGATTTCTTTTCTTCCCGAAGTGAATCCGCCAAGTGCTCCTCCAAGCGCCTTGCCTAAGGTGCCTGTGATGATGTCAATGCGGCCCATCACATTATGATGCTCATGGGTGCCTCGTCCGGTCTTTCCCATGAAACCCGATGCATGGCATTCGTCAACCATGATGAGTGCCTGGTATTTGTCAGCCAGTTCACAAATCTTGTCTAATTGGGCGATGGTTCCGTCCATGGAGAAAACACCGTCTGTAACGATGATGCGATGACGCAGATGCATGGCGGACTGTAATTGCGTTTCAAGGTCGGCCATGTCATTGTGCTTATAGCGCATCCTTTGTGCTTTGCACAAACGTACGCCATCGATGATGGATGCATGGTTCAATTCATCAGAGATGATGGCGTCCTGGTCATTGAATAAGGGCTCAAATACACCACCGTTTGCATCAAATGCGGCCGCGTAAAGAATGGTATCCTCTGTGCCGAGAAATGCGGCGATTTTTTGTTCAAGTGTTTTATGGATGTCTTGTGTGCCGCAAATGAAACGTACGGATGACATGCCAAACCCATGCGTATCAATCGCATGTTTTGCCGCTTCCACCACTTTGGGGTGAGATGACAGTCCAAGGTAATTGTTTGCGCAGAAATTGACCACATCTTTACCATCGGCTAACCTGATGTCAGCTCCTTGCGGGGAAACAATGATACGTTCCTTCTTATAAAGTCCAGCAGCTTCTATTTCTGCAAGTTCTTTTTGCAATACGGGTTGGAGTGTGGTATACATTTGATGAATTTTGGTGTGTCAAAATTATGGATTTTTTAGTCAAAGAATTTAGGGGTTCCGGTTGCTTTTAAATTCATTTTCAATATTGAATTCAATTAATGATTAAATGATATGGAACTACTACGGCACGTGCAACGCAATCTGGAAAGAAACCACCAAGTCTTAATCCTGTTCTACATGCTTTATCGGATACCATATTCAAACATAAATCCCATTGTTTTTTCCCAAGTTGCATTAAGCTTGCACCTTGACAAAAATCATCTTTAATATCAATTCGACTTTTTACTTTCGGCCGCTTATGAACCAACAGCCGAAAATTCATACGGAAACGCTTTGTTATCATTGCGGTGAGCCCTGTCGCGAATCAACCATAACCGCCCACAATCATGAGTTTTGCTGCGAAGGGTGCAAGCTCGTTTATGAGATCCTTTCCGAAAATAACCTAACCAATTATTACAGGCTCAATGCTTGTCCTGCCCCAAGCGCTCGCGAAAGGCGTTATGGTGAACGATACGATTATCTAGAAGATGACAAGGTAAGGCAAAAGCTGATTTCATATACCGATGGCAAAACCGCTCAAGTCACATTTTTCATACCGCATATCCATTGCAGCTCCTGTATTTGGCTCTTGGAACATCTCTATAAGCTTGATAAAGGGGTCAAGCGCTCCACGGTGAACTTCCTAAGGCGTGAGGTAAGTTTGGTTTTTGATGAAAATGAAACAGGTCTCCAAAGGGTCGCCATCTTACTTGATAAGCTTGGCTATGCTCCTCACATAAGCCTGGAAGATGTTGAAGGTGCCCGAAAAACCGTATCTAATCGGCAAGCTTATTACAAGTTGGGTGTTGCTTTTTTCTGTTTTGGCAATATCATGCTGCTGAGCTTTCCAGAATACTTTGGTCTCGACACCATGCGTGGAGAAGGTTTTCGTAACCTTTTCGGGTATCTGAACATCCTGTTATCCTTGCCTGTGCTCCTTTATGCTGATACTGGGTTTTTCAAATCAGCACTCAACGGTTTCCGCCAAGGAAGGTTAAACATGGACTTTCCGATTTCACTGGGAATTGTTGTGATGTATGGCCGTAGTTTGTACGAGATTCTGAGCGGCACCGGTGCAGGCTACATGGATACCTTCGCCGGATTGATATTTTTCATGCTCACGGGAAGGATGTTCCAAGACAAATCTTATCAAAGGCTGTCTTTCGAGCGAGATTATAAATCTTATTTTCCGATTGCGGTAACGGCTTTGGTCCAAGGGGAGGAAAAATCAATTCCACTTAGCGAATTAAAACCCGGCACACATATACGTGTAAGAAACGAGGAGCTGATACCAGCAGACTCAATATTGCTGCGCGGTGTGGCTGCTATTGATTACAGCTTTGTAACTGGTGAACAGGTGCCCGTACCTATTCAATCCGGGGAAAGAATTTACGCTGGAGGTAAGCAAGTTGGTGCATCAATTGAATTGGAGGTGGTGAATGAAGTATCACAAAGCCGCCTAACGCAGTTGTGGAATGAAAGCGAATTGTACCATAGTGATGCAAAAGATTTCAATTCCATTGTAGACAAGGTTAGCCGGATTTTTACGCTTGTGGTCATTCTAATTGCCTTGTCAGCCGGATCATGGTACTTATATCAGAATCAACTGCCAACAGCCTTGAATGCGTTTACTGCTGTACTGATCATTACATGCCCGTGTGCCTTGGCTCTCTCTTATCCATTCGCTCTTGGAAACAGCATTCGGATTTTCGGAAAAAACAGGCTGTTTTTGAAAAACACTAAAGTCATCGAAAAAATATCCCGAATTGACAGGGTGGTATTCGACAAAACAGGCACTATAACCATAAATGGCGGTGCCGAAATCAATTACCATGGAGAAACACTGGAGCCATTTGATCGCTCTGCAATATTGTCCTTAGCCTCCCAATCAGGACATCCTCTAAGTAAAATGTTGGCAAAACACCTGAGTGGAGCATCGCTGAGCCATGTCCAATCATATGTTGAAATTCCTGGCAAGGGAATTTCCGGTATAATAAAAAACGACTCCTACTCAATTGGGTCCGCCGAGTTCAATGGACCTTCAGCCCATAGCGTGGATGAATCCGCGCAAACAAGGGTGTATTGGTCGAAGAACAAAGAGGTCAAGGGGTATTTTGCAATGAAAAATGTATACCGTGAAGGTATACAAGATGTAACAATTGGTCTCAAGAAGCGGGGGATGCGTCTGAGTTTGGTTTCGGGAGACAATGATTCAGAGAAATTGAATCTAAAAGGTTACTTCCCAAATGGGGATGATTTGTATTTCAAACAATCACCTGCAGACAAGTTATCCTTGGTTAAATCTTGGCAAAATTCAGGTGACAAGGTGATGATGGTAGGGGATGGTTTGAATGATGCCGGCGCACTCATCCAAAGTGATTGTGGTATTGCTGTTTCGGACGACGTGAACAATTTCTCGCCTGCCTGCGATGGCATACTCGACTCTAAATCTTTTCGATTATTACCTCGATTTATGGATTTTTCCAGACGGTCTATGCATGTGATTTATGCAAGCTATGCCATTTCTCTGATTTATAATTGTGTTGGAATTTGGTTTGCCATCCAAGGTGATTTGTCTCCGTTATTCGCAGCCATAATCATGCCTTTAAGTACCGTTACCATCATCCTGTTCACCACTTTGGGCAGTGGATGGATGGCTCGCCGAAGCGGTTTGAGCCTTTGATCAAAAAACCTTAAATAATTGACCTAGTTAAAAAATGACTTTTGTCAGTTTTTGACGTGATTATGGTCATGGAGCGGTTATTGACGGAAAAATACATTTGTTGCGCCCAAAATAAGTTATGAGCGCACTCTTTTTACTCATTGGCATCAGCTTGATTGTAGCAACGGCGTTTTTGTTGGCCTTTGTGTGGTCGGTTAAAAAAGGACAATACGAAGATGACTATACCCCAGCCATCCGTATCCTATTGGATGATGAGCCAGGCGAAGAACAACAAACAAACAAACAAAATAATTAGCATTTATGAATATCGAAAAATTCCATTACGATAACAAGATCGTTCGGAACTTTGCCTACGCCACAGTAATATGGGGTTTCGTGGGGATGCTCGTCGGATTGATCGCCGCAATTCAGCTTATCTGGCCTGTTTTTAACTTCGATTTGCCCTACACTACTTTTGGCAGGATTCGTCCACTGCATACCAATGCCGTGATTTTCGCTTTTGTCGGTAATGGTATTTTCATGGGTCTATACTACTCGCTTCAAAGGCTGACCAAAGCCAGAATGTTTAGTGACTTACTGAGCAACGTCAACTTCTGGGGTTGGCAGATTATCATAGTGATGGCTGCAATTACCCTCCCTCTGGGAATTACCACCGGTAAGGAATATGCCGAACTGGAATGGTTCATAGATATTGCCATAACACTGTTATGGGTGGTTTTTGGTGTCAATATGATGGGCACGATTATCAAGCGCCGAGAGAAGCATATTTACGTAGCTATTTGGTTTTATATAGCTACGTTCGTCACCGTCGCGGTTTTGCATATCGTGAATTCATTTGAATTGCCTATCAGCTTAACAAAAAGTTATTCTGTTTATGCGGGTGTCCAGGATGCATTGGTTCAATGGTGGTACGGACACAACGCTGTTGCCTTTTTTCTAACCACACCATACCTGGGGCTCATGTATTATTTTGTTCCAAAGGCAGCCAATCGCCCGGTATATTCATACAGGCTTTCTATAATACACTTCTGGGCGCTAATTTTCCTATACATATGGGCCGGTCCACACCATTTGCTCTACACATCATTGCCGGATTGGGCGCAGTCGTTGGGTACTGTTTTTTCTGTGATGCTGATTGCTCCTTCATGGGGAGGAATGATCAATGGTTTATTGACTTTGAGAGGCGCCTGGGATAAGGTACGTGAAAGCGTTGTGTTGAAATTCATGGTGGTGGCCGTAACCGCATATGGTATGGCCACATTTGAAGGGCCAATGCTTTCTTTGAAAAACGTAAACGCCATCAGTCACTTCACCGATTGGACCATAGCCCATGTGCACATAGGTGCTTTGGGATGGAATGGATTTCTCACTTTCGGAATGTTGTATTGGCTGTTGCCACGTATTTTCCGTACCGAGTTGTATTCAAAGAAACTCGCCGGATTCCATTTTTGGATAGGAACCTTAGGCATTCTTTTTTACGCTATCCCTTTGTATTGGGCAGGATTCACACAGAGCCTCATGTGGAAGGAATTCACAGCCGAAGGCTTTTTACGCTATCCCAACTTCCTTGAAACAGTTACCCAGATACTGCCAATGTATAAGCTCCGTGTGCTAGGTGGTGTATTATATCTAACGGGGGTGATAGTGATGATGTACAATCTGTACAAAACCGTCAAGCAAGGCTCATTGCTAGCCAATGAAGAGGCGGAAGCGCCATCTTTGAAATCTGCAGATGTGATTCATAATCCAGGTGAACATTGGCATCGTCGTATTGAGCGCAAACCAATGGTCCTTTTGGTTTTGAGCCTTATAGTGATATTGATAGGCGGTATTGCTGAGATGGTTCCAACTTTCTTGGTTAAAACGAACATTCCAACAATAAGCTCAGTTAAGCCATATACTCCATTGGAGCTTGAAGGTCGAGATATATATATCAGGGAAGGATGCTACAATTGCCATTCGCAAATGGTTAGGCCGTTCCGTTCCGAGACGGAGCGTTATGGCGAATATTCCAAAGCGGGAGAGTTTGTTTATGACCACCCGTTCCAATGGGGCTCAAAGCGCACAGGACCTGATTTGCATCGTGTAGGTGGTAAATATCCCGACTCATGGCATTTCAATCACATGGAGGATCCAACAAGTATGTCTCCTGGATCATTGATGCCTGCTTATCCTTGGTTGATTTCAGACCAACTGGATGCGAGTACGCTTCCGGCGAAGATCAGAGCTATGCAAAAACTCGGTGTTCCATACGAAGACGGATACGACCTTAAGGCAACTTCCGACATGCAAAAGCAAGCGGAAGCAATTGCTAAAATCCTTGAAAAGGATGGAATAGTAGTAGAACCGGATCGTGAAATTATCGCCCTCATATCTTATCTGCAACGTTTGGGAACGGATATCAAAGCCAAAACCGTAAATAACGCTAATAAATGAAATTCATCAACTACCTCTCTACAATGGCTGGTATTGGAATATACCCCATGATATCCTTACTGGTTTTCTTTTTGTTCTTCATGATTTTGGCTGTTGTCGTTTTCCGGATGGAAAAAAAGGAGATTCAGCATGCCGGCATGTTGCCATTGGTTGATTCTGTTTCGGAAAATGAAATTATTGACTGATTTTATAGATTTATGAAACGCATACATACAACAGCATTGGCCTTGTTGGCAATCGGCCAAACAATGGCACAGGCGCCAGCCACAGCTAAAGACCCAATTCCCGCAATTGTTTCCGATCCGATGACTTACATCGTAGTGATAACAATGGCTATCCTTTTGGCAACCGTTTTGGTTTTGGTCAATGTAGTGAGGCGATTGGTATACAGCATAGCTGGCCCTTCTCCTATAGTTGCCAAGCCGGAGGTGAATATCCCTGCTAAGAATGAAAAACCAAGTGTTTTTAGCAGGCTGAATACTTGGCTCAGTGACTCGGTTCCGGTTGAGAAAGAAGCAGACGTACTGCTTGACCACAACTATGATGGAATCAAGGAGCTCGACAACAACCTTCCGCCTTGGTGGAAATATGGGTTTTACATCACCATCCTTTTCGCGTTCCTTTACATGGCTCACTATCATGTAGTGGGGTCCGGCAATGTGCAGGTAGATGAGTATAACAAACAATTGGCCGATGCCGAAATTGCAAAACAGGAGTACCTGGAAATGACAGCTGCACAAGTTGACGAAAACACTGCTGCCTTTTTAGCCGAAGCCTCTGACCTTGGTGAGGGTAAAAAGATATTCATGGATAAATGCAAGGTTTGCCATGGAGCTGGTGGAGAAGGTTCGGTTGGTCCCAATTTGACAGATGATTATTGGATTCATGGAGGAGATATCAAGGACGTTTTCAAATTGGTGAAGTATGGATTTCCATCCAAAGGCATGTTGGCCTGGCAAGGACAACTATCGCCCGTCCAAATACAACAGGTCTCTAGCTTTGTGAAAAGCTTGTATGGCACCAATCCGGCTAATCCAAAAGCGCCACAAGGAGAACTTTATAAGGAAAATATTTCCAATGGAGCAACTGTGGATAGCACACAGACCGATAGCATGTCTGTAGAAAATCCCTCAACGCACACCGCAACCCTATGAGCCAAATACCCAATTCGGGTGAATCCTTTCGTGATGCAGTAAGCACTATCGATAAAAAGGGGAAAAGAGTATGGATTTTCCCTCAAATGCCCGATGGAAAACTTTATGAGGCGAGGAAAATAGTCAGTTATGTTTTTTTGGCCATGCTTTTTATCCTGCCATTTATAAAACTGAATGGCAATCCCTTATTGATGCTCAACGTACTTGAGCGGAAATTCATAATCTTTGGATTGATCTTTTGGCCTCAAGACTTTTTCCTTTTTGGCCTTACCATGCTCACTTTTGTGGTATTTATCGTATTGTTCACATCTGTTTTTGGAAGGCTTTTTTGCGGTTGGACTTGTCCACAAACGGTTTTTCTGGAATTGGTTTTCAGACGTATTGAATACTTGATAGAGGGGGATGCCCCTGCACAAAAGGCTTTGGCAAAAGCACCTTGGAATGAAGAAAAGATACTGAAAAAGGGAGGTAAACACCTAGTGTTTTTCGTTGTCTCGTTTATCATTGCCAACACCTTCCTGTCTTACTTGATTGGAGTTGATGAACTGTTCAAATTAATCAGTGAACCTATTGGTGAGCATGCAGGAGGATTTACAGCCCTCCTCCTGTTTTCGGGCGTTTTTTACGGCGTATTCGCGCATTTCAGAGAGCAAGTGTGTTTGGTTGTTTGTCCTTATGGCAGACTTCAAGGAGTGCTGCTGGATCGCAACTCTATTGTGGTTGCGTACGATTATGAGCGAGGCGAGCCAAGAAATCATTTTAAGAAAAACGAAGTTCGGATGTTTGGCGATTGCATAGATTGCAATCAATGTGTGAAAGTATGTCCTACAGGAATAGATATCCGTAACGGCACCCAACTGGAATGCACCAACTGCACCGCATGTATCGATGCTTGTAACCACATGATGGACAGCGTTGGACTTCCAAAAGGTTTGATCAGGTATGCTAGTGAAGACAATATTGCCCGAAAGCAGCCTTTACGTTTCACACCCAGAATCAGGATGTATTCGCTTTTGCTCACCCTTCTTCTAGGTGGTTTGATTTTCGGTTTAACAACACGGACCGACACTGAAACGATTATTCTAAGAACCCCCGGAATGATGTTTCAAACGCAACAGGATGGGAGAATGAGCAACCTTTATAATTACACAATAGTAAACAAGACAAATCGTGAATTTCCTATCCAATTCAAATTGTACAAGCAAGACGGAGAAATAAAATTGGTGGGTAACGATCATCCTATGGCTGTTTCTCAAGGAATAACCGAAGGGGAGTTTTTCATCATAATGAAACCTGAAGACATTATTCAGCGCAAAACCAAACTGGTTATTGAAATATGGTCAGGGAATGAAGTGATTGAAACAGTTAAAACGAATTTCATGGCAAGGCCGGTAATCAAAAATAACAATCCATGAATTGGGGATATAGAGTAGCCATTTTGTATTTTGGATTTGCATCGCTGATTGGGTTTTTAGTGGTTCGGAGCTTAAATGAAGACATTGATTTGGTTACGCCGGATTATTACGAAAAGGAATTGCAATACGATTCACGTCTAGCATCTACTGAGCGCAATCTTGCTTTATCCAATCCAGCTGCAATTTGGTGCGATGCCAATGGAATCAGATTGGAATTGCCAGCGGACTTTGATCCAAGTAAAATAACTGGCACCATTCAACTGTTTAGGCCTTCTGGTATGAAACTTGATTTCACGGTTGCTATTGATTCAAAACAGGGATTGATTCAAAAGGTTGATAGAAACAATTTGGTGGCAGGCATGTACAGGGTTAAAGCCGAATTTGTATATCAAAGTGAATGTTATTTTTTGGAAAAGCAGGTTATAGTTAGGTAATAAATTTGACGGCTATGTTCATTGTTTCAGCCCTTTTAATAGGTTTTTTAGGTAGTTTCCATTGCGTTGCCATGTGTGGTCCGATTGTATTGGCATTATCTGGCGGCATTCAGGATAAATGGAAATACCTGATGGGCCGTGGCATTTATAATTTCGGTCGAATCATTACCTATGCAATTTTGGGTTTTTTTGCTGGGCTTGTTGGTCACACCTTACTGATGGCAGGGCTCCAGAAGAGCATTACTGTAGCCATAGGCATACTGATGGTTATTTCCGTTTTGGTCCTTCATTGGCAGCCTTCATTTCTATCACGAGCCAGCTTTTTGACTACCACCAATCGTCTTATCAAGAACGTGTTTTCTCGAGTAGTCCATGCTAAATCAAGTCTAGGGCTTTTCATCGTTGGCATTGCAAATGGAATTCTTCCATGCGGCTTTGTGTATCTTGCGATGGCTGGAGCTGCCACAACACAACATGCTAGCGATGGAGCGCTATATATGTTGTTTTTTGGACTAGGCACCGTTCCTGCCATGATGCTGGTTTCTGCGTTTGGCAAAATGGTTGGCCTTAAGGCGAGGTCTGTTATTTCAAAAGTAACTCCTGCATTAATGGTAATACTCGGTTTGCTTTTGATATTTCGTGGAATCAACATGAAAGACCACGATTGTTGTCACCATGTGGTTTCTATTGAAACGAACAATAGGTAATAAAAAACAAACTCTCAAATTCCTTTTATTTGTTGTTAGATAGATTTTGTAATTGTCTAGTGTTTCACGTGCCGTGTTCGAATAAACGCTTTTGGCTAAGATGATTCATGAAATATGTGTGGCAATTTATGATTGTAAATCATCTTTCAGATTTCATAGCTTTGCAGCCTCAATTATTCGCTATGTCGCTTCCCAACTGTCCCCAATGCCAATCCGTTTATACTTACGAGTCTGGTGCTCTGTTAATGTGTCCCGAGTGCGGTCACGAATGGAGCCTCGAGGAGCATGTCGCGGAAACGAGCGATTCATCAGATGAAAAACTGGTTGTTAAGGATTCCAATGGAAACATCCTTCAGGATGGGGATAGTGTTATCATCATCAAAAACCTTCCTGTTTCCGGAGCTCCCAAGCCAATAAAGGCTGGAACCAAGGTGAATAAGATTCGATTGGTGGAGGGCGACCATAACATCGACTGCCGTATCGAGGGATTTGGCTCCATGGCACTCA
>JALRAP010000066.1:0-9763 GCA_023262505.1 Bacteroidia bacterium
GGATTAAACGAGTTCTTCAACAATGCCGAGTCGTTGGATGCACTGATCAAACTCACAAGCGACCGTAAACCCAAAACCTATCACAAGAAAGAATTGGTCTTCCAAGAGGGCAACATGCCTAGCACGGTATATTTCATTTCGAAGGGCCGTGTAAAAACGTTCAAGACAAACGAAGACGGAAAGGAATTCATTACCGGCATGCATGAATCCGGTGATTTCATCGGTTACCTACCCATGTTGGAAGGCGGCGACTATAATGAATCGGCAGCTGCGTTAGAGGACTCAGAGATTTATCAAATTCAGAAAAACGATTTCGTTTCTTTGATTTACTCCAATCGTGAAGTGGCAAACCGCTTCATTAAAATGCTATCCAACAACCTAATCGAAAAAGAGGAGCGGCTATTGAGTTTAGCCTACAATTCCGTTAGAAGACGAGTAGCTGAAGCACTTCTGATGCTTCAAGACCGACACAAAGACAGTCCGAACATCCATATCTCCCGAGAGGACTTGTCGAATATCGTAGGAACCGCCACAGAGTCTTTGATCCGAACCTTGTCTGATTTCAAAGACGAAGGATTGGTGGAGTTAAAGGCTGGCCAGGTACGGGTTTTGGATGCCCGCAGATTGGAACACATGAAATTCTAAGCAAAGCGATTTGATTGCATGCCGATAGAAATTCGGATGGTAAGGAGCAAGAGCGACTCCGAATCCTATATCCGGTTGCCTTTACACATCTACAAATCTTGGAAGGAGTTTGTTCCTCCCCTGTTGAAAGATGAAAGAAGATTTCATGACCCCAAGCACAATGCCTCATTATTGAACTCCGAAACGGTTCGGTTCTTAGCCTTTATGGATGGTCAGGCTGTTGGAAGGGTGATGGGCATTATCAGTCATGTTTACAATCGGGAACATAATCAACAAGATGCACGGTTTTTTCAATTTGATTGCATCGAAAACAATCAAGTAGCAGAAAAGCTGCTGTATCATGTGATTGAATGGGGACGTGCCATGGGGATGAAACGCATCATCGGACCTTTCGGGTTTTCGGAAAAGGATCCACAAGGAATTCAAATCGAGGGAAGCAAAAGCGCACCGGTAATTGCATCTGCATCCAACCCCAACTATATTCAAAAAATGATTGAGGGGGCCGGCCTGTCCAAATTCAAAGACTGTGTGAGTTATATTGTAGATATTCCGGATAAGCTACCGTCCGTATATCAAAAGATCTGTCAAAGACTGATTGAGGAAAAGAACTTTGAGATTGTTTCAGTGAAAAAGCGCTCTGAGTTAAAACCACATTTCAAGGATGTTTTATCATTGCTAAACGAGGGTTATGAAAATATTTACGGATTCTTACCGCTGAGCGATACAGACATTCAATACATGGCAGAAGAATATTTGGATTTCATAGACCCCAGGTTTGTGAAGTTTATTCGCAAAACCACCAATAGCGAAATAATTGCGTTCGTGTTGGCCATGCCTAATTTGGCTGAGGGTTTTCGAAAAGCAGAAGGTCGACTTTTCCCGTTGGGCTTCGTTCATCTGCTCCGTTGCTTGAAATCATCGAAGAAACTTGACCTATTGCTTGGAGCGGTCCACCCCAAATACCAAGGAAAAGGCTTAACGGCCCTTTTGGCTGCAGCCATAATGGAAGAGGCTTCAATGGCCGGAATGAAGCAACTTGATAGCCATTTGATTTTGGAGGAAAATAAATTGATGTGTGCTGAAATGACCCGATTGGGTGCAGCAATCAAAAAGCGATACAGGATCTACCAAAGCGCCCTTTAGACCTAAATATCAAGCTGTTTGTAGTTATATTTTAAAGGAAATATACTTCAATGACCAGAATTGTAAAATAATGTCTAAACAGGAAATTTTGGATTATTAAAAGGAATATTTGCCTATTTTTGACACAATTCATATATTCGGACTACCATGAGGAATTTAATTAATGGAGTCTACTCCAACGAAACCACCACGAACAAGATGAATATTCACCCAGAAAAAATAAACTTGTTGGTGGTAGACGACCACGTGATTATTCGTCGTGGGCTCAAGGTTTTTCTTGACAGCCACTTTGGGATCAAAAGTTTTCACGAGGCAGATACTTGCATTGCCGTAAGAGAAATAGCAGTTGCTTTCGAAATTTCTCACATCATACTTGATTTGCAATTAAACGACGGAAATGCCGTTGAGATTATTTCAGAATTGTTAGAACAATTGCCAGACCTGCAAATTCTGGTTTACACTATGAGTCCTGAAGAGGTTTTCAAGTCGAGGCTGATTAAAATGGGTGTAATCGGTTTCCTAAACAAGCAAGCCGATGAGCAAACAGTTGTGTCTACCATGGCTGCCTTCTTTTCAGGCACCTTACAAAACAGTGAATTGGTTTCAACCGACAAGTTTGGCACCGATCCCTTTTCCATACTGTCTGAACGCGAATTAACTGTTATGACTTACCTGTTGAAGGGCGAAGGCATCAAGGAAATCAGTGGACGCCTTAACCTGAAGTCAAGCACAGTAGCCACCTTCAAAGCTCGTATTTTCAACAAGCTTTCGATTGGCAATATTATCGACCTAAAGAATCTGGTTGAACTATACAAGGGTAAAAAATAACAACCCCTTCCTAATGCCGAATCCGGTCAAGGCCATATATAATATAGCGCCTTTAGTGCTTTTCACGTTCGTCCTTTCCGGTGCTCTCAATCATTTAGAAGCAAACGCTCAAGTCAAGGATGAATTTCATGTAACCCAGTATACTTCCAGAGATGGCTTGCCCCAGAATTCGGTGAAGTCCATATGCATGGACAAAGACCGCTTTTTGTGGATGACTACAGAGGGTGGCTTGGTTCGATTTGATGGTTTCGACTTTGACATTTACAATACCTCCAATATCAAAGGACTCACCAATGACCGCATGGGTTATCTTATACCGGGAGCATCAGGTGAGCTCTATGCGGATGATATTGACGGTAACATTCTGAGGATAGCTGAAAGCAAAGTGAAGATTGCACACAAGGTGCAAAAGTCTCGCTTTGGAGGATTACTGTTAAGAGGCATTACACCTAATCTTTCTTTTTTAATAGGTGCGGATAAAGAGCAGATTCCAGGTTTGAGCAAAGGTGAATTAACCAGTTACACAAACGTTGTACCCTTGGACAAGGGGTTATTTGCCATCTCCATTAAAACAGGAATAGCGGTTTATTCGAATGTGGAAAACAAGGTGGTATCGAAAGCAGAACTGCCCTCCGGAAATATGAACTATGCTTTGTTTAGCCTCAACGGAAAAGTGTTCTTATTCGACCAAACCGGAAAATGCTACATAGTCTCATCCGATGGGAATACTGTAAAAAGAATCAATTCAGATGGATTTGAAGGTCTTCCTTGCTCAGACCACAACATAACCATGAACCTGATAAGCAAGGAGGCATATTTGAAATTCAATACAACTCTTTATAATATTTCATTCGACGAGCAAACAAACACAATTTCAGCAAATCCGGTTTTGGAAACATTGCCAGAAAACATATATGTCAGCGGCGCTTTCTTCGATTCAAAGAGCCAAAGCTATTTCATTTCCACTACCACCAAAGGATTTTACATTTATCGAAAAAAGTCCGTCAAAACGTTGGTGTCACCCATGTCAAATTACATACAAGACAACTGCTATTACAGCCAGTTTGAAATTGATAGCAATCGTGTTTGTGGTGGATGGGATGCGGTTTTTAGTATAAACGGATTTGAAAAATCCAATATCCAATTAGGTCAAGGGTCAAATCAGATCCAATTCATGCTTAAATACAACGACCATGAAATCCTATATCCTATCAACAACACACTAAGGTCATATGATTTGAATACCAACACATACACCATTATACGTTCACAAGGAAACGAGTTGTATTATGCCATGCAGATGGATGGTGACTCGGCCTTAGTGGTCTCGTCTAAAGGATTGTATTCTTATAAAAACGGTGCACTGTCTTTGATTGCACCAATTGAACTAGAGGGCTTCAATCAGCGGGTCACAACTATTTTCAGGCCCGATAGCAACAGGTTGTGGATTGGTTATTGCGATGGGATTTCGGAGTTTGACCAAAAATCAAAATCCTTTAATAATGTTGAATCGACAAAAGGATTATGCGTTCGAAATATTGAGAAAATCAAAGGCGTGGTATTGATTGGAACTTATGGACAAGGGATTTATGCCCTAATAAATGGCAGAACAATCAAATTGCCTGTTGACCTAGAAAAAAAGCTGCTAAAAACACATAGTTTTTTGCTGGATGGCAATGGGGTGCTTTGGATGCCTACCAACACTGGACTGGTCAATGTCAAATTTGATGATTTATTGAAAAGCATAAAAGACACGACCTTCTCACCCTTTTACTATTACTACGGTTTGCAGGACGGGATCATGAACACTGAATTCAATGGAGGATGCACGCCCACATATGTGAAACTGAAAAACGGATATGTCTCATATCCAACCATGGAGGGTTTGGTTTGGTTGAAACCGGAGGAAGTCCCTCGCGATTTACCAACCGAAAGCATTTTCATTGACAAAATTCTCTTAAACGATTCCGAGTACAAAAACCGCCAAGCAATCGTTGTACCAAATTATTATGATGAAGTGCAGATCTATTTCTCCACCCCCTACTGGGGAAACATGGAGAATTTGCATGTGGAATACAGGATCGTTGGATTGTTCGACAACTGGAGGTCAACCGAAGGAGGTGGCAGATGGATAGATTTTGCAAACCTGAAACATGGCAAGTACACGTTGCAAATAAGAAACACGGTTTCTTCCAACCGTAAGGAAGACGTAATGTTCGAGATGCCAATTGAAGTACAACCAGAGTTCTACGAAACAAATAGATTCATGGCGCTTTCGATTTGCGCAGGCCTGATGTTCATTTGGGGCTTATCCCGATTAAACAGTCAACGTGTGATCAATCGAAATGCATTCCTTGAGAAACAAATCAAGGCTCGCACATTGGACCTTCAGTCATCAAATGAAACCCTGAACACCACCGTGAAAGATTTGCAGGAAAAAGAATATAAATTACGCGAATCCATTCGTATCAAGGACAAGTTGATTTCCATCATTTCACACGACATCATCACACCCATAAAATTCCTTTCAATTGTAAGTAAAATGTCCAGTAGGACATCTCAAAAAAACGAAGATGCGCTCAAGGAAAGTGTTGACAACATGAAATATATCGGGGCTGCTGCTGAAAAGATTTATAACAACGCTGCCAACATTTTGAATTGGATGAAGCTGCAAAACGAGCTGATTAAAGTCAGACATGAGAATATCGGACTATGTGATTTTGTTGATGATGTAATAGAACCGTTTGTTGATGTAATTGACCAAAACTCGATCAAATTGGTGAACAATGTTCCAGAGGAGGAAATCATAGTGACCGACCCCAATATTCTCAAAATCATCCTGCAAAATCTGATTAGCAACGCAACCAAGCACACCAAGACTGGCAGCATTGAAATATCGTCCTCGATAGACATCAAAGGGATGCCAACAATTACAGTATCAGATACCGGAATTGGAATTCCAGAAAAAATCCTCATCAAAATCAATACGGTAAAAAAACATACTGTTGCAGGAGAGTTCGATGCCGATAATCCGGATACCGGGAATCAACTTGGCTATTTTATCATATTCGACTTTGCTCGATTGATTGGAGGCAATGTTGAAATCAGCAGCGAGGTTGGAAAAGGTACTGTTGTTAAAGTGATTTTACCCCCCCCCCGCGAAAATCCCATTGAGTTGAGCGGAGGAATGCGGTAGCGGTAGACAGCACCAGTAGGCGGGAAGAGTAGCATTACCAGCCGCCCTGAGTTTACCAACGGATCTAAGTTTAACACTTCCGTTCTTGCCTTACTTGTGCTGATGAAATCAAAAAAACCAAGAAGCGAAGAGTAAGTATTTCAGCTGCAGAGGTGTTTTATATCTGACAGCAGAGAGAACTTTTCAATGTTTCCAAATCACTTGCAAGCTGAAAGACCCTGGCGCTTCGATTTTCATAGGACGGAGTGAATATTCCAAGTTTGCAACATTGTTTACAACCAAGGTGATGGTCCATTTTTGAATTTCATAACCTAAACGCACGTCCCAAACTGTGGTGCCGTTGGGATGTTCCTGCCTGTATTGTATGATTCCATCGGGGTAATTTGGATTGGATTGCATATCAAAATCATAAAAAGCATCGTCGATGTTTTCCATGAAAGAATAATATCTGTAACCTATGCCAGCCATGAATGAGGCAATCCTGAATTCAGCATCCGCTTTCAACAAGTGACGGAAACGGTATTTCAGCTGATAGTTGGTTGTATCTGTGCTTGTATTCAAATACGTGAGTTGCTCCGGGATGAAACCGTCCTCGGGTTCGGTAACCCCAATGATGCGATTCGGCTGACGTGTTTGTGGATTGATCATCGTCCAT
Organism: Bacteroidia bacterium; assembly: GCA_023262505.1. Lineage (GTDB taxonomy): Bacteria > Bacteroidota > Bacteroidia > AKYH767-A > OLB10 > JALRAP01. The sequence goes on from JALRAP010000066.1 coordinate 6,468, forward strand.
GAGGCAAACAAGGTTGATTTCAATTTCCTCCACACACTCCCCTCTGCCATCACAGTTGCTTCAAGCCCTTTTATTTGACTGTTGCCTGTGTTCACGAACTTGAACCCACTTGCACCTGGCTTCCATGCTGCGAAAATGTACTCAATGGTATTGTAATATCGCTGTTGAAATGCAGCCACGTCAAAATACCCCAGCCACTTGCCTATTTTCATGCCTTGTCTCAAACCGATTTCAGCAGCGTTACTGGATTCAGGCTGAACATCAGGGTTTGGAAAAACCGTGATGCCTCCAGCCGATGTGTTGATGAACTTTTCCGTGATGGTTGGATAACGATAACCTTGTCCGAAGGAGGCGCGGATGTTCGTGCCTTTGAAAGGCTCGTAATTCAATCCTCCACGGAAAACAGGTTTGATGTCGGATCCTTCGCTATTGATCTGGTAATATTCAACCCTTCCTCCCACCTGTAAAATCAGCTGATCAAAAAACCGGCGATCGATCTGAAGGTATACTGCGCGGTTTTTGGATTGATTATCCGGTGAGCCTCCTGAGGCATACAATTCTGCACGGGAATCAGTCTGCATGGCAAACAAACCAGCACTGAAATTGGCACCGCTATTGCCCAGCATCCCGGTGGCATTGGCATCCATCATCGATGTCAACGCTTGATTGGCTTGTCCGTTCGAATTGTTGTTATCTGTGAAGTAGAACCTGGTTCGAATATGATATTTGATCCCATTGAGGTTGTCATAAGCCACAGACGGATCTATATAAAACATCAGAAAATCGTTGGTGGTAAGCGACCCGGGATAGGCACGGTAGATACGATCGCCGCCATTTCCCCAAACGAGCGAAAAGTTATTATGGCCGGCCATGACATTACCTCCAAGTCCGAAAGTAAATCGCTGCGCTCTTTTGCGGTAACTGAAGTTAAAACGACCCGTGCGTTCTGCAACATCCGCATTGTCCACATTGTCTACTGCGAATGGCAAGCTAGAGTCCGGCGCATACGGACCGATAAAGCCATGATCGTAGTTTACCATGCCGCCCATCAAGAAACCATCGGACCCTTTACTTCCTCCATGCAGGAAAGAGATACCTGCCATGGGTGCGAATGCTCCGTTCCACCATTTGGCATTGCGGTTTTGAGGCGAACGGTACGAACCAAGATAGGTCTTTACAGTGGTGCTCATGCTATCCGAGGGCAACCGTGTCAGAAAATTGATGGTGCCGCTTAGCGCGGATGAACCGTACAAAACAGAAGAAGCGCCTTGAAGCACCTCCACCCTGCCGATGCTTTCCGTAGGGATAAACGACCATTCGGTGCGACCTGCATCGCCCGTGAGCAGTGGCAATCCGTCAACAATGGTTGCGACGCGGCTTCCAACACCGAAACTGAATCCGCTACCTCCACGAATCTGAGGCTGTTCATCCAAAACCGTGAGTCCAGGCACTAGCTCCATCGCAGCTTTGATGTTGACTGTGTTTCGGTTTTCCAATTGGCGAACCGTTAAAGTTTGCATGGATACTGTAGACTCCCGAACAGGCTGACCGTACCTGGATGCGGACACTACCACAGCATCCATGTTCCTGGTAATCGCATTCAGCTTGAACACATGGTATAATACTGCGCCATCGGTAAGACTTGAAATTTGAAACGTATCGCTACCCATTCCCAAATATGAGGCAACAGCAAACTGCGCGTCTTGATTCAACGATATGGTGAAAGAACCATCAGGCTTGGTAACGTCCCCATATGTGCCAGGAAAAACCGTTATGGCAGCACCCGGTAGCGGTGTGCCGTCTGATTTATCCATGACAAACCCTGAAAATTTGAATCGCTGCGAAAAGGCGTTGTTGGATAAGCCTAACAAAAAGGCTACCGACAACAATGGAATCAACAACCGCATGCTGTCACATCTTGATGAAACGTGTGGCAACGGATTGCCCATTCATCGTGATCAAATTCAAAACATAAACGCCCCTGGGCAGAATGCCGACATCCACAAAATGTTTGGAAGTTGTTGCCACATCCGAAATCCATAACTTACCAGATAAATCGAAAACCCGGCACATGGCTGCTTCATAACCTAGAACCTCCAAGTAATCCAACACCGGATTTTGCAACAAAAGGGGTGACATGGCTTGATCGTATTCGTTCATTGAAGAAGTCGGATTGAAGACCAAGCTGATGTCATCAACAAACAAAGTGCTGTTCACAACAGGATTGGCACCATCGCTGCTGCTCAGAATCCAATAAGAGTTTGTTGGTGTAGCCGAAGAAAAATAAGTGATGGGAGCAGAAAACCTAGTGTAGTTAGAAACAGCGGAATTGGGCGTGCAAAGCTTCACAAATCCAATAGTATCACCAGCCGCACCTTGTAGAACAAACTGAAAGAAACCAGAGTCGGATGCCGATGCCGGATTGTATTTATACCAACCCGTGATACTATCCGGACGAAGTGAGTAGGGTATTCCTCCGGTAACTCCATAAGGAGGTGTTGTAACCAGTGTTGCGGTACTGGCGATTCCGTTCGCCGTAACTCCAAAAACAGAACGAGTAGTCAGCTTCATAGCATAAGTTCCTGAATGTACATCGGCCGTAGCTGTCACCCTGGAACATGTGAGAATACCCAAGATGGCCGTCTGTGAGTTCAAGTTGTTCCATCCATCCGGATTGAAATAATTCCCTGTTTGAGACCAGCTCTCAAACCCAGGATTTGGCGTGGGATTTTGGGCAAAGACATTTTTCACAACAAACAGAAGAATCAATGTCGTAGAAGTCAGTTTCATAGCCAGATGGTTTGAAACAAAGTTAAAAAACTTCAGACACCAACCAAATGCCATAAAAAAAGGGACCATTAAGGTCCCTATGTTTTTTAGGTTGAGCAATGCTTATCCGTTCAAAGCTTCTGCTCCAGCAACAATCTCCAGGATTTCGTTGGTGATGGCAGCTTGACGGGCTTTGTTGTATTGGAGTTTGAGCTCCTTTATCAATTCACCTGCATTGTCAGTAGCCTTGCTCATGGCGGTCATACGCGCACCATGTTCGCTGGCGTTGGAATCAAGCACAGCTTTGTATAGTTGGGTTTTTACCGCCTTGGGGATCAAATCCAGAACAATTGCAGACTGACTAGGCTCGAAAATATAATCCTTGACGGTCTTTGACTTTTCATTAGCCGAAGGCGGAGCAATTGGCAACAGCTGCTCACATTCCACATATTGCACAGCGGCGTTCTTGAATCGGTTATACACTACCATCACCTGATCGTACTGACCAGCGATGAAACCATCCATCA
>JALRAP010000066.1:9773-10098 GCA_023262505.1 Bacteroidia bacterium
GGGCTACTGCCGCGACTGGTGCAAATGAAACATTGTTGAAGATGTCGTTATGCTGACCAGCAAACACCTGAGCGTTTTTACCGTAAAAATCGCTTGCCTTCTTGCCTATGCACAAAACCTTCACCTCGCCTTTGGCTCGTTGGGTAGAATAGGTTTCGTTCAACAAACGGTTAACCGTACGAATGATGTTAGAATTGAAAGCGCCAGCCAATCCACGATTGGAAGTAACGGCTACTATCAAAACCTTATTCACAGGACGGGCCTTGGCAAGCGCTCCGCTTCCAGAGGTATCAACACTCCCTGCAACATTTTCCAAGATCTCACG
>JALRAP010000067.1 GCA_023262505.1 Bacteroidia bacterium
AAGCATCGCCGTAAGGCTGGTTCAAATAACGTTGCTTGAATTCCTCTACCACAACATTGCGCTGCACTTCGAGGCTTTTCTCCGAGAAGGCCAGCGACAGCATCCTGTCTGATTCCAACCAGAAAGCCGTTTCCACTTGGTGCGCCGGTATGGTGAGGTAGTAGTTGGTGAAATCATTATTGGTGAATGCGTTGTTTTCTCCTCCTGCAGCTTGCAACGGTTGGTCGTAACTGGGAATATTCACCGAACCCCCGAACATCAGGTGCTCAAACAGGTGTGCGAATCCGGTCCTCGACGGATCCTCGTTGCGGGCACCCACTTTGTAGAGGATATTCATCGCCACCATTTGAGTGGATTTATCGGTGTTCACCATCACGGTAAGACCGTTGTCGAGTGAAAATTTCTCAAAATGTATCATGATTCACAAAGTTGTTTTTTAGCTTTCTGGAATTCGTTCCAGATTTCGTGCAATATTTCCGCCGCAGGCATGATCTTGCGAATACCGGTTACGCCTTGTCCAATTTCCAACTCTCCCTCTTCGAGGTCGCCTTCAAACATGCCCTTTTTTGCTCGGGCGCGACCAAGTATGGCCGATAACTCTTCCACACCTGCTCCGCGCGCTTCGGCTTGCGCGACCTCTTCATAGAACTTGTTTTTGATGAGTCGAACCGGAGTAAGTTTTTTCAATGCCAAGGCAGTGCCTCCTTCCCCGGTTTCCATAATCTTGTTCTTGAAATTATCGTGAGCCGATGATTCATTCGATAAGATGAATCTTGAACCGATTTGAACGCCATCCGCGCCAAGCGCCATAGCCGCCAACATAGAGCGACCGGTTCCGATTCCACCTGCTGCAATTACAGGAATATCCACCGCCTGCCTGATGATAGGAATCAGGCACATGGTAGTTGTCTCTTCACGGCCGTTGTGACCTCCGGCCTCGAATCCTTCCGCCACAATCGCATCAACACCCGCCTGTTGCGCCTTCTGGGCGAAACGTGTGTTGGCTATCACGTGTACCACTTTTATTCCGGCATCCTTGAGCTTGGAGGTCCATGTGGCAGGGTTGCCTGCCGAGGTGAACACGATGGGAACTTTTTCTGCGATGATGGTTTCCATATGTTCCTCCAAGGATGGATAAAGCATGGGCACGTTCACTGCGAAAGGTCGCTGGGTGGCTGCTTTGCACTTGCGGATGTGCTCTTTCAATACATCAGGGTACATGGAGCCGGAACCGATAATGCCCAATCCGCCTGCATTGCTGACGGCCGAAGCCAGTTGCCACCCACTGCACCAGATCATACCTGCCTGGATGATGGGATATTCGATGCCGAAGAGTTCGGTAACCCGGTTTTTCATGGTTGCAAAGTTTTTTCGGAAGTATTGGAAATCATTTGCAAAGATGGAAATTCGTCGACAATTTGCAGGGGTCCATATGAGCAGGCAAAGATTTACCTTTGTAGTCTAAGCTCATGAAAACCGTTATACCCGTTGCCGGGATAGGCACCAAGCTTCGTCCCCATACGCATACCCAACCCAAGGCGTTGGTGCCTGTTGCGGGCAAACCCATCCTGGCACATATTGTGGATTCGCTCATTGAAGCCGGCCAGCGCGATTTTGTTTTCATCATCGGATATCTGGGCGACAAGATCGAATCATTCATAACTGAAAGATACCCGAACATACGAGCCACATTTGTTGTTCAGGAACCGAGAGAAGGAACGGGCCAGGCCTTGTGGTTGGCTCGTGACCAGGTTGATCCCGAAGAGCAGATGTTGGTGGTTTTGGGAGACACCATCGTGGATTTCGATGTGGAGTCGGTCATTCGTTCAGGATGCCATGGTGTAGGCGTGAAGAAGGTTGACGACCCACGCAATTTCGGTGTGGCTGAAATCAACGAAGAAGGCATGGTGACCCGCTTGCATGAGAAGCCGAACATACCCAAGTCGAACATGGCATTGGTAGGGGTGTACTACTTTCACCGTGCTGGAGATATCATGGATACCTTGGACGCCATCATCGGTGCAGGTGAACGAATACGCGATGAATATAACCTGACCGACGCCCTGTCGCGCATGGTATCGCAAGGTGCACAAGTGCGTGCTTTCCAAGTGGGGAATTGGTATGATTGCGGAAACAAGAATAGCCTTTTGGAAACCAACGCCGTGTTGCTCAAACGCACGGTCCCATCTCCACAGGGTTTCGCGTTCAACAATACCATCATCATCCCTCCAGTGAGCATCGCGCCCGGATGCGATATTTCAAATTCCATCATCGGTCCAAATGTTTCAATCGGCGAACGTACCATCGTCAAATCATCCATCATCAGTGACTCCATCATCGGATCCTTCTCCCAATTGGAAACTGCTGTGCTCAACCAATCCGTGGTTGGCAGCGACTCGTACTTGAAAGGCCTCAGCCAGAGCCTTAATATCGGCGATAGTACCGAAATAGATTTCAGTTAATCATGCAAGAATCATCCACAACCCACAATACATTGGAAAAAACAAAAAGAGATACGGCAGTCTTCTCGCTCATACGCAAGGAGCTCAAGCGACAGCGTCATGGCATTGAGTTGATCGCTTCCGAGAATTTTGTAAGCGACCAGGTGATGGAAGCCATGGGTTCGTGCCTCACCAACAAATATGCGGAAGGCCTTCCTGGTAAGCGTTATTATGGCGGTTGTGAAATCGTTGACCAGATTGAGCTGTTGGCCATCGAACGTGCCAAGACCTTGTTCAATGCCGATTGGGCGAATGTGCAACCGCATTCGGGAGCCCAAGCCAATGCTGCAGTGATGTTGGCGGTATTGCAACCGGGCGACAAAATCATGGGATTCGATTTGGCACATGGCGGACATTTGACACATGGCTCACCCGTTAATTTTTCGGGTAAGTATTATAAAACCTGCTTTTACGGAGTGGAGGAATCCACAGGCGTAATCGACTACGACAAATTGGAGGCGAAGGCTTTGCTGGAGCGCCCCAAGTTGCTCATTTGCGGTGCATCGGCGTATTCGCGTGATTGGGATTATGCCCGTTTGCGCTCGATCGCTGACCAAGTCGGTGCATTGTTGTTGGGCGACATTTCTCATCCTTCAGGACTCATAGCACGCGGATTGCTGAACGATCCGCTTCCTTTCTGTCATATTGTTACGACTACCACACACAAAACATTGCGCGGACCTCGTGGCGGTTTGATATTGATGGGACGTGATTTTCCGAATCCATGGGGACTAACCACTCCTAAAGGAGAAGTGAAAATGATGTCGGCTATTTTGGATGGCGCTGTGTTTCCAGGTACGCAAGGTGGTCCATTGGAACACGTCATCGCCGCCAAGGCAGTAGCGTTTGAAGAGGCGCTGAGCGATTCATATTTCGAATATTGCCTGCAAGTGATCAAAAACGCCAAGGTAATGTCGGCCGAGTTCATGAAAAGGGGATATAAGATCATATCCGGTGGCACCGACAATCACTTGATGTTGATCGATCTTCGATCTAAATCGATTTCAGGAAAACTCGCTGAGCAGGCATTGGTTGCTGCCGGTATCACGGTCAATAAGAACATGGTTCCATTTGATGATAAGTCGCCGTTTGTGACTTCAGGCATCAGGGTTGGCACCGCGGCTGTCACCACGCGTGGTATGCGCGAAGAGGAAATGCGGCAGATTGTGGATTTGATTGACCGAGTGATTTGCGATCCGGAGAATCCGGATGTTATCGATAGCGTTTTGGCAGAAGTTGAGGCCATGACATCTAACTTCCCCTTATACGCTTCATGATGTTTTTGAAGAAAACGGCATTGGTTTTTTGTTGCTCGTTGTTGGCGGGTTTCTGCCAACCTGTTGATTCGAATGCGCAGATTGGTGGTGACAACACCTATGAGTTTTTGAATCTGATCCCTTCGGCTCGCATATCAGCATTGGGCGGTAAGATGGTGCCGGTTCGCGATAACGACCTCAACCTTATTTTTGGGAATCCTGCGTTGTTGAATGCTTCCATGGACAAGCAGTTTTCGTTTAGTCATGTGAGCTATTATGCCGACATCAAGTTCGGTCACGTTGGATGCGCAAGGGACATCGGTAAGGGGCAAACTGTAGCTGCAGGCATGCACTACATCGGTTACGGTGATTTTACCGAGCGCGATTTCACAGGTGTGGAGGTCGGAAACTTCAAGGCTTCCGAGTATTCCTTCAACTTGTCGTACGCACGAGATTTGCGTGACTCGTCTCTTTCCATAGGTGCGCATTTGAAAACCATTTATTCTTCACTGGCGGAGTACACTTCTGTTGGCTTAGCCGCTGATATCGGTTTGAACTATTTTGCCAGCAAACCATTGCTGGATGTGTCGTTGGTTTTACGCAATGCCGGTTCACAGTTGAAGGGTTATCGTGATGGTGAAACGGAGCCGTTGCCTTTCGAGGTTCAACTAGGTGTTTCCAAGCGTTTGGCAAAAGCCCCCTTCAGGTTTTCGTTGGTGCTACACCATTTGGAGAAGTTTGATATCACTTATACGGATCCATCCAAGGAAGGGCAGGTCGATCCTTTGACTGGCGAGCCTATTGAATACAAGATCACCACAGCAGACAAGGTGTTGAGGCATGTGGTGATTGGCTCTGAGATTTTACTTTCGCGCAATTTCCATATCCGCGCCGGCTACAACTTCCAAAGGCGAAAAGAGCTTGGTGTTGAATCGAGGTTATCGACCGTTGGATTGAGTTGGGGCTTCGGATTCCGTGTTTCCAAGTTTCTACTGAGCTACGGAAGGGCTGCATATCATTTGGCTGGACCATCCAACCACTTTACGATGTCGGTTAACACGGGCGAATTGTTTAAAAAGCGTTCGACTAACTAAGTTGCTTCAATAGGCACTTGCCGATGAATGCATAACTTTGCACTCAAGATGTCGATTCAAAATCCTGTAGTTGCCATAGACGGCTTCTCTTCTTGCGGGAAGAGCACGGTGGCAAAGGCCTTGGCCAAAAGGCTTGGTTTGAGGTATATCGATTCCGGTGCCATGTATCGCGCAGTCACGTTGTATCTGATGAGGAATGGATTGCCATTGACTGCAGACGCAATCGATAAGGACGTGCTTGCATCCGCATTGGATGCGATACACATCGACTTCAAGATATCCGCAGAAAGCGGACTATCAGAAATATGGTTGAATGGAGAGAATGTCGAGCAGGAAATCAGAACCATGGAGGTTTCGTCGAATGTGAGTTTTGTTAGTGCCATACCCGAAGTTCGGCACCGTATGGTTGCCCAGCAACAACGCATGCGTGAAGATGGAAATTTGGTTATGGATGGTCGCGACATCGGAACCACCGTTTTTCCTGATGCCGATCTGAAATTGTTCATGACTGCAGACCCTGAGGTTCGTGCCGCACGTCGCCACAAGGAGCTTCAGTTGAAAGGCGCTGTGGTTACTTTGGATGAAGTTCGAAACAATTTGCAAAGCCGGGATTTGGAGGATCAAAGCCGAAAGGAAAGTCCACTGCGCAAGGCGGATGATGCAGTTATCTTGGACAATACGCAGTTGGATTTCGAAGAGCAATTAGATTTCGTTATCCGTCATCTTGAACAATTGAAATCTGTTGGGACCGAATAAATAATAACAGCCCTGCTAAACCGTTTAGGTTTGGCATTGTTTCATAACCTGCAGTAACTTCACCCCATGAACATCACCATAGACCAGGAAAGCGGATTTTGTTTCGGTGTGGTTTTCGCCATTCAAATGGCTGAAGCAGAGCTCGATGTTTCGGGTAGTTTGTATTGTTTGGGCGACATTGTCCACAACAACATGGAGGTGGACCGTTTGACCAAAAAGGGCTTGAAGATCATCAACCACGACCAATTCAGGGAGTTGAAGGATTGCAAGGTGCTTATCCGCGCCCATGGCGAACCGCCAGAGACCTATGAGACGGCCATTCGCAACAACATTGAACTGATTGACGCATCATGTCCGGTGGTGCTGAAGCTCCAAAATCGCGTGAGGACCAGTTATGAGGAGGTGAAGGAAAACAATGGCCAGGTGGTTATTTACGGGGAGCCGGGCCACGCAGAAGTGAACGGATTGGTGGGTCAGACAGGCGGGGAGGCTATCATTGTGACAGATGAGCATGATTTGGATAAAATCGATTACAATCGTCCCGTTTACCTTTTCTCCCAAACCACCAAAAGCACGGTCGGTTTTCAAAAGATCCAAGAGGCTATTGAAAAGCGTGTGCACGATTTCCGGGGCGTTCGCGAAGTGGGGGAGTTGATTGCCAACGACACCATTTGTCGCCAAGTTTCCAATCGGGAGCCTCAATTGGAGCGTTTTGCCGCCCGATTTGACGTCATCGTTTTTGTGAGTGGAAAGAAAAGTTCGAACGGAAAGGCCCTTTATGAGGTTTGTAAGCGTGTGAATCCGCGCACTCATTTTATATCAGAAGTATCTGAAATACAAGACTCTTGGTTTGATGGAGCAGAAGAAATCGGTATTTGTGGAGCCACTTCCACTCCGATGTGGTTGATGGAGGATGTGGCATCCTACCTAAACCTGAAGCAGCTTGCTTCTTGATTTTAACCCGCCGCGGTTATTAAACCATTGGATTTTATTGCTTTTAAGAGCTTTAATTCCTTACCTTTGCGCTCCTTTTCAGAGTGGAAAGGGGATTATATGTCTAACCTTTAAAAACAGTACCATTACCAGTACAACATTGTCATGACTCAAAACACAACCAAAATCCAACGCGCCCAGCCCGCAACGTCCGAATTTGATTGGGACAACGTAGGCAAAAGTACCGACACGTATAAGTCGGACGACCAGAACAGGATGGAGGAGATGTATGGCCAAACCCTTTCAACCGTGGTAGAACACGATGTATTGATGGGCCGCATCATCGCCCTCACCGGAAAGGAGGCCGTTGTGAATATCGGATTTAAGTCAGACGGTCTTATTCCATTGTCTGAATTCCGCCACATGCCCGATTTGAAAGTGGGCGACGAAGTGGAGGTTTACGTAGAAACACAGGAAGACAAGAACGGTCAGCTGATTCTTTCCCATAAAAAAGCACGTGCTCTTAAATCTTGGGAGCGTGTGAATTCTGCCCTTGAAAAGGATGAGGTAATCACCGGTTACGTGAAATGCCGCACCAAGGGTGGACTTATCGTCGATGTATTCGGAATCGAGGCCTTCTTGCCTGGTTCGCAGATCGACGTTAAGCCAATCCGCGATTACGACGTATTCGTTAACAAGACCATGGAATTCAAAGTTGTTAAGATCAACAACGAATTCAAGAACGTGGTTGTATCTCACAAGGTGCTCATCGAAGAGGAGCTCGAAAGCCAAAAGGCCGAGATCATCTCCAAGCTTGAGAAAGGTCAAGTACTTGAAGGTACCGTTAAGAACATCACCTCCTATGGTGTGTTCATGGATCTTGGAGGAGTTGACGGCTTGTTGCACATCACAGATATCTCTTGGGGACGTATCAACCATCCAGAAGAGGTTCTTCAACTTGATCAGAAGGTTAATGTTGTTATCCTCGACTTCGATGACGAGAAGAAGCGCATCGCTCTTGGTTTGAAGCAGCTTACTGCTCAGCCTTGGGACGCACTTGATGCAAACCTGAAGGTTGGCGACAAAGTGAAAGGTAAAGTAGTGGTTATCGCCGACTACGGTGCTTTCGTTGAAGTCATTCCTGGAGTTGAAGGTTTGATCCACGTTTCTGAAATGTCATGGTCACAGCACTTGCGCAGCCCACAAGACTTCTTGAAGAAGGATGACGAAGTGGAGGCGGTTATTTTGACCCTCGACCGCGAAGAGCGCAAGATGTCGCTCGGTTTGAAACAACTCATGCCTGATCCATGGGGACAAATCAGCAGCAAATATCCTGTTGGTTCCCGTCACAAAGCCAAAGTTCGCAACTTCACCAACTTCGGTGTGTTTGTAGAATTGGAAGAAGGTATCGATGGTTTGATCCACATTTCAGACCTTTCTTGGTCCAAAAAAGTGAAACACCCATCTGAGTTCACCAAAATCGGCGAGGAAATCGAAGTTGTGGTATTGGAAGTTGATATCGAGCACCGCCGCTTGAGCCTTGGACACAAGCAACTCGAGGAAAATCCTTGGGATGTTTATGAGTCACTCTTCAAGCTTGATTCCATTCACGAAGGTGTTGTGGGTAAGGTTACCGACAAAGGTGCGGTAGTTACTTTGGAGCACGGCATCGAGGCGTTCGCCCCATACCGTCACTTGGCTAAGGAAAACGGTGCTACGGCTAAAACCGACGAGCGTTTGCCTTTCAAAGTGATTGAATTCTCGAAAGAGAACCGCAAGGTGATTGTATCGCATGCCCGTTTGTTCGAGGATGTGAAGAATCCAACCAAATCCGGCTCTGAAGGTGAAGGCGAATCCACAGCCAAATCCATCAAGAAGGTTCAGGGGAATATCGAAAAGTCGACCCTCGGAGATATGGGCGTATTGAGTGCCCTCCGCTCCGAATTGGCCTCAGGAGAGGCCAAGTCGAAGGAAGAAAACCCCGACAATAACTGATAAAAAAGAATCCTCCGGAAACGGGGGATTTTTTTTGACCATACAATTGCATTACATTTGTCGGAACCTAGGAATATGTCATCAAGGCAGATACTGACCTCGCAGCACTTTGCCATCACCATCGATCGGCTTTGTTACCAGTTGATTGAAAACCATGGTGATTTTTCAGATTCCGTTATTATCGGACTTCAACCCAGGGGTATTTACCTCTCAAACCGCATTTCGGCCAAGCTCAGCCAGATCCTGAACGGCAAGAAGATCGTGAGCGGAAACTTGGACATCACATTTTTCCGGGATGATTTCCGCCGACGTGAGCAGGTCATCGTTCCCAGCACTACCGATATCGATTTCGTGGTTGAGAACAAGAGGGTTATTTTGGCGGATGACGTGCTGTTTACCGGTAGGTCGGTCAGAGCGGCCATGGATGCTTTGCAAGCCTTTGGCAGGCCAAACAAGGTTGAGCTACTCGCCTTCATCGATCGAAAGTTCAGTCGTGAAATACCCATTGAACCCAATTACGTAGGCAAAGCAATCGACTCCATCATGTCTGAAAAGGTCAGGGTGTTGTGGAAAGAAACCGACGGTACCGATGAGGTGTGGCTAAATTCAAGGGAGGTAGCGGCATGACTGGAAATTTGAGCGTAAGACACCTGCTAGGCATCAAAGACCTCACGGTTGATGATATCAATCTGGTTTTTTCAACGGCCGACAATTTCAAAGATGTCATCAACCGCCCCATCAAGAAAGTGCCTTCGCTGCGCGACGTCACTATCGCTAACCTATTCTTTGAAAACTCCACCCGTACCCGGCTTTCGTTCGAATTGGCGGAAAAGCGGCTTTCGGCGGATGTTCTGAACTTCTCGGCATCCTCCTCATCAGTCAGCAAGGGCGAAACTTTGATAGATACGGTCAATAACATATTGGCCATGAAAGTGGATATGGTGGTGATGCGTCACCCAAAACCGGGTTCTGCACATTTCCTATCGCAACATGTAAAGGCACGAATTGTAAATGCAGGCGATGGCACACACGAGCATCCAACCCAGGCGTTGTTGGATGCATTCTCCATTCGCGAAAAGCTCGGAGATGTGGCTGGTAAGAAGGTGGTGATTATTGGAGACATCCTGCACTCCCGTGTGGCGCTATCCAATATTTTCTGCTTGAAAAAACTCGGCGCGGAAGTGATGGTATGTGGCCCAGTAACACTGATACCACGTCATGTTCGCGACCTGGGAGTTATCGTTGAGCACGATTTGATGAAGGCTTTGAACTGGTGCGATGTGGCCAATGTGCTTCGCATCCAAATGGAGCGTCAAGACATCCGATATTTCCCCTCTCTTCGGGAATACACTATGATGTACGGCATTACCCGTAAGACACTGGAAAGCCTGGATAAGGAAATAGTGGTGATGCACCCCGGCCCCATCAACCGCGGCATTGAAATCGACTCCGACGTTGCCGACGGTGCCCAATCGGTGATCCGTGAACAGGTAGAAATGGGCGTTGCCGTGCGCATGGCGGTGCTAGATGCCT
>JALRAP010000068.1 GCA_023262505.1 Bacteroidia bacterium
GAAGGCGGTAAACCCGTAATGAAAACCAAACTTGACTCGCTCAGTTATGCCATTGGTGGAGATATTGGCAGGAATCTAAAAATGAGTGAGCTCGATAACATCAGCATTGAACTTATGGCTGCAGGAATGCGAGACGTATTCAGCGGTCAAGAAGCAACCATGAACCAACAACAATGCCAAGCGGTCATAAATACCTACATCCAATCTCTGCAGCAGAAAAAGCAAGAGGAAGCTGGAAAGAAACTAAAGGAAAACAAGGATAAGGGAACTGCTTTCTTGACTGAAAACGGGAAAAAATCAGGGGTAAAAACTCTTCCTTCTGGGATGCAGTATTCCATTATTAAAGAAGGAAACGGACCTAAACCTAAGGAAACGGACATGGTTAAAACCCATTACCATGGAACCCTTATCAATGGAACTGTTTTCGATAGCTCTGTAGAAAGAAATGAACCTGCGACCTTCCCAGTTAATGGAGTTATCAAGGGTTGGGTAGAGGCTTTACAACTCATGCCAGTTGGATCCAAGTGGAAATTGTTCATCCCTTCAGACTTGGCATATGGAGACACGGGTAGCCCTCCCACTATCGGACCTGGTGAAACATTGATTTTTGAAGTTGAACTTCTTTCTATAGAAACACAGAAATAGCATTCATTAAAACAAAAAAAGCCAGCTCTTATTAGGGCTGGCTTTTTTGTTGATTGCAAAATCAACTTTGGCATTCATTGACGCTATTACTGGGACAATCTCATTGTATGTTTGTTACCGAGTAAAAATAAGCCTGGGAAATGTATCTGCCGGATTCGAAATAGTAAACACCTCCCCAATCATAAACAACCTTCATAAAGACCTTTCCTACTGAGTCATTCCCGAAGCTAACCTTGATTATTTTTTTACCATTCTCCTGATACTCCTCAACAATCATATCGGCCCGCAGTGGTGAAATTACTGCTGGGTTTGGACTAGTAAAAGCCCCATTGGATTCAGCAATCCCAGTCGACTTGTTAGTATTGGTATTATTTTTACTTTCAAATCCATGGTTTTCGGTAGCTTTCTCAAAAGATCTTGCATCCTTACCATTTCCCGAGTCAAGCACCTGAGTGGGATTATCTGTACCACTTTCCTCCTGGATTGCGACTGCTCGAGATTCATCTCCATCATTCATAGAAGGGGAATCCTTGGACGAAAATCCATTTCCAATTGTAACCGAACCAGAGGGAGCATCAGCGCCATCATTTCCCATTGTTGAAGAACGAGAGTCATTCCCTGAGGCTCCAACCGGAGCCTTGGATGCTTCTTCTTTTCCAATATTAGAACCTGCGCCGCGCTTATCCTCACCCTGCGAGGCCTTTGACTCCAAGCGCCTCTTTTCCTCATCAACTTTTTGCAACTTACGCTCTTCTGCTAACTTTTTATCATTTTCAGCCTGTAATCGCTTATGCTCCTCACGAATTCTCCTATCCTCCTCCTTTTTTTGTTTTTCCGCGATCGCCAATTGCTGTTGTTCTGCTTTTTTCTTCTCATCGGCTAGCTTATGTTCCTCTTTTTGCCTTTGCACCAACTCCTCCTCAGCCTTTTTCAATGCAGACTGAATTTGCTTGGTATAGTCCGTGTCATAATCGAAATCATCCAATAAGGGATCAAAAAATATCTTGGCTACCGGCTGATTGAACACCACAACATTCAAGCCTTCGTATTGAGGAAATAATATGACTTCAAAATTGAACGGATATAGCTCTTGCTTCGCACGTTCAGCAGGCATCCGTGCATCAAATGCGATTCTTTTGGTTATATATCCTTGCTTGGTAAAAGAAATGATATAATTATTGTCCAAACGAAGCTCCAAATCCATTCTTTGCTGGCCAGGAACTTCATTATTTTCTCCTGATGTCAAATTCCTCAGGACAACAGTTACCCCATCGATATCACCATCTTCAACTTTAATTTTCACAGGCACACTTACCCTAGATTGTCCAAAAAGCAATCCTGAACTCAAAAGAAACGGCACGGTTATGGCAATAGCCTTGAAAGTAACCTCAATATGCCTAATTACGGATTTCACTGTGCAGCAAAGTGCTATTTATCAAACATTTAAACTAAATACCGATTGAATTCAAAGATAAATGCAATATAGTACGTATCAATCAAATCATTTTGAAATTTAAATCTGAAGAGCAAAATCAGTTTGTTATTTTTGGATGACATGAAGCTCCCTAAATCCACCCTTCTAGCGCTAAGTTTGGTGGCACTTGTATCAAATGATACCAAGGCACAAGAAATAGACATGGAGCAAACCCTGAGTTATATTAATGGAAAACTAAGACCTGTTGCAGAACTCACAGTAGATAGGGGCATCATCGTGTCTCGCTACTTTAAGAACAGTCAGATTGTAAGGGAGGATCAGGTCATGTGCAAGGACTTGGACATGTCATCCGTAGCTTATGACAACCAAGCAGGCATCCTTTCAATCAATTGCAAAACAGGAAACAAATGCGTGGACAGGCAAATGTTTGTACGTAAAATACAACGCGACTATGGTAGGATTTCCTTTCCGGTAAAATTGGATGCTAAATCAGCTTCCGGAATGCAAAAAGCTTTGAAGCACATGGTCAACCTGGTGATGGACCCAAAATATAAATCGTCTGAACCTTTCGAATGAAACCAAGCATATTCATATCACTAATAACACTGATTTATTCGAGTGCCGCTGCATATGGCCAAGACAGTACTGCAGCCGACTATTTCAAAAAGGGGGAATACCATCTAGCAAATGCTGACTATGAAATCGCTGTTGTGCAAATTTCAAAGGCTATATCAATAGACGCTTCCGATCCAAACTTCTTTCTCCAAAGGGGATTTTGTTTTAATATCCTAAAAAATCATGAAGAGGCTATTAGTGACTTTACCTCAGCAATAAATCTCGCACCAGACAATAAATTCGCATACTTATCAAGAGGGAGTGCGAAAAACAAAACAGGTCAATTCGAATCCGCCATTGCCGATTTCAATAAAGTTTTAGATCTAGACCCTAACGATCAAGAGGCATTCAATAATCGTGGATTCTCCAAAAAGGAGTTGGGTGACTCAAGCGGAGCTTGCGAAGACTGGAAAAAATCAAAGAAGCTAGGCAACAAAGAAGCGCCCATTATTCTTAAAAACAATCACTGTAAATAAACAGGAAATTCAAAATGAAAAGAACCATAAAAAGCTTGACAATACTAATAGTCTCCACATTGATTTCCAATTACGAATCAATGGCTCAAACAAGCAAAGAAGGTTGCATAGTGAAGGTTTATTCCGAATGGGCAGTCCCGGTTGGAAGCTGTATTGGCTCAAACAACACTTATAAGGCCTACTTCGTTAATCAATGTGGGAAATCGGTAGATATAAAACTGGCTATTCAGGAGAAATCCAATCGCTGGAGGGTTTTCAATCATTTGAATATAGCACCTGGAGACACTGTTTCAGGTTATGCCTGTGATGGAACCGGTAAGTTTGTTACTTGGTCTAGGCCTACAGGAAACAAAAGCATTGTTTTTCCTACAGATGACGAGATAAACCGGGATTACAAATAATACCCAATATCAGATTTCAAATGTTTCGCCTTTCTCAGGCACAGAAACACTTTTAACCCCTTTTTTCCCCAGCATCTTACCAAAGTTCTCGAAGCCTGCAGGTTCCCCATGGACCAAAAACACCTTCTTGACTTTACTCAAATCCGATTGACCAAGAAATTCCAGGATTTCCGAATAATCGGCATGAGCGCTGTATGATGCCATGGTAACGACCCTAGCCCTGACGTGATGTTCATCGCCGAAAATCCTTACAACTTTTTCTCCTACAGCCAAGCGCCCTCCCAAACTTGATGGTGTGCAATAGCCTACCAGCAGTATCGTATTGTTTGAATCGCCAATGGCATTCTTGATGTGATGTTTGACACGGCCGGCCTCTGCCATTCCACTAGCGGAAATAATGATGCAAGGTTCTTTGGAATGATTCAGCTTTTTGGATTGCTCAACGTCTGTGATAAAGTGAAGGTTCCGGAAATAAAAGGGATTATGATCGCCCTCCAGCATATAATCACGAATACTGTCATTGTAACAATCAATATGCTTCTGGATGACACGAGTGGTATTTACAGACAATGGACTGTCGATAAACACCTTCACTGGTGGCAAGTGACCGGCATGCTCTAACCGATCCAAAGCATAAATAAGCTCTTGGGTTCGATCCAAACTGAATGCCGGAATGATAAGCTTGCCGCTTCTTTTTACACAGGTTTCTAAAACCACCTCAAGCAATCGTGCTTCAGAACCTTCGATCGGCTCATGTAACCTGTCACCATATGTGGATTCACATATGATATAATCGGGTTGAGGAAAGTTCTGAGGCGATCGCAAAATTTGATCGCCAGGCCTACCGATATCACCGGTATAGAGAAGACTTTTAACGCCATCCTCATTCAGGCGAAGGTTAACACAAGCGCTTCCTAGTACGTGGCCTGCATCAGTAAAGCAAAACGAAACCCCTCCCCCCAAATCACGCCATTCGTCATAGGGAAGTGTTTTAAAAAAAGGAAAGCATTTTTCTGTGTCATCCGAATCATACAATGGCTTCAAAGCTGATTGTCCCCGGTTTTTACGTCGCCGATTAATGAACTCTATATCGGATTCTTGAATGGAGGCGCTATCACGTAGCATCAGTTCGCATAAATCATAAGTCGCCGGAGTACAGTGGATCGAACCTTGAAATCCCTCACGAACCAATCTAGGTATCAACCCGGAATGATCTATATGTGCATGACTAAGAATCAGATGATCGACAACTATTGGATCGAAACCGAAATTTCGATTTAACGGATCGGTTTCGGCTCCCATTCCCTGGAACAATCCACAATCCAATAAAATATTCAATCCAGAGTCCGTGGTGATCAGATGCTTACTGCCTGTTACCGTTCCGGCAGCTCCACAAAATTTGATTTTCACAATAATTATTTTCGAATTAACACAAATGTATGTGAAATTGGGTTTGGGGTATAAATACTTTGAACTAAATTGGCAACAAAAAAATGGAATATTTTCTAGGAGTACACTGCTCCGTTTCTGGCGGACTTGAAAATGCCTTTGATGAGGCCAATGGATTGGGCATTGATGTAATGCAGGTTTTTACACGGAACCAGCGCCAATGGAATGCCAAACCGATTTCCGAGGAAGAACAAAACACCTTTCTGAACACATGGAAATCGAGTAAGATCAAAGTGGCCTTTTCGCACTGCTCATATCTCATCAACCTGGCTGCCGAGTCGGATGAAACTCGAGAAAAATCCATTGCTGCTCTTACACTTGAGGTTGAACGATGCACACAGCTCGGACTAAGTTATTGTATTCTACATCCTGGTGCTGCCGGCTCCCAAACGGAGAACACAGCCATCGAAAAGATCGCAGACGGCCTTAGGCAAGTATTGGAGAAAACTTCCGACAGCAAAGTGATGATCTTGCTCGAGAATACAGCAGGGCAAGGTTCGAGTGTGGGTGGCCCATTTGAGAATTTGAAACTAATCTCAGAGCTCACCCAATCCAACAGGATTGGTTACTGCTTCGATACCTGCCACGCTTTTGCAGCAGGTTTCGATATCAGAACCACAAAAGGTTGCGAAGAAACATTCGCAGCCTTTAACAACATATTGGGATTGGAAAACCTGAAGGCGTTCCACCTAAACGACAGCAAAGGAGATTTAGGGTCGCATCTCGATCGCCACGAACACATTGGCAAAGGCAAACTTGGTTTGGAGCCATTTCGTTATATAATGAGAAACTTTCCTCTTATACCAAAGGTGATCGAAACAGAAAAGTCTGACGAATTGGATCGCGAGAATTTGGAATTACTAAAATCATTGATTTAAATAACAAAGGAACATGTTTGATATGCTAGGCAAAATGGGCCAAATGAAAAAGGCCATGGAAGACGTAAAAGGCAGGCTGGACAACATAACTGTAATCGGAGAAGCCGGAGAGGGACAAATTCGTGTCTCGATGACTGGCAACATGAAAGTAAAAGCCGTAGAAATACATGAAAGGCTGATGGACCCTGCCAGGAAAGAAGAGCTTGAGGAGTTGACCGAGCTAGCTATCAATAGGGCCATTGACCAATCCAGGAATATCATGGAAACAGAAATGCGCGCTGTGGGTCAAGGCATGTTTCCCGGTTTCCCGGGACTGACTTAATCAGACTTGTATTGAGAGCCCGTCGTATGCGCACTTCACGTGGTCAGGAAGCATGGCATCCACGTTTGCGGTTTTGCCTAGCTGGTGCGAAATGTGGGTCAGATATGCTTTTGTGGGAGCTACTCGATCTATGACCTCCAAAGCCTCATCGAAATTGAAGTGCGATATGTGCTTTTCAAATCTAAGGGCATTTATCACCAGCACCTCTGTGCCTTTCAACTTTTCAAATGTTGATTCAGGTATGTGGTTAGCGTCTGTAACGTACGAGAAATCATCTATTCGAAAAGCGGTAACAGGCAGTCTGTAGTGTAGTACTTCTAGGGGGTGAAGCACCAACTCTCCAACTTGAAATGGTTCGCCATCTATTGTATGCAAATTTATCTCTGGCACTCCAGGATATTTCAAGTCTTCGAAAACATAAGGAAACTCCCTTCTTAAAGAGTCCTGCACACGGTTTGTAGCATAGACATCAACTTTGGATTGGTTCACGTAATTATACGCTCGGATGTCATCCATGCCAGCTATGTGATCCTTGTGTTCATGCGTAAACACCAAGCCGGTTAAATGACCTACATTTTCCCGAAGCATTTGTTGTCGGAAATCAGGACCAGAGTCTATTACCACGTTTGTGGCTCCTTTACGGATCAGAATGGAAGTACGAAGCCTTTTATCTCTTGAATCATCGGAGTGGCAAACACTACACGGACAAGCGATAATTGGTACGCCCTGTGAAGTGCCGGTTCCTAGAAAAACGATTTCCACTAAGCCACTTGGAGTGTTTGTTGTTGGGCCAGCAAGGGTTTTATCTGCTCGAATTTCTCGCCTTGCAACAATTCCTGGTTGCTGAGTTGACGCATAATTTCCACCATTGAATTGATTCTTGCCTCAAGCACGGCAAACTTGTTAAGCACTATCAACTTTCGGTCTTCAATAATACAGAAACCGGATTTGAAGTTTCCCTTTTCGTAACGGACTTTATATCCGTTTTCCTCAAAAACGTCTTCAAGTTTTGATTGGAATTGCGCGTTAAACTTTATCATACCCTTCAAATAAAAATGGTTAATACAAAAATAAGGTTTATTGATGTGATATCCTATAAAATCCACATAAATAATAAGACCAACATGGTTGGTGCAACGAATTAAAAATGAACCGACTCCACACAAAAAAGTCTTGTCTGATTGGATAAAATTCCGTTCCTTTGCGCTTGAAAAAAATGTATCGGGAAAGCAGTTACAATACCGGCACATACCACTGATAAACAATTTTTTAAATGAAAATCGGAATCCCAAGAGAGACTAAAGAGCGGGAAACACGTGTGGCTTTAACCCCGGATGTTGTGAAATCGCTTGTTGCGAAAGGCTACCAGATAACTGTAGAATCGGGCGCAGGAACTGGATCCTCGTTTTCTGACGAGGATTATCGCCTAGCAGGTGCTGAAATCTCTAGCAACCCAGGCGCAATTTACACGGGTTCGGAGTGTGTTTTAAAAGTAAACCCTCCTTCGTCAAATGAAATCTCCTCGATGGCCAAAGGAAGCAAATTGATCAGCTTCATGTGGGCGGCCACTAACCGGGATCTTGTGCAATCATGCGCTCAGCAGGGTGTGACTGCTTTTTCAATGGACGCCATACCTCGCATTTCAAGGGCTCAAAAAATGGATGCCCTTTCATCTCAAAGCAATTTGGCGGGTTACAAGACCGTACTTTTAGGAGCCAATGCCCTTGGAAAAATATTCCCGTTGATGATGACTGCAGCCGGAACAATAAAACCATGCAAAGTGGTTATCATGGGTGCGGGTGTGGCAGGACTACAAGCCATTGCAACGGCTAAACGTTTGGGAGCTGTAGTTTGGGTATCTGACATAAGACCCGAAACTAAAGAGCAAGTGGAGTCCCTTGGTGGTAAATTCATCGAAGTCCAAGGGGATGAAAGCATAAAAACGGAAGGTGGATACGTAAAAGCGGTATCCGAAGAGTTCCTGAAAAAACAACAAGCTGTTATCGGAAAGCACGTGGCTGAAGCCGACTTGGTAATTACCACAGCCTTGATACCTGGTAAAAAAGCTCCAGTGCTGATTACCGAAGACATGGTGAAGAGCATGAAAACCGGCTCCGTTATCGTAGATATGGCTGTTGAGCAAGGCGGCAACTGCCCATTGAGCGAGGTAAACAAGAACGTCGTAAAACACGGTGTCACAATCATTGGCGAATCAAATCTACCTGGCCTTTTACCTACAAACGCATCTGAACTTTACGCCAAGAACATTCAAACATTCTTGGAACACTTGTCCGATAAAAACGGTTTCAAGCTAGATTTGAACGAAGAAATAACCAAAGGGTCCATCATTACCCATGACGGATCTATAATGCAGGATTATCTGAAAAACTAAAGCCATGGAAAACATACTCTCATACATAGCTCTCCATAAGGAAATCATCTACTTCATCATACTTTCCGTATTCGTAGGTATCGAAGTAATTGGCCGTGTGCCAACCGTATTGCACACCCCGCTGATGAGCGGAGCCAATGCCATTCACGGAGTTGTAATCGTTGGCGCCATCATCGTAATGCTAGATGCCGATGCCACTAACATCCCTGCGTTGGCGCTTGGATTCATAGCAGTCGTTCTTGGAACCCTGAACGTTGTCGGCGGCTTCGTAGTTACCGACCGAATGTTGGAAATGTTCAAAAAGAAAAAGTAATCAGACCATCTTTTCATCAATCAACTATCATCAATAATGGAACAGTACATTTTAGAAATATGCTACTTGATCGCCTCGGTGACTTTCATCGTGGGGTTGAAATACATGAGTAATCCGAAGAGCGCACGCATGGGCAACCTGCTTGCGGCAGCTGGCATGACCATGGCCATCATCGGAACAATTTTCCTTTATGAAAATCCCGAGGGACTCACCACCCGGAACAGCACCAAAATGATATTGGTATTTGCCGCTATCGCTGTTGGCACAATCATCGGCTGGATGACAGCGAAAAAAGTGAAGATGACAAAAATGCCCGAACTGGTTTCGATGTTCAATGGAATGGGTGGAGCTTGCGCTGCCTTGATTGGGTTGATGGAGTTCGGACATAATGCCGGCAACACGGGGCCTGTGATTGCAGTCGTTCTGGGTATGATCATTGGAAGCGTTTCATTTTCGGGCAGTGTCATCGCTTACTTGAAGCTGAACGGAACCATGTCGAAACCCATCCGCTTACCATCATATAACATGGTAAACACAGTTCTGATGATTGGCATGTTTGCATTCGGAGCCTACATGGTTTTCGCCGGGACCAAAGATGATTCAATATTGCTCTACGGTCTTTTTGCAGTTGCTTTGCTCTACGGTATCATGTTTGTTATACCGATCGGTGGCGCCGACATGCCCGTGGTAATCTCCTTGCTCAATTCATTTACCGGTCTTGCTGCCGCATTCGGCGGTTTTCTTTATGACAACAAAGTGATGCTCACCGGTGGAATCCTTGTAGGTTCCGCAGGTACACTGTTGACCATTGTGATGTGCAAGGCTATGAACCGTCCACTATTCAACGTGATTTTCGGAGCCTTCGGTGAAACAAGCGCCGCTTCTGGCGCAACCGCTACAACCGGAAGCATCAAAGACATTTCT
>JALRAP010000069.1 GCA_023262505.1 Bacteroidia bacterium
GGACTTCAGACACCGGTTATGTGATTGCCATTCAACATGGCAACAATATCTTCTCCGTTTACAAACACAACTCCGCATTGTTGAAGTCTGTCGGTGATTTCGTGAAGGCCGGCGAAGTAGTGGCCATCATCGGCGACAGTGGAGAAACCAGCAACGGCCCCCATTTGCATTTTGAACTTTGGTACAATGGTATGGCCGTTAATCCCACCGAATACATTGCTTTCTGAAACGTGGAACAAAAACGTAAAATAGCTATCTTAGGTTCTACGGGATCTATCGGAACTCAAACACTTGAGGTGATCAGCGAGCAGCCGGAACACTTCCAAGTTGAACTATTGACCGCGGGCAATAACTATGAATTGTTGATTGACCAGGCCAAACGTTTCAACCCCTCCACGGTCGTTATCGGCAACAAAGAATATCTGCAATTAGTGAAGGCCGCCCTTGAGCCTTTGAACATACACGTTTACGGAGGCCACGAATCAATCGTTCAGTGCATGTCTTCCGATACCATCGATACTGTAGTAACCGCATTGGTTGGATACTCCGGACTAGAGCCCACCTTGGAAGCCATTCGAAACGGCAAAACCATCGGTCTAGCCAACAAGGAAACGCTGGTGGTGGCTGGTGAACTAGTGACCTCATTGGCCTCATCCAAGGGGGTCAACATTTTTCCTATCGATAGCGAACACTCAGCCATCTTCCAATGCCTTTTGGGAGAGTGGCATAATCCCATTGAAAAGATCTACTTGACAGCTAGCGGAGGGCCATTCCGAGGTAAAGACAAGAATTTCCTTGAAACGGCAGGACCCGAACAAGCCCTCAAACATCCGAATTGGTCCATGGGAGCTAAAATCACCATCGACTCCGCATCACTGATGAACAAGGGATTGGAAATGATTGAAGCCCGCTGGCTTTTCAACCTCAAGCCGGAACAGATTGATGTAATAGTGCATCCACAGTCGATTATTCACTCCATCGTTCAATTCCAAGACGGCTCCATGAAGGCCCAAATGGGTTTACCAGACATGAAATTGCCAATACAGTTCGCCATGGGATACCCCAATAGGCTCAAGTCGCAGTTTCCTAGGTTCGATTTCCTGAAGTTTCCAAGTCTTACATTTGAACCTCCTGACATGGAAACGTTTCCATGCTTGAGGATAGCAATGGAGGCAATGGAAACCGGAGGCAATGCTCCTTGCGTAATGAATGCGGCCAATGAAATCGCTGTAGACGCCTTCTTGAAAAAAAGAATCGGGTTCAACCAAATCCCTGAGGTCATCAGTTCTACATTGGCCAAATCCCCTTTCGTCGCCAATCCAACTTTCGAGGATTATGTTTCAACAGATCGCGAGAGCAGGATCATAGCCACTGAATTGACTTCTACCAATCGTAATACCATTAACTTCACACCTTCCAACACGAATAACTGATAAATTATGACGGGATTGATCATGGCCGCCCAGCTGATTCTGGGACTATCCATTCTGGTAGCACTTCACGAACTAGGACATTACCTGGCTGCACGCGCATTCGGTATACGTGTAGAGAAATTCTATTTGTTCTTTGATGCCTGGGGTTTTAAGCTTTTCAGCTTCAAACGCGGAGACACCGAATGGGGTATTGGCTGGCTGCCTTTCGGCGGATATGTCAAAATCTCGGGAATGGTTGATGAATCCATGGACAAGGAACAGCTTGCGCAACCGCCACAGCCTTGGGAGTTCAGGTCAAAACCTGCCTGGCAGCGATTGATTGTGATGATTGGCGGGGTGGCGATGAATGTGATTCTGGGTATTATAATTTTTTCTGCCAGCCTGTTGGTATATAAAGGCGAGTATCTGCCAAACAGTGAAGTTAAAAATGGAATCGTAGCCTACAAGCTTGGCAAACAAATAGGGCTTGAAGATGGGGACAAGATCACAGCAATAAACGGTAAACCATTCGAGCGATTCGATGATTTGCGCACATCCAAAGTGGTTTTCGGCTCTGTATTGTCGGTTAACCGTAATGGTCAAAATATAGAAATAGTTGTTCCTGATGATTTCTACAAGCGTGTATCGGCTGAAGGGCAATGGAGCTTCCTTGGAACTGGTAAACTTTACTATGATGTGTCATTGGTTGACGAAGGCGGTAGCGCCTATCAAGCAGGCTTGAAAAAAGGCGACCAAATCACAGCTATCAATAACGAACCCATATCAGCAGGAAGCGATTTGCCAAAAAAGCTATCGGAACTAAAAGGCAAAAAAGTCAAGCTCACCGTGCTGAGGAATGGCGAGAACCTGGAGGTTTCGCCCGTGGTTAATAAACAAGGGAAGATCAGCGTCGGATACAATACCTCAGCAGAAATTGACAAGTCCTATAAGATGGCTGCCATTACCCCTATGCTCGCACTTTCTTTTGGAACTGCAGATGCTTGGGAGGCGCTGGTGTCTAACATCAAAGGACTTGGAAAGATTTTTTCTGGAGAAGAAAAAGCATCCGACTCGCTGCAAGGCCCGATCGGAATCGCTCAAATCTATGGCGGGACATTCAATTGGGAGTGGTTTTGGCGAATCACCGGCTTGCTTTCCATGGTACTTGCATTCATGAACATGCTGCCGATACCTGCGCTCGATGGGGGCCATGTCATATTTCTCACCATCGAAGCCATAACCCGTAGAAAATTCAGCGACCAATTCATGGAAAGGGCGCAGGTTGTAGGCATGGTTTTACTGCTGGGCCTAATGGTATTTGCAGTTGGCAACGATGTCTGGAAGCATATCCTGAACTGAACCGATGTTTAAAAAGCTTTTACTACTACTGATTGCCTCGGTTGCATTCAAAGCAACCGCCCAATCCACATCACAACATTCAGATACAGTTCCACGATCCAATGTGATGTTGATTCCTTATGATGAACGTTACTATCTATCCGATGCCGACCGAGAGATTTCCGAAAACTCCATTGCCCTTCCCGACCATTTCAGGAAGTATTTCAGGTTCCAGGTTGATAGAAATGTACAACGCTATGTGAGCCTCAACTACCCTTGCATCTCCCTTTTGAACGATACAGCGGATGAGCTGGAAGAAACCATGTACCAGATCCTTTCCAAAACAGGCTACCGTTATGAGAAAGTGATTCCTGTTGAACCTGCAATCAACAGGCTTTTGGACATGGAAATCAAACTGAAGGAGCAAGACGACAAACATGCCGATTCTAAAACGGCCACGATGTATATTCCCGTTAAAAAGGATGCCATGTACATGCACGCCATTGTGCGGGACGGAGAGAAACTATTCAAAAAACTGCACGATCAATACCAAGTTGACTACTTTGTTTTTTTGACTCAATTTGAAATCAAGACGAATTACTCCAGTTGTATAGATATCGCCAATCGGATCTTCAAAAGGGAAGTCATGTTGCACTTTACCGTTTATGATTCCACAGGCAAAGTGGTGGCTGGAAGCTATGCTACTGCTCACATCCCATCCGACCGCAATGAAGCCAGCATGATTTCAGGGCAATGTTTTCCAGAGCTGGCCAAATACATTGCAGCCTGTCTGCCCTAGCTATTCCACCAATACCCTGCGGATACAGTGGTTGCCGGAATCAGTCACAAAATATTCTCCTTCTAACAAACCAGGTACTATGGAAATTGGAGCATTGAATCTCGCAATGTTTCCAGCCCCATCCTGAAAACCAGGCACTCCATTTCCTGCCAATAACTCAGCAGTACCATTAGGATAAACCAATCTGATTGCATGGTTTTGGGCATCGGCAATCAATAATTTCCCTTGAAGCCATGCCATGCCAGCGGGTGCATTGAAAGCCGGTGCCAAACCATTTTCAAATCCAGCAACGCCTGTGCCTGTCCATGTAGATACGGACGCATCCGCTAAGCGGATTCGCCGAACATTATGGTTTGCAGAATCGGAAACAATCAAATTGAATACCGAGTCGAGCAACAATGCGCGAGGTGTATTAAAACTTGCTGAAGCACCAACACCATCGGCATTACCAGCTATTGCACTTCCAGCGAAAGTTGAAACTACCTGAAACTGGGAAAGCTTTCGTACGCAGTGATTACCTGCTTCTGCAATGTATAGATTCGAAAATCCACGGTCAAATGCTACTGCAACAGGCTCGTTCAATCTGCATGAAAGGCCCGGACCATCAACGAAGCCTGCGACGCCGGGAATACCGGCCACTGTGTTGACGGTTCCAACTGAAGTGATTTTTCGGATACAATGGTTATTACGATCGGCCACGTAAAATTCATTGGTAAATGGATCGAATGTCATACCATATGGCTGGTTGAACTGCGAAGCATTGGCAGAGCCATCCACATGACCGGGAACACCCGTGCCAGCCAATGTCACAACAGAGCCTCCTGGCGAAATCCTTCTGATAACATGATTCATCCGATCCGCTAACAACAAATTCCCTAACGAATCAGATACCATTCCAGTAGGGAAATTGAACTTTGATTGGAGGCCCGAACCATCCACCAATCCCGTAACACCGGGAACACCCGCATAATTTGAAACGGTCGCGGTGTAAGTGAAATGAAATACAGGGCCAGATGCACCACCCGAGAGTCCAGCCAAGGATACGGGACCCGTTCCAGAACGAGGGGGAACCACCATTCGAACCAATGTATCATTGGCAAAAATGATGTTGGCACGTTTTCCGTTAACAAAAGCTTTGAGGACGGATAAATTTTCGCCAAAGCCGTTACCTGAAATAGAAACCGTATCTCCGCACTTACCTGCGTCCGGCTGAATGGAGAATATGACCCCTTGGAAGTCTTCCACCTCAATAGGATCATCCTTCCTACAAGCCGTAAAAAGCATAAAAAGCCAACATGATAAACTCAGCAAACGCATACCCACAAAGTAAATGAAATAGAAGCGTTTGATAGCGGCCGATGAAGCGGAATGCCTACTTTTGCACCTAGATGGGCAATTTGAGTTTAGATTCGATTAAAAAGCCGGTGGCTCAGGAAATGGCGGTATTTGAAGGCCACTTCCGTGAAGCCATGCGCTCAAAGGTGCCCCTGTTGGATGTAATCATGCGTTATATCCTGCGTCGAAAGGGCAAGCAGATGCGCCCCCTTTTTGTTTTCCTTAGCGCTGGCATGTGCGGGGGTATCCGCGAGGAGACCTATCGTGGAGCATCCTTGATTGAATTGCTTCACACCGCAACCTTGGTACACGATGACGTAGTGGATGACTCCTCCATGCGCAGGGGTTTCTTCTCCATCAACGCACTTTGGAAAAACAAGATTGCCGTATTGGTTGGCGACTACCTACTCTCGAGAGGCTTGCTTCTGAGTGTGAAGCACAAGGATTGGCAATTGCTTGAAATCGTTTCTGAAGCTGTTCGTGAAATGAGTGAGGGAGAGTTGCTCCAAATTGAAAAAGCCAGAAGGTTGGATATCACCGAGGAGATTTATTTCGAGGTAATCCGACAAAAAACAGCTTCTTTGATTGCCTCTTGTTGTGGAGTTGGCGCGGCATCTTCAGGTTCTAACGAAGAAATTGTCAAGCAAATGAGAGAAGTTGGCAGCCTTATCGGAATTGCCTTCCAAATCAAAGACGACCTCTTCGATTATGAAACAGCCAACAAGACCGGAAAGCCCGCAGGAATTGATATCAAAGAAAGCAAAATGACATTGCCGCTGATACATGCCTTGTCGAAAGCCGGTTTTTTGGAAAAAAGGTCCATCATTAGCATTGTTGGAAGCAAAACTTCCGATGAGAAAAAAATCCGCAAGGTTTTGGATTTTGTAAATGAAAAAGGCGGTTTGGAATATGCACGAAACAAAATGGATGAATACGCTTCCAAAGCATTGGAAATCGTAGGCACCTTCACCGAAAGCCCTTACAAATCCTCCTTCTGCGACTTGGTTCGATACACCATCGAGCGCGACAAGTAACCGATCATGCCATCTGGAAGCATAAGGATTTTTCGCTGGGCCACCATTTTCATCGCCGTTCACATTCTTTTGGTATTGATAACTCCGCTTGTATCGGTAAATTCATTGTTGTATCCGTTACGAATCGACTCCACATATGTGATGCAAATGCGGAACTCGGGGGATACGGACTTCATACGCCAACCCATGCGCCCAGATGAGCTTGGTTTACCCTATCAAAAAATAGTTTTTAAAAGAAGCGGCCAACCTGAACTTCGAGGATGGATTTCATTCGACTCCACACTGTATTCAGCTCCGTTAATATGCATCATACCTGACATAAGCGAAAGCAAAATCTGCTACCTGAACGATGTACTGGAATATCATGCACGCGGTTTTCATGTTTGTGTGATTGACATGCGTGGTCAAGGAGAAAGTGAGGGTGAGTATTACGATTCCGGATTAAACAGCGCGTTGGATCTTGCTGGACTTGTACAAAGACTGGACACCATGCAGAGAGTGGAGTTTGTCTCATTACTTGGAGTAGGAACAGGCGCGGGCATCTGCATCAAGGCATCCGAAGACACCTCGCTGAAAGCATCCGCCTTGGTGCTTCAAAACGCACCTCAAAGCCTGGAAAAGCTGTTTCAAAAATCCGTTTTGAATGGATGGGGTGGTGTATTACTCCCGCTTTTGCCTGTCATCAAGAAATCATATGAGCGTAAGACGGGTATCGACTTTCACGATCATCGCTATGCCGAAATTTTCAAAAAATGCCATCTTCCCTACTCATCCATGGCAGCAGGGTACGTTTCAAAATCCGCGATGGAAGGCATCAAAGTCGTGCATGAATCCGGCAATTACGCATACAAAAAGCTGTTCCTAGAGCTACAGCCAAAACAGGATAATCCATTCCACCAATTTAGCCGGAAATACTATGACCAAATATGCGGCCACATCAAAGCTTCGCGCCAGTCGCCTGTATTTAAGTCCCGTAGGAAAAAGCTAGCGTCCGAATAAGGCTCCCCGAAAGCCCAGCCTTTTTACTAACTTTGGTATCCTTTTTTTCAAGGCATCCAAGTGATTAGTAAGGAAACCATAGACCAAATCATGAGTGCCGTCCGCATCGAAGAGGTGGTGGGCGACTTCATCTCCCTCAAAAAGAGGGGAGTCAACCTTTTGGGTATATGCCCATTTCACAACGAAAAAACTCCTTCGTTCAATGTATCCCCCGTAAGGGGTATTTACAAATGTTTCGGCTGCGGAAAAGGTGGCAATGCTGTGAACTTCATCATGGAACACGAGCATTACAGCTATCCGGAAGCTTTACGCTATCTGGCGCGTAGGTACAATATCGATATCCAAGAGGAAGAGCGCTCACCCGAATTCGACCAGGAGCAGATGGAGCGGGAGTCGCTTTTGGCTGTTACCGAATATGCATCCAAGTTTTTCATCAAGCAGCTGCATGAGACGGATGAAGGTCGTTCAGTGGGTTTATCTTATTTCTCTGAGCGGGGCTTCACGGATGAAATGATTGAGCGATTTCAACTGGGATACTCACCCGAAGAATGGCGCGCTTTCACGGATGACGCATTGGCTGCGGGTTACAAGTTGGAGAAACTGGAGAAGACCGGCATGACCGTTGTAAATGGCGAGCGCATGTTCGACCGCTTTCGCGGAAGAGTGATGTTTCCCATCCACAATGTGGCGGGCAAGGTAATTGGCTTCGGCGGAAGGATACTTAAATCAGATGCCAAGGCTGCCAAATACCTGAACTCCCCCGAATCAGACATCTATCACAAAAGCAAAGTCCTATATGGATTATACCAGTCGCGCAAAGCGATTGTGGAAAAGGATGTTTGTTATCTGGTTGAAGGCTATACTGATGTGATTTCTATGCATCAAAGCGGAATCACCAATGTGGTGGCATCATCCGGAACAGCACTTACGCAGGACCAGATTCGACTCATCAGAAGGTATACCAAAAACATCACCATATTGTATGATGGGGATACGGCGGGCATCAAAGCATCCTTGCGTGGTATCGACCTGATATTGGAAGAGGGTATGAATGTACGTGTGGTACTCTTTCCGGACGGCGACGACCCTGATTCCTTTTCGCGCAAGCATACCACCACGGAGATCTTCGCATACATCAAGGAAAACGCAAAGGATTTCATACGATTCAAAACTTCGCTGTTGCTGAAGGATGTCGGCAACGACCCCATTGGAAGGGCCGGACTGATACGAGAAATCGTGGAAACCATTGCCCTCATTCCAGACGCCATCATCCGCTCTACCTACGTGCGGGAGTGCTCCAACCTGATGCAAATAGGAGAAGACGTATTGATGTCGGAGCTAACCCGAATCGTACGCAAGAAAGTCTTCAAGGATGGCGCCAATGAGCCACAAACACAAGCTCAAACACAAGTTCCAACCGATGATGTACCGCTAGAGAAACTGATTATCGACGAACGCGATCCTGAATTACTCAATCGCTCAGAGCATCAGGAAGCGGATATCGTGCGACTACTGCTGAATTTCGCCGATGAGTTAGTCACCTTCCCAGCACAATACGAAGAAGATGGGCGCACCCACACCGTGAATGTTCAAGAGCAAGTGAAAAGCGTTATCGTACACGACTTGGAGCCCGATGATATCGCTTTCGAAAACCCGACATATGGCGCCATCTATCAAATGTTCCGTAGCCAAGTTCATGAGAATAGACCGCATGCAGAAGGCGATTTCACAAACCATCCCGATGCTGAAATCAGTCGATTGGCAGCGCACTTCCTAACCATAAGGTATCCACTTGCCAATTGGGAGGATCGCGGCATTTTCGTAAAGGATGAATCGAAAAAATTGGCGCACTCGGTTTTCAGCGCATTGTATTCATTCAAGATCAAACATGTTGAACGGCTCAGCCACTCTAATCGTGAAGCTATCAAAACGGCCTCGGAACAAGGTGAGGATGTAGAGCCACTTTTGGATAAACAAATGAGCCTCGATCGGTTGCGGGCATCATTATCTGCCTATTTGAGCATAGTCGTGTTGAGATAACAAAACAAACTAAGAGTAAGCTTTTTTACATTTTTCCTTTAAAATCACCCCATGGCTTTTCACAACATCCTGGGAAAACGCGGCGAAGATGAAGCCGCCAAATTCCTCATCAAAACCGGTTATACAATTCTGGAACGATCCTGGAAATGGAAACATTTGGAAATCGACATCATCGCACAAAAGGGCGGCTTTTTGGTGGTGGTGGAAGTGAAATCAAGGTCATCTGTGCAACACGCCGACCCAGATGATTTGCTTTCCAAGCACAAACTCAAGTGCCTTTACGACATTACCGAGCGTTACATGGATGTAACCCAATGCAATCTTGAGGTCCGATACGACCTCATAACCGTTATTGACCATGGCGAGACCGTCTCAATTGAGCATATTGAGGAGGCGTTCTACCCTTTTATGAGCTGAGCCCGAGCCAAATGACTATCTTTGTAGCTTATAACGCACACACATGCCACGCCCAACAAGAAACAACAGAAGCCCAAAACAAGAATCTGGTCCACGCACTTCGTGGAAAAAACCGGATGGCACCCCGTTGCGTAAAAGACGTGGAGATTATTTTCCAGACGAAGAGATTTCCAAGCGATCCGCACCTAAGAAGCGTTACAATTCTGAGGATAGCGGAAGCAATGAATCAAATAGAAAAGTAGCCTTTGGAAGCAGCGACCGTGATGCTAAACGTTCCGATACTAGAAAACGATTCGGCTCTGACGATCGGAAAAAGAGGCCATTTGAAAAACCCAAGTTCGGAGGCAGGGACCGCGAACAGCAAAGACCCGACCGAGAGCGTCGTTTGAGCAGCAGAGAGGAAGCCCAAGAGCCCAAGAGTGATCGTC
>JALRAP010000006.1 GCA_023262505.1 Bacteroidia bacterium
GCCCACGAACACGATGGTATTCAACAATAGCCTTACGGCCGATGTGACTTCTAGCCAATCCAACAACGCATCCGAAACAAAGTAGCAAGCGATTGCCAAGCCAATGTATGCGAGAATGCGTTTGGTCTCGTAAGGAACCGGATAGTTGCGTTGTCCGATCAAATAGGAAGCGACCATCATGCTGGCATAGCAACCCAGCGTGGCCCATGCAGCGCCCATGTAACCCATCGAAGGAACCAACAACACATTCAGCACAACGGTGATCACCGCTCCGAAAACGGTGAAGAACATGCCATAACGTGTTTTCCCCGTCATCTTATACCACATACTGAGATTGAAAAAAATCCCCAGGCACATGTTAGCTAAAAGCAGAATCGGAACAACCCCCAATCCGACCTGGTAGGGCTCTCCGATAAAATTTTTGAATATGTCGATGTACAGCATCACACCGAGGAAAACAATAGCGCAGGTAATACAGAAGTATTTGGTGACGCGCGCATAGGTATCCTTGGCGTCATCCTTACCGAACTGACTGAAGAAAAATGGCTCAGCTGCGTAGCGAAACGCTTGGATGAATAATGTCATGAGAATCGAAAGCTTGTAACATGCTCCGTAAATACCCAATTGGACCATGGCATCTTGCTGGTCGGTTACCAGATGACGGATGAGCGCGCGATCCAGCGTCTCGTTCACCATCCCGGCCAAACCGGCAAACAACAAAGGCAAAGCATAAACCATCTGTTCGCGCCACAAAGGAACATCCCAATCCGAAAAACGGAAGCGGAGCGAAGGCAACATCACCAACAGGGTAGCGATACTTGCCAAAAGGTTTGCAATGAATACATATCCGGCGCCCGTTTCGGGATTGTAAAACTGTTTGGCAAGTTCAAACAAGATGCCGGTCTCGCGGTTCATCCAAACGGGGAAAACCAGGAAGAAGAGCACATTGAAGAGGATGTTTACTCCGATGCCAAACAATTTCAAAGCGGCGAATTTCCGTGCTTTTCCCTCTTGTCGCAGCTTGGCAAAAGGAATGGCTGTTAATGCATCGAAGCCGATGATCAAAGCCATGTACACAATGTATTCGGGATGGGCCTGGTAGTTCAGCGTTTCAGCAAGCGAATCGGAAAACATCACCAACGAGCCGGAGAAAACCAACGTAGATACCAGCAGCGACATCATGCCCGTGCCGAAAACTTGCGCTGTTCGCTCGGGATATTTACGGGCGAAGTGAAAAAAGGATGTTTCCATCCCATAGGTATAAACGATCACCAGGAAGGAGATATAGGCGTAAATCTCGGTAACAGCGCCATATTCTCCAGGGTTGGTGAACACGTGCGTGTGCAACGGCACCAACAAGTAGTTCAGAAAGCGGCCAAGGATGCTGCTCAATCCGTAAACGGCGGATTCGCCTGCGAGTTTCCTGAGTATGCCCAAGCGTAAATGGGTTTAACGTTGTTTCAAGGCAACGCTTTGGTTTTATCTCCCTTTGAAGTCGGGCGCCCTTTTCTCCAAAAACGCGCCTGCGCCTTCTTTGAAATCTGATGTAACGAAACACTTGCCGAACTCATCCACTTCGGTGGCAAATCCGTTTGGAGTAGCCGCATCGTTTACGCATCGTATAACGGATGCGATGGCCAATGGGGCTTGCTTCATGATTTTGCCTGCCAGCTCTCGACATTTTTCCATCAATTGATCAGGCAACACCACATAGTTTACCAAACCAAGTGATAACGCATCATTCGCGCCAATCATATCAGCAGTCATCAACAACTCTGTTGCTTTGGTCTTGCCAATCAGATGAACCAATCGCTGTGTGCCACCATAGCCCGGAATCAAACCTAACTTCACTTCGGGCTGTCCGAATTTGGCATTATCCGAAGCCACTCTCAGATGGCAAGCCATGGCCAATTCGCATCCACCTCCAAGCGCGAAGCCATTGATGGCTGCGATGACGGGCTTGCTTAACTGTTCAATGGAATTGAAAACATCATGCCCTTTTTGTGCCAAGTCCTTCCCCTCGGCTTCTCCATAATGACTAAACTCAGAGATGTCGGCACCCGCAACAAATGCTTTTGTACCGGATCCCGTTAACACCACCACCTGAACCGATTGATCCGATTCAGCAGACTTCATGGCAGCGCCGATTTCCTGAATGGTTTGGCGGTTGAGGGCGTTAAGTTTGTCTGGACGGTTGATGGTGATGGTCATGATGCCGTCTTCCACTGCCGTCAACAGGTTTTGGTAGCTCATATCAGTAATTTCGGTTTTGGGCGACCCAGTTGGTGATGTACTCCACGATTTCGCCTGTATTGGTACCGGGCGGAAACAATCTGCCTACGCCCAATTCATTCAATTTTTTCATGTCCTCGTCGGGGATGATGCCACCACCCGTAAGCAGGATATCGTTGATACCCTTTTCATTCAGCAATGTCATGATCC
The DNA here is from genome assembly GCA_023262505.1 of Bacteroidia bacterium. Lineage (GTDB taxonomy): Bacteria > Bacteroidota > Bacteroidia > AKYH767-A > OLB10 > JALRAP01. The sequence goes on from JALRAP010000006.1 coordinate 2,443, forward strand.
TGGGGAACACCGTCATGTGCGCCCCGGACAAAATGCTGACACCGATTACATCGACATCTTCTTGCAAAGCAGCATTAACCACCATTTCAGGAGTTTGACGAAGGCCTGTATATATCACTTCCATGCCTGCATCACGCAAAAACGATGCGATAACCTTGGCGCCGCGGTCGTGGCCATCAAGTCCTACCTTGGCAACCAAAACTCGTATGGGGCGGGAAAGAGGTGCGGACATAAAATGGGCTGTTATGAGCTCAAAATTATGAAAAAGTCGCGCAGTTGGCACGAGGAAACCCACTCAAGCACATGTTTTCCTAAACCGGAGCTTTTTCCAGAGGGAGTCGGACAAAAAAGGATGTGCCTTTTCCAGCCTCAGACTCAAAATATATATTCCCTCCCGATTGCGTTACAATCTGGTGGCAGATAGCCAATCCCAAACCAGTACCGCCCGACTTGGTGGTAAAATTCGGTGTGAATATGCGCGGCTTCTGCTCATCGGGTATTCCATTGCCGTTGTCGCGCACCTCAACCAATCCCCATCCGCCGGAAGCGGTAACCACTGCTTCCACCAATCCGCCACCATCCTGTTTTACGGCCTGCACCGCGTTTTTAATGAGGTTCACAAATACACGCGAAAGCTGTTCCTTATCGACGAGAATGGTTAATGGGTTTGTTGTTTGGTCGATCAACACAACGCGAATGTTATCATATTCCGAATACAGTTCGACCACCGACTTTAAAATTTCCTGTAAAGCAATACGGGATTTGTTGGCCTGTGGCATTTGCGCAAAACCAGAGAACTCTGTAGCTATGTTCGACAAGGCATCTATCTGCTCTATGAGCACCTTGGTCATACGCTCTGTTATCTGGTCCTTGTCGGGATGGTTATCGCGCCAAGCCCTCTGCAGGTGTTGCAAGCCAAGTTTCATCGGTGTAAGCGGATTCTTGATTTCATGAGCCACTTGACGAGCCATTTCGCGCCAAGCCGATTCGCGTTCAGATCGGGCCAACTGTTCAGCCGCTGCCGAGAGCTCTGTTGCCATCCGGTTGTACTCTTTCACCAACTCCCCAATTTCATCATCACTATGCCATTCCAAAAGCTCATTGCGTTTACCAAACGTGACCGAAGCCAGCTTTTCGCGGATGGCTTGAAGTGGTTGCGTGATGCGCGTAGAAAGCCAGAATGTAACGAAAGAAGCAAGGGCGAACAACAAAACATACAGGTTCACCACAGCCACCAGGAATCCTGATACCCGTTGCTCCAACTCGGCTTGTTGCGAGAAATAGGAAATGTTCAAATACCCCTTCACGGATGCCGTGCCCTCCAACAACGGAACATAGGATGAAAGGTATTCAAAGGTTCCAATCCGCTCACGCAATGAAACAAACGATGCGGATTGTGAACGCAACTTGAAGAGTGCATCCGGGTTGATGAGAGGCGCTACGATTTGCTGGTCGTACAATTTAGGTTGTGATGAATACAAGAGCCTGCCCCCGGTATCATATAAATTGAAGTCGGCACCAAGCGCTTTGGCTAATCCCGCCAAGGAGGAATTCATCTCATCGCCACCGGATAAAGGCACCCCGCTATATCTTCCTCCAATCTCATCCTGCAACGCTCCCAACAAAACACGAATCCTGCTTTCGGTTTCAGGACCGCCATCAGCGCGATAGGTGCTGAAGATGTACCAAACCGTTGCACCTCCTGTGATCAACATGGTCAGCACCACGATCATTACAACCGAAAGGCGGATGCGCGCACCGATGTTAGGCCTCCAGCGCCATTTGTTAACAATCAAAAATCGGATGGCATACGTCATCAGGAAAACGAATCCATAGATGCCGAACAAGTATGAAAAAACCGTGGAAAACTGATACACCCCTTTTGCGGGAATACTGACCAACAAAAATGCGTTTTCGGATGTACGGTGGTACAGGTGCGACCATCCATCCTGAACGAAAAAATCAGACATGCCTAATCCTACACGATCCTTGTTGCCTATCCTTGGATAGGCGAAATCTCCTGACTTGTTGATCAAGGTGTCGTTGCGGTAATAGGCGAAGGAATAATCAGAAACGTTTTTCGATTGTGGAACGGAACCGCTCAGCAACAGTTCGGGAAAACCAGTGCGGCCTCCCAACGGTTTTGATGTGAACGAAAGCACCACAATACCCGAAACGGTGTCGGCATCATAAACGGCTGTTTTGCCCGTATAGCTCATGCGGCCTTCGCTTCCGCCGATGAAAAACAATCCGTAGTGGGAAGAATCGTTGCCCGCTTGCCTTAGTTGTTCATCATAATAATTCAACGACCAGGTAGGGTCGCCACCGGTATTCACAGGCAGACCGTTGGCATTGAAACTGCGAACCGTGATGTCATAGCGCTCCCAATATCCTGATAAATGGTTTCGCAATACGCGGCGCTCGATTGAATCGGCAATATCGAGGTTTGCCGTCATGCGTTCATAAGGACTCGAGAAAAGCTGCCTAAGTTGTTCATCTGACCGCATGCTTTTGGCAACATCCTCAAACAGATATTCTGCCACGCGATCACGTTCGTTTTCCAACCTGGTGGCTAAAACCCTACGACTTTCTCGCTCGCGTGTTTGAATATGTACAAACAACATGGCCGAAGATATCAGAGCCGTTCCTGCCAATAATGCGAGATACGAGGTAAATGCCGACCTTCCTGTCTTTAATCTGAAATACCCACCAATGAACCAACCCCACAACATAGTGATAATGGATAGTATTGAAATCCATTTTTCTGCATAACCAACTATAAAAGTCAACACCAACAATGCAGCTGGACCAATTATTGAAGCAGCGGTTTTAGCTGTATTCGTCGCAAAGTTCTCTTTTGAAAAAGCCGCAATGGATTTCGACAAGCGAATGGAGGCTGAAACCAAGAGGCCGATAATTCCGAATCCCAAGAAACTATAGCCATTCAATGAAAAAACCTTGTCGAAATCAAATGGTATGCGAGAATCGAGAACCAAGCCAGCCACCAGCGAGTTGCACAAATAAGCGAATGAAATCGACAAAGCGGAAAGTGTTGCAACACCTTTTATGTCACAAAAAACATTTTTGGTTTTTCGCAGCAGATGGGGCGTGTTGCGTGAAAAGAAAAACAACATAGCAGATACCAAAATCAAATCTGCAGGTGAATTGAGCAGCCATGAGCTGGCGTATTGGTCGGGACCGAAGAGTCCGAAACCCCATAAAGGCGATTGCTGTAACCAATCGGAAAACAATAACCGAAGCAGATACATAAAAGCGAGAGCGATGGGGGTGGCCATTCCATGCACATACGTTTTCAAAACCGTATTCAAGGAGAGGAACAGCAGGGCTAATCCCAGTAAAAACAACCAAACAGAGTCAATTATTGGCTCATTGGAAGATGTCTTTTCTTTGATGAAAAAACCTTGCTTGGCGTCGATTTCAATGGCATTGGGTTCATTGGGTTTTGCAATGGTCCATTGGTCATTTAATCCGATGGCTTCTGTGAACCCGTCTTTGAGGTATTGATTGTTGAATGGGTATTGAACGTACACCCTACCCAGAACCATACTTGTAATGCCACCCTCTTTAGAGACTTGCGACAAGTACCATCCATTCCCGAACAATTTGATACCAGATGCTGTGTCGTTAACGTGCGGCGATACCGAGTTGTCGCTCCACCAAACCAACGAGTCATTTTCAAAAATGAACCCATAAGAATCTGAGCCGAGGTTAACTTTGGTTAGGCGGCCGTTCTTGTAAAGATTCAAATTGTCGGCGGCCGCCATTTCGGCTGCCCTACAAAATGAATCAAAAGCGGATTTTGTATCACGTGCTTCTGCTATGGATTGCTGTTGGCCCGACTCACTCCTTTCGGACAGTAAAATGGATGCAGCCAACAATAATACTGCAAAACCTAACAACCATATAGCTGACCGCTTCATGTGGTAAAATTAAGCAGCCTTGGGGAATAGAATGGAAAAAATCCTGATAAAGCCATAACTCCACTCCATCATAAATTGATTTGTGCTGAAGTTGAAGAGGCAGGGGCAAAAGTCTTGCATCACAATTGTAAAAACCATCAAGAGTATGAATGCCGTAATTGCCGGAGTAATCATTTCATCTGTTTGATCTCAAAGCAAACCCTATTTATGGTTTTCTCCATACGCTTTGCGCTCAATTGACATTCCCAAACATGCACCACACGCCACCCCAGCTTACGTAACGCCCTATTATTGCGAGTGTCCCGCTTTCGGTTCGTTTCAATCTTATTTCTCCAAAAAGCAACACGTGTTTTGGGGAGCCTGAAAACCTTGCAGTTTTGATGGCCATGCCAAAAGCACCCATCCACTATCAACACACATCCATACTTCGGGAAAACCAAATCCGGCTTGCCGGGCAAATCCTTTGCATGGAGACGATACCTGAAACCACGGGAAAAGAGCTCGCGACGAACCAGCATTTCGGGACCGGTGTGCTTGCCTCGAATGCGGCTCATGATTTCGCTGCGTTTGGATTTGGAAAATATATCGGCCATAGACTGAAAATTACAACTTTCTATTGGGTTTTGCCCACAAAATACCCTTTAAGGATCCTGTTCAAGCATGTAAAATCCATTTTTTTATTAATTTTCCTCAATGAAACAAATCCTAACCTTCCTTTCCATCCTGATGCTTTCAGGAAGTCAATTTGCTTTTGCACAATGCAACACCACCAATGCCACCAGTTGTGCCTGTGCAACTCCAGGTGCCACAAATTGTGATTTGCTACCGGATATCATTACCGCTCGTCCCCCACTGTTGGTGCAAGGCAACAACGGCGTAATCGAATACGCCCAAGTTGGAAACGGAGCTAACAACGGAAGGCTGCGCGTTTCTGTATCATCCCCCAACATCGGACACGGTCCGCTTGAAATTCGAGCTACCAACACATTCATCTGCGGAACTGATACGTTTGTTGGTACCGCACCTACCACTTGCCCAAACACCGGCTTACCACCTCGCACTTTGGTGGTGCAACGTGTGTACCAAAAAAGCGGTAACACCATGAACTATTACGACCGTCATGCGGGATCCATGACCTACCATCCTACACACGGCCACATGCACGTCGACGAGTGGGGTTCATACTCGCTACGCACCATGAGCAACGATCCCGATCCGATGAATTGGCCCATCATCGGCCAAGGTGCTAAACTGGCGTTTTGCCTTATGGACTACGGCTCCTGCTCCACCTACAGCGGCCATTGTGTGGACTCGCTTGGAAACACATTGGTTAACGCCAACTTCCCCAACTACGGCTTGGGTGGTGGAAGTTATGGCTGCTCACTCACCATGCAAGGCATCTCATCCGGATTCACCGATATCTATTACCAATACCTAGATGGCATGTACCTCGACATACCTCCTGGAACTTGTAACGGCCAATATTACATCGTAGTGAAATTGGACCCGAATGAATTCTTCCTCGAGGAGAATGAAAACAACAACGTGTTGGTGGTACCCTATACGCTCACCAAGCAAGCCGGCACGGTGCCAACCATTATTCCATCCGGAAACACGGCACTTTGTCCAGGCGAGTCCGTTACACTCACCTCCAGTGCAGCTCCCAATTACCTTTGGAGCAATGGCGCCACTACACAATCCATCACAGTTCCTTATTCGGCCTTGGGTAGCTATACCGTTTCAACGGATGTGAACACCACATGCCCTGGAACATCGGCCCCGATGAATGTTACCGCCAATGTGATTCCCGTACAAATCACATCGTCATCCAATGGCATATGCGCAGGAGGCTCAGTCACCTTGACCTCTCAAATCGGTGCTGTACAAACTGGCTACACGCAAGTATCTTTCACAAATACGAACGACTACAGCATTCCAGACAACAACGCAACAGGTATCCAATCGCCAATCACTGTAAGCAACATCAACCCAGCAACCCTTACTCCTGGCACGGTGGTATCCGTGTCACTAGACATCACCCACACCTACACAGGTGATTTGATGGTGGAATTGGTTGCGCCCTCCGGCAACAAAATCAAATTGAGCAACCGTAGAGGTGGTGGTGGTGACAATTTCACAGGAACCACGTTCAATAATTTGTCTGCAACACCCATCGCCAATGGTGTGGCGCCTTTCACCGGCACATTCATACCAGACGAAGACTTCAATCTGTTAACGGGAAACATCAATGGCGTTTGGAACTTGAAGGTTACCGACCTGGCTGGAGTTGACACAGGCTCCATCAACAATTGGACATTAAACATCAACAACCTCATTCCGGCACAACTAAACTATTCTTGGAGTTCATCGCCTACAGGGTTGTCCTCCACAGACTCCATCATCACCGTATCACCTGCAGCAAACACCACCTATACATTAACCGTTAGCAACCCGCTAAATGGTTGTAGCAATTCCGCAATTGCATCCATCGCTGTGCACCAGAATCCAGTAGCCGCATTTAATCCGATGCCTATGGCATGTACCAATGTGGCCAACATTCCGCTTACTGCGGGATGGCCCAATGGTGGCACTTACTCTGGTCCCGGCGTAATGAATAACCTGTTTTATCCTGTCTTGGCTGGAGTGGGTTCTCACACCCTGACCTACAACTATACAGATGCTAATGGGTGCAGTGATGTGGCCACACAGACCGTGCAAGTACAACAAACACCTGCTAGCCCTACAACGTTGTACGGAAAGACTATGGTTTGTCGCAACTCCATCCAAAACTATTCCGTACCGTTGGATCCAAATGCAACTTCATACGCCTGGGTGGTGCCTTCGGGTGTTCAAATCATTAGCGGACAAGGAACCAATTCCATACAGGTTTCTTTCGGAAACAACTACCAGACATCGAGCCTTTGTGTCTATGCAATGAATAGCTGCGGTTCTTCCGCTTCTTACTGCGTATCCCTGCAAAGGCAAAGCAATAGGTATTGCGCTGTAAAAATCCCAACAAGCAATCCGCTCCGCGATGAGACATCCCCAGCAATGTCGGCACAATTGAACATCAGCCCTAATCCAGCCACCGACTTTTCGGAAATTGAACTCATCGGATTCCCGGAAGGCAATTACCGATTGTTCGTTACTGATGTTTTGGGTAAGGAAGTTATCACAGCACCCATTTCCTTGGATGGCGATATAACCAAACTGCCTCTGGATATCTCTATGCTTAATAGTGGTGTTTATTTAGTACACCTTACGGGGATGGATTTGCATCAGCAGATCAAGCTTGTAAAGAACTGCGTTCGGTAGCAGTAGCAGTGGTCCGATAGCTATCGGATGGCGCCAGGAGGCGGATAGCGGCGGCTATCCTTGTCACCCTTCGACCCTTCGAAAGGCTCAGGGTAAACTGGCTCAGGGCGGTGCTTGTCACTTGTCACTAAAGTACCGCCTATCTATTCCCATCTATTGCCTACTTTCGCATCCGTTTTGAACATCAAAAAACATGAAAAAAACCCTACTCCTATCCCTATTGGCCATCTTCCAATTGACGGCCACGCAATCCAGCCATGCCCAAAACGTTAACCGCTGTGCCGTTGTCGAGCACGAGCAGTGGCTGCAATCCCAAAACCCGAAACGCGCATCACAACGCGAACGATTCGACCAAACGGTAAATGAATATGCAGAACGTCTGCTGTCATCCAAAACCACCATGCCGAATGTGACAATTCCCGTAGTGGTCCACCTGGTTTACAAGACCAATGCACAAAACATCAGCGACGCTCAAATCTTATCGCAAATTGATGTCCTAAACCAAGACTTCAACCGGTTGAATCCAGACACGGCCAACACTCCTGCCCCCTTCAAGCCAATCGCGGGAACAGCCAACATCACTTTCTGTATGGCTACCGTTGATCCAACAGGAGCTCCAACAACCGGCATCGAGCGCCGATTGACCACCGTGAATTCTTTCAACACCAACGACGCTGTAAAGGCGTTTTCCACCGGCGGATTGGATGCCTGGGATCCGAGTCAATACTTCAACATCTGGGTTTGCAACTTAGGGGGTGGACTTTTAGGTTACGCCGAATTCCCAACCAACCAGCTTTCCAACACCTATGGTGTGGTAATTGGTTACAATTATTTCGGTAACATTGGCACCCTCTCGGCTCCATACGACCTCGGACGCACCGCATCTCACGAAGTGGGACACTGCTTCAACTTGTTTCACATTTGGGGGGATGACGGAACTGCATGCACCGGAAGCGACCAATGCGCCGATACACCGAATCAAGCGGGTGAAAATTATACTTGTCCCGGCTTTCCATCCATCTCATGTAATAATGGCCCAAATGGCGATATGTGGATGAATTACATGGATTACTCGGACGATGCATGTATGAACATGTTCACTGCTGGCCAGGTAGCTCGTATGCTTGCCGTGGTTAACAACGGTCCTTATTCAAACCTGCAGAACTCCGCTGCATGCGGCTCAAGCAACCTATTGGCTTTGGATGCCCGCATGATGGGTGTCGATTTCCCAACCGGCAACATTTGCAGTGGCACTATCACACCCATTATTCAACTCAAGAACCAAGGATCCGACACATTAACCAGTGTTGTGATCACCTACAATATTGATAACGGAACTCCACAATCATTCAATTGGACAGGTTCCTTGGCTAGCTTGGCTACAACGACCATCACACTTCCCACCATCACCACCGGTGCAGGTGCTCATACGTTCTATGCAGCTAGCTCTTTGCCTAACAACAATCCCGATCAGGATCCATCGAACGACAATACTTCATCAAACTTTACTGTGGTTGGCATAGGTCAGCCTGTACCGTTCGCTGAAGGATTCGAAACAACATTCCCGAACACAGGTGCTGTGCTGAACAACCCTGATGCCAGTTTCACTTGGGAGCAAACAGCCGCTGCCGCTCACACAGGAACACAGTCCATTTACATCAACAACTATGATTATTCATCCAATGGTGAAATCGACGAATACATTTTGCCCAATTTCGATCTGACTTCCATCAACTCTCCAAAACTCTCCTTCTGGGTGGCGTACCGACTTTATACCAATCCCACGGCAAACCCCAATTACTCTGACACCTTGGAGGTTTTGGTTTCAACCAACTGCGGTCAAACATTCACCAGCGCATACAAGAAATTCTCCACCGCTTTGGTAACCACTCCTGCACCGTTCTATACTACGGCAGCATTTGTACCAACGGCTACGCAGTGGCGCCGCGACTCCATCGACTTGGCTCCTTACGCGTCGTTCAACAATGTAGTGGTGAAATTCCGTTCAATCACCGACTACGAAAACAACTTGTATTTGGATGACATCAACATCGATGGCACAACTGGGCTTTCCTCACAGCCATCACTTGCTGCAGTAAACATCTATCCGAACCCCGCAAACAACTTCCTGAATATCGATTTAACAGGAATCGGCTCTGATCGCAACATCGGAATTCGAATAGTAGACATGACTGGCAAAACGGTGCATGCAACATCGAATAACATGGGAGGCCAACTACTTCGAGTTGAAACTTCCAATATCAGCACGGGCCTATATATTGTTGAATTAAGTGGGGTGGATGGTGTAGTTCGTTTGCCGTTCACCAAGCAATAAAAATTGGAATTGAAGAGTCCCCTGAAGGGTAAATCGAGCCAGGCGAGATTTGCTACTTCGGGGGATTTTTGCACTTGGACAAATCCGCTATAAAATAGGATATTACGGCTTGACCCCAGTGTTGTGCCGATTGCCTTGTACGTTTAAAGTGGTTTTTCTATCTTCGCTATCCTCCAATCAAAAAACCCTATCAAATGAAAAAAATCATCGCTATGATGGCTATTGCAGCTGTCGCTTTCGTATCCTGCAGCAAGGATGAGTCTTCTACACCCGCTCCAGCTCAAGGACTAACTGTGGATCGTGTAATCCGCCCCTTCTTCGTTGACTATACCGCCACCTGGTGCGGTCCTTGTGGTCAGTATGGTGGTCCAAACTTTGACGCCGTATTGGATGCAGGCAAAGAAGGTACATTGTTGACAGCTATGAAGGCTTATTCCACTTCATCAACTGCAGGAATGGGACACCCCATCTATTCGCAAATGACATCTGCATTCGGCGTATCCGGAATTCCTGATTTCTGGGTGAATAATACTTCTCCAAGCACCAACAGCAACAGCGTTATTACCGCTGCTACAAACCTTCAGAACGATACAGCCAGCATCGTTGCTGGTGTAGCACTGAAAAAAGGCATCGTAGGCGACTCTATGCAAGTTACCACCAAAGTGAAGTTCTTCAAAAATGGTGATGCAGGCGCTGATTACAGCCTTGCCGTTTACCTTGTAGAAGACCAAATCACCGGCTATCAGTTGGTAGGTAGCACTGCCAATAACAGCTACCTGCACCGCAACGTGCTTCGTGGAGCGGCAGCCACCTCTTACTATGGAACATCTTTGAACAATGGTGCCGCAGTTACCGCTGACACCGAATTCAACAACACTTACAAAATCGCGCTGAATCCATCTTGGAACGCAGCTAACCTAAAAGCCATTGCAGTAATTTGGAAAAATGGTGCAACACCTTACCGCGTCATCAACTCAAACGTGGCTAAGTAATCCATCTTAATAAAAGCATCTAAGCCGGTCCCGCCAAAAGGGCCGGCTTTTTTATTTACTTCATGGCTTCTTAAATCCCTCTAGGGCCTGATCCAATAAGTGCTGATATTCATCAGCCATAACCTCATAGGCTCCGAACTGTAACAGGTGCGGATTCAAATATTGCGTATCGAGCAACTGAAAATGGTTTTGTCGCAAGTGCTCAACCAGGAAAACCAAACAGATTTTGCTGGCATCTGTTACGCGACTGAACATGCTTTCACCAAAGAAAGCTTTTCCAAGTGCAATGCCATATAATCCCCCTACCAGTTCATCGTCTTGCCAAGCTTCAAAACTGTGCGCATAGCCGATGCGATGAAGTTCAATATAAGATTCTATAATCTCCCGGTTGATCCAGGTTTCTCCAATTCGCAAATCCCGACAGCATTTGATCACTTCTGGAAATGCACGATTGATGGTTAACTTGAATGGCCTTTTGTTGTATTTGCGACGCAGGTTGGATGATACCTTGAACCGATCATCCAATGGAATAATACCCCGAAGCTTGGGCAAATGCCATTGAATCTCCCCATTGGCAGAATCAGCCATGGGAAAAATTCCCCTAGAATAGGCTTCCAAAAGTATCAATGGTTGAATCATCTTCCTTTAAAACGAACTTATATGGTTTCAAAATTAAACGTTTAATATTTCCAAGCACAAGCCACTGCGTTCAAGATGACCATATCTTTGTACGCAATTAACAGCAGCTTTTCTTTTTCCCATGCGTCTTTTTCTTTTATTGGCTTTTACCTTTCTTTTCCATTCCACAAAAGCCCAAATCATCATCTCCGAAATCATGGCCGACCCAACTCCTGTAGCGGGTTTGCCTGATGCCGAATTCGTAGAGGTTTTCAACCGAGGTACAACGCCTGTTAATCTAAATGGTTGGACATTCTTCGATGGTTCCGTGAAGGTATTGCCAAACAAAACCGTTCCGCCCAACAGTTATGGGATAGTTTGTGCTCAAGCAGACTCTGCGCTTTTTGCTCCATACGGATTGCTTTTGCCGGTGAGTTCCATTTCTCTTACCAATTCGGGTGATAAGATTTCCTTCAGAAATGCAACGGGCTCTGCTGTTGATTCCGTAACCTATACCGACCAATGGTACGGAAACCCCATAAAAGCACAAGGAGGGTTTTCGCTAGAGCGGATAGACCAGCAGTTGAACTGCCTCTTACCTTCCAATTGGAAAGCATCAAATTCCATTATCGGAGGAACACCTGGAACTGCAAATAGTGTAAATGGAAATTTAATCGATGTTGAACCACCACTGCTGCTGTACGCGTATTGTCCGGATTCAGCAAACATACAACTCGTTTTCAACGAACCCGTAGACATGCCATCCCCAGTTATTTCAAACTTCATAGAACTTCCTAATCCACTTCAAATTATTGCATGGTCGGTCGCGGATGAAACGGCTACGCGCATCAACATCAAAGTCTCACCTGCTGTTTCGCAGGGCAATGTGTTTGGTTTGTCCATAAAAGACATACCAGATTGCTCGGGAAACGCCATGCAACAACTTGAAAACATCCCTTTCGGATTGAGTGATTCCATACAATCAGGAGACATTGTAATCAACGAAATATTATTCAACCCAAAAGAGGAAGGATTTGATTTCATAGAGCTTTACAATAACAGCACACGCATAGCAGACCTTACAACTCTTAGCCTCGCAGCGGTCTCTACTGTAACAGGAACGATGGGCGATGTTGAACTCATCTGTGCATTGGGACGACATCTTTACCCGAACCAATATTTGCTAGTAACAGAAAACACGGAAATCGTATCGAAACAATTTCCATCATCGTTTCCTTACTTTTTCCAAAAAGCGGAAGACATTCCTGCTATGAACGTAGATGAAGGAATGGTTTCTCTCATGTGTGGAAACACAGAAATCGACCGGGTTTACTATAACGAGGATTATCATTTCGCTCTGCTAACCGATCCAAAAGGAATTTCATTGGAAAGGATTCATCCATCCCGGCCGTCTATGAGCAAGGACTCTTGGCACTCGGCATCTCCCGATTTGGGTGGAGCCTCGCCGGGACTATCAAACACACAATTTCAAAATCAACTCGAAATTGAAAATCTGATTTCCGTTTCACCGGAGATGTTTTCTCCAGACATGGATGGGCACGACGACTTAGTGAGTTTTCAATTGAAAAACGATCCGCCCGGGACCATTGTTAACATTGCAATACTGAACCAATGCGGAAGTTTGGTTTATGAAAACCGAAAGAACAGGCTATCTGGTGAAACGGATTTTTTCAGTTGGGATGGCATCAATTACAAAGGCGAGATGGCAGAACCTGGAATTTATGTGGCGCTATTCGAAATCTTCAATCTCGCAGGGGAAGTAAGAAACGAGAAATTGGTTTTCGTTCTGGCTAAAAAGTACTGAAATAATAAATGGGTTTTCAAGAACCAATACGAACCGATGTCATGGTTAAAGAACCCGCCATAGGTTTGTCATTGAAAAGCGCCAGGTTATCAGAGCCGACTTGCAGCGCCAAAGCATACAGCAACGGCAAAAAATGTTCTGGTGTTGGAATCGCCAATTCAAATGCCTTACCTCTTGATTTGTAATCAATCAATTTCTGATGATCCCCTTTCAAAATATATTGTTTCATGGCAGCGTCAGCCTCCTGCGCCCAATCGTAAGCGTAACCCACTTCGTTTATTTTATCCCAAGCCACCATTCCTAGGTTGTGCACCATATTGCCGCTGCCGATTATGAGGATTCCTTTGGAACGAAGGGATTGCAACTCCTTGGCCAAGTCATAATGGTATTGCGCAGGTTGAAAACGATCAATGCTCAATTGCAAAACGGGAATGTTTGCATCGGGGTAAAGGTGTTTGATGACACTCCATGCTCCGTGGTCGAGACCCCATTGGGATGTATCCAATCCAACATCAACTTTTGAAACAGCTTTTTTCACTTCTTGTGCTACGCTTGGGCTTCCGGGTGCAGGATATTGAACATCGAATAACGCTTTTGGAAACCCGCCGAAATCGTGAATGGTTTTAGGGTGCTCCATCGCCGTTACAAAAGTGCCTCTTGTTTCCCAATGTGCTGATATGCACAAGATGGCTCTAGGCAACGGAATGGTTTTGACGATTTCCCTGAACCCCCTCACAAACTCATTCTCTTCAATGGCATTCATCGGACTTCCGTGTCCGAGAAAGAGCACTGGCATCCTTTCGGTGGATGAAAGTGGTTGGGTGATATGATGTAAATCCTGTAGGTTCATCGCAGAGGCGCTTAAAGGCAATGCTGCCATCAACTTGATAAAGTCTTTACGTTGCATATTTCAAAGATACTTTAGAAATGCCCCAACAAGTGTTAAAAATATAATAGGCCGTTTCGAATCTTAATGGCTTAACGATACGCGAAACGTTTCTTCCGAAACCAGTAAAATATCTTATACGCATTTCCAATCCATAGATGTGCTTGTGGAATTAATCCTCATACATCTCCAAATAGGCTTCAGGTTCTTGATCCAAATATTCGAGCTCTGCGCAAATCATTCGCTCTACCAGGCCTTTAATTTTTGTACAATCCATCTCGATACCCGGGTCCACCCTTTCGTATTTGCAGCTACTAATGGCATTTATCAAAAATAGGCGTGCGTCTTCCAAAAAAGCCCGTTCGCGCTCAATCTTGGCCTGGAAAAGTATTTTTTCCATCATTTCATTTGTGTTCATTGAATCTTATAATATAAAAGTTAGCCTTTTTTTTGTTGTGATTTCAAAAGCTGAAGGATTTCTTTCTGGTTTTCTTTGAGTTCATCTATCTGGCTTTGCAATGACTTTAAAACATCCTGCACTTCATCTGGAAATGATTCAATTGCCTTTTCCTGAGGATCTGGCACATACTCGAGAACTTTGAACATGCGGTAGTCTTCGTAAGCCATTCTGCAAAGAGCGTATTTGCCATCGCTTGTCACATCCCATCCACATACACCGCCCCAAACAAGTGGGCTTCCGTTGTACCAACCCGAGCAGCCTCCTGCATAACATGGGTCGCTATACCCTTCCTTGCTACACCACGACATAACGCCTCGCCAATCCTTTCTGAAAACCAGCTCCAACTGAATGCCGAACTTATTTTTCAAAGATTCAATTTGATTTATTGGTAAAAAAGTTTCCACAATGTGTTTTGCCCAATCTGTCTGTCTGATTTTTTCTTTGCTCATGGTGTTTGATTTTATATTTGTGACATTAGTTTTTTGTGGTGCGCTTTTAATCCGCCCCCGACCGCAATTACAAACGGGCCGCCAAAGAAACCACACAAGTTTGACAGAATCTGTCAATTCTAAGCTGTAAAAAATTTATTTTGACTGATTTTAAAACAAACCTGTTTCTTGAGTTATTGTTTTCTTTTGGTGATTTAATTTGATTGTTCGTTTAAGGGCTGATGGGCTTCAAAGGGTTTCTTAGAACTTTTCTGGAGTTGACCAACGAATATCCGACGCTTGCCAAATTTTATTTTACTCGACAGGTTTTGAAATGTAATTTTTGTCTACTCGCGGATTCTTCCGCACAATCGCCATCCGGGTTCCCCATCTTCCCAAGCTACGGCGATCGATTCCCTTCACAGGGACTTTGGTTTTTACCCGGACCACAAAAACGGTCCGGGTTTTTCTTTGTAAAAAACAAAGCCAAGGAGTTACGGCTCCCTGGCTTAAATAAAATGGTTGTAATGGGGTTGTTAATGTGTTGGTGTCTGCCTCTTCATGGTGAGCTTGTAAAAAACCACAATACCCAGTACGGTTGCAATGAACGATGCAATCATCATAATACCAGGGTTGTCGTGGGTAAGGAAGGCTCTCCTGAAAGGAACCAATATGATAAACAAGGCAAGCAATACGGCAGCAATTCTTCGTGTGTTCATGGCTTTGTTATTTGAAGTGTTGTTTTGAATTACATGAACAAAGGTATTTTCATGGGTCTCTTGAGTAAATGATTCCGGTCAGACTCAGACCATGATCTGTATCACCTTTTAAAATGCGCTCGCCGGTCATCCAAAAATCATGATTCGCCAATCAAAAGACTCCTTTTACCAAAATGCACGCTTTCACCCTCCGAGGTGAGGTAATTTGCCTTCAAATAACAATGATTTATGGAACGGCAACTGACAGCAGCGGAATTCAATCTTCTCACAAACGACGAAAAATCCTGGCATCTTTGGCACGGCGCAGCTTTTTTGATGGCTTATCGTAACGACACACACCGAGTAAACCTTTTCCACCAAAACGATTATTATATCGAATTATGGTACAACACATCCTCCAATCAAATCGACAAAATATTCGCATTCCGATCCATTGAATTGCTGGAGCCCTTTTTGAAATACATTGAACTAGATGCTCCCGTGATGAAATAATAGCCCCATCTTCATTCATGATATTTTGCAAAGGCGTCTTAACAGACGCCTTTCGCTTTTTAGTACATAACTAGCTAACAAATAGCGTCTTGCCAACAAAGCAAAAAGTTTGGCACGGCTTTGGATTGTATGTTGATATGTTTAACCTAAAATATGGAGGACAGCAACATGAAAAAAGCACTACTCATTATCGCCTTGCTCTTCGCCTCCGCGGGTATCCACGCATCACACGCGGTGTCTGAGCTTCACATCAGGATGTTCGACAATTCCTGGTTTACCGTTACCATCGATCGTCAGCGCTTTACCGAGCCGGTAACCCGCTTCCACCTCGACGAGGTAGCTCCAGGTACCCGCTACATCACCATCACCAAAGTTGCCAATAACGGCTATTACGGGCACGGAGGCATCCGCCACTTGGTAGTATTCAGCGGCTATGTTGACATACCTGCAGCCTCAGAAGTTCGCGCCATGGTTGACCGCGCACGCAGATTCCGAATCAACCGCATTGAACCCTTATACGCTTGCGAGCCTGTCATTACTCAGCCTGTTTGCAACATGCCCCCTGTGATACCAGTAGTATACGGCATGGATGACTACGCCTTCGGTGGACTGATGAATACCCTGCGTAACATGAACTTTGAAAGCAGTCGTATGGCTGTGGCTAGAAACGCCATCATGTCAAATAACTTCACCTCACGACAAGTGGCCGATATGATGGGACTGATGACCTTCGATTCGTCGAGGTTGGAATTGGCCAAACTAGCCTACGGCAAAACCATAGACCGCGAAAACTACTGGGTGGTTTACGACCTATTCGCCTTTGAAAGCAGCATCGTTGAGCTGAACAATTATATAAGCAGAGCCTGACCCGTAAGTCGGACCTGATCAACGAAGCGGACCCGTAAGTCCGCTTTTTTATTGGAAGAATAAATTCACCGACTGCTTTTTCACATACGAAGCCAAGCGATTTGTATCCTCTACAAAACCGATTTGCTTGATGAGCTTGTTGCAAACAACCACCTCCACATAGCGCCCGTACAATTCATACAAGGCGCAGGTGTTGTCGCGTCGCTTGCGCAAGGCGATGAAATTTCCCTCTTCTAATAATAGCTCGGCCCTGGTTTCAAGGTCCTCCGAAAGAAATTTTCCTATGTCCATGCGCACTTATACCCTAAAACGGCTTCACGGTTTTTTAAAAAAAGGGGCAAACCTTACAGCTAGATTTCATTTTCCACGACAATCAAAACACATTAAATACTTGTATTTCAAACCTGTTTATGAGTTGTTAACCGTTGAAAAGTTATATCTCGGTTGAAGCCGATGCCTTGGTCTATTGGTAATTTTGAGGAATCAAATCCAACGAACCATTATGAAAGTTGCCAAGATTCTTATTTGTGTTTTCACAGCAAGTATGTTGTTTAGCTCGTGCTCTTTTGAAAAGCGATTATATAACAAGGGCTATCACATAGATTGGGTATCCAAAAGCCATAAGCCCGTTAACAGCACAGAGACTACAGAAAACCATCCATCAGTTAATGAATATGTCTCTTTCAATAAACCCGGAACAGATGTTGCAAAAAAACCCGGCGCTACTCAAGATTTCGTTTCACCAATAAGCATTGTTAAACCAACAGAAAAAAACGACTTTGCCTTAGCCTCAGAGGAAACGGTTTTTTCACCATCCTCCACTTTCTCCCCCGCTACTGAAACGGAAAGAGCTGAAACGAAAGTTTCTGCTTCAGACGTGCTTCCCAAAAACAAACTGCTACTCAAGAAGCTTGCTCGTCGTGGTGCAGACGATACGGTTCTTTATGTGATATTGGCTCTATTGATTCCGCCATTGGCCATGTTCCTTTATGAAGGGAAAAACTGGACAGACCGCTGTACTTTGAATTTAATCCTGACACTATTATGTTGGCTACCCGGTGTTATCCACGCCGTTTTCGTGATTTTAGACAACCGTTGATTTGAAAAAACCGCTACATAAGGTCCTGTTGCTACTGATGGTGACAGGACCTTTTTATTTGTTATGGCTACCCTCGGATTATTTCGACCACGGAGAAACTTTGTGTTTGTATAAAAACCTTTTTGATTTCAATTGTCCTGGATGCGGCTTGACTCGCGGCATCATGCACTTGCTGCATTTGGATGTTGCACAAGCCTGGGAGTATTCACCCATTGCATTTGTTGTAGCGCCCTTGTTGGGGATGTTGTGGCTACACCTGTTGGGGAAGCTTATTGGCAGAAAAATATTCTCCTTTTTCGAGAAGCTTTACTGATGTTGCTCGGTCCATGACCGGATTACATCCAAGCCTGGAAGCGATTCCGATATTTTCAACTTCTTACGCATCCCACCCATATCGTTAAACAGTTTGTTGAGGTTTGCGCCCTTAAGCTGTTCTTTGGATGTAATGCCAAGTTTTGAAAGCAAGCCGCTCCATGGTTCGGGAACCCCCTCTATGCCGATAGCTGATGCGGATGAACCCTGTTGTGTCTCGGGGCGCATCTGCGGAAAAAACAACACATCCTGTATCGAAGGTGAGTTGGTCATGATCATCGACAAACGGTCGATGCCGATTCCCAATCCAGCCGTAGGGGGCATGCCGTATTCAATGGCGCGCAGGAAATCCTCGTCCAACTGCATGGCCTCTTCATCACCTCGCTTACCCAATTCCAACTGCTCTTCAAAGCGCATACGCTGATCGATCGGGTCGTTCAACTCGCTGAATGCATTACACATTTCCTTGCCGTTGCATATGGCTTCGAAACGCTCCACCAATCCTGGTTTGGATCGATGCTTTTTCGCCAAGGGCGACATCTCTACGGGATAATCGGTGATGAATGTCGGTTGTATCAGTTTATGTTCGCAGGTTTCTCCGAAAATCTCGTCTATCAACTTGCCGCGGCCCATGGTATCATCGGTTTTGATGCCCATCTTTTCAGCGGCTGCGCGCATCTCCAATTCGGTCATCTCAGAAATATCGACACCGGTGAAATGCTGAATGGCCTCATACATGGTGAAGCGCTTCCAAGGACGCTGGAAGTCGATCACGTTTTCCCCCACAGTAACCTTGGTGGTGCCGTGCAGGTCCAATGCAACGCGCTCTACCATCTCCTCCACCAAGTTCATCATCCATTGGTAATCCTTGTAGGCCACATACAACTCCATCTGCGTGAACTCCGGGTTGTGAAACCTGCTCATCCCTTCGTTGCGGAAATCCTTTGAAAACTCATACACCCCGTCGAATCCTCCAACTATGAGTCGCTTCAAGTAAAGCTCGTTGGCGATACGCAAATAAAGCGTCATGTCGAGCGTGTTGTGATGCGTCTTGAATGGACGTGCAGCGGCGCCTCCGTATAGCGGCTGAAGTATGGGCGTTTCGACCTCCAAATAACCTTTGTCGTTGAGGAAATTCCGCATCGAATTGGTCAGCATTGTGCGCTTGACAAATGCATCACGCACATGCGGGTTCACAATCAAGTCCACATAGCGTTGACGGTAGCGAAGCTCTGGATCCGAAAATGCGTCATACACCACGCCGTCTTTTTCCTTAACGATAGGCAAAGGGCGGAGTGATTTGGAAAGCACCTTGAATGAGGTTACGTGGATGCTGATCTCCCCCAACTGCGTCTTGAAAGCATAACCATTAACACCGATGATATCGCCGATGTCCAACAGTTTTTTGAAAACCGTATTGTATAAGGTTTTGTCTTCGCCCGGGCACAAATCATCGCGGCGGAAGTAGAGTTGAATGCGACCAGAGGAATCCTGCAACTCGGCAAACGAAGCGTTTCCCATGATGCGGCGGCTCATGATACGACCCGCCAGCTTCAAATCGCGCAACTCGGATTCCTTGCTCTCAAAATGCTCGTTCACATAAGAGGCCGAAGTGTTGATTTCGAAAAGGTCTGCCGGATAAGGCTCGACGCCTAACTCCTGAAGTTCCTTCAGCGCACCACGGCGCAACTGCTCCTGCTCGTTGAGTTCCATAAAATACTATCAGGCAAGTGTTCTCTTAACGGCAACCTGCTCGTAACCTTCGATGATGTCGCCGATTTGAATATCGTTGAAATTGTTGATGCTTAATCCGCACTCGTAACCGGAAGCAACCTCTTTCACATCGTCTTTGAAACGACGCAATGAAGACAGCTCACCTGAATATGTTACGATGCCATCGCGAATGACACGAACTTTGGTGTTGCGATTGATCTTTCCGTCCAACACCATACATCCCGCAACCGTTCCGGCTTTTGGAATCTTGAATGTTTCACGCACCTCGATATTGCACACGATCTTCTCTTCGAATTCGGGTGCCAACATACCTTCCATCGCCGATTTAAGTTCGTTGATGGCGTCGTAGATGATAGAGTATAAACGGATATCGATTTCTTCTTGCTCGGCAAGCTTGCGTGCGTTGAGTGAAGGACGTACCTGGAAGCCGATGATGATGGCGTTGGATGCAGCAGCGAGATTCACATCTGTTTCGGTAATTGCACCTACCGATTTGTGAATCACGTTCACCTGTATCTCGGCGGTTGAAAGCTTCAGCAAGGAATCCGCCAAGGCTTCTACCGAACCGTCCACGTCACCTTTTACGATTACGTTCAGCTCTTTGAAGTTTCCGATAGCCAAGCGACGACCGATTTCGTCGAGGGTGATATGTTTATGTGTTCGGATGCCTTGTTCGCGTTGCAATTGCTGACGCTTATTGGCGATATCACGAGCCTCGCGCTCATCATCCATCACATGGAACTGGTCGCCCGCTTGTACAGGACCTGGCATACCGAGCATGATTACCGGCTGCGAGGGTCCTACTTGCTGCATCTTACCGCCACGCTCGTTGAAAAGCGCCTTCACCTTGCCAGCTTGTTTTCCCGCCAAAACGGTGTCCCCGATGTGCAACGTACCGGCTTGCACCAACATAGTGGTTACATAACCTCGGCCTTTATCAAGAGATGATTCGATAACGGTTCCGATAGCGTTCTTGTCAGGATTTGCTTTCAAGTCGAGGATTTCGGCCTCGAGCAAAACCTTTTCCAAAAGCGTGTTCACATTCAAGCCTTTCTTGGCCGATATTTCCTGACACTGGAATTTTCCACCCCAGTCCTCTACCAAAATGTTCATCTTGGAGAGTTGCTCGCGAATCCTTTCGGGAGCGGCACCGGGTTTATCTATTTTATTGATGGCGAAAACGATTGGAACGTTTGCCGCTTGTGCGTGATTGATCGCCTCGATGGTTTGTGGCATCACACTATCATCCGCCGCGATAACGATGATGGCCACGTCGGTAACCTTGGCTCCGCGTGCACGCATAGCAGTAAACGCTTCGTGACCGGGAGTATCCAAGAATGTGATTTTCCTGCCATCTTCCAATGCAACTTCATAGGCGCCGATGTGCTGTGTTATTCCACCTGCTTCGCCGGATATTACATTGGCTTTACGGATGTAATCCAGCAAAGATGTCTTACCATGATCAACGTGACCCATAACAGTTACTATTGGTGCACGGGGCTTAAGAGATTCAGGGTCGTCTGGTTTGTCTTGTATTGCCTCTTGTACATCGGCGGACACAAACTCCACCTTGAAACCGAACTCATCTGCAACAACCGATAGCGTTTCGGCATCGAGTCGTTGGTTGATGGATACTATGATGCCCAAGCTCATGCACGTGGCGATGATTTGCGTTACGGGCACGTTCAACATCTTGGCTAGTTCGCTTGCTGTTACGAACTCGGTTACCTTGATGGTTTTATTCAGGTTGAGTTCTTCAGCAGCCGTTTCTTCTTCACGACGAAGCGCCTCACGTTTCTCCTTACGGTATTTGGAACCCTTGGTCTTGCCTCCAGATCCGCTCAAGCGAGCCAAGGTAGCTTTGATCTGGTCTTGAATCTCCTTATCCGTAGGCTCTGCTTTTGCAGCGGGTGCGGGACGCTTACCGCGATTGGGTCCACCACCTGGGCGACCCCAATCCGTTTTATCTGTGGGAGGCCTTTGGAAAGAAGAGTCGGTAATATTAACCTTCTTCTCGGTGCGCTTTCTCTTCTTCTTTTCATCAGCACTTGATGGGCCTCCTTTTTTCTTAGGCTGCTCAACGGGTAATTCTATTTTTCCAAGAATGGTTGGACCGGATAGCTTGTCTCGATCCATTCTGAAAGGTGCGGCCGGTGCGGTGGGAGATTCCGGTTCTGAAGGAGGTTCAACAGGCGGCTCGGGCATAGGCTCGGTAGCAGGCTCCACCGCTTGGGGTGCTTCTACAACTTCTGGCTCGGGCTCAACTGTGGCCTTAGGCCTTCCTTTCTTGGTTGGTGTCTTGGCTTCCGGTTCTGGCTCCTCTTCGGTTTTTTTCTTGGCGGTTTTTTTCTTTGGCTTTTCCAAAGCGGAGAGGTCGATTTTATCGATCACTTTGGGCTGCGCCTTTTCAACTTTCGCCTTGATGAGTTCTGGCTCGGGCTCCGCTTTTTTTGCCTTGGCCTTAGGGGTCGCCTTGGTTTTTTCGGCAGCTGTTTGCTTGATTTGTATCAGCTCTCGGGTGAGAGCTTCGTCATTCTGTTCCGGCTCGGCATCTGATTTAGATGCGCCGGTTCCCGCCTTCGCCTCTATCACTACATTGTCTTTGCGGAACTTTTGGGTGGTGATTTCCTCGGCAGACTTCTTGGCCTGCAAATCTGATTGAAATTCCTTTTGGAGCAATTCATAAGCCTCCATGGTGATTTTGGTATTGGGGCTTTTTTCGATCTTGATTCCCTTCTTGTCGAGGAAATCAACTACGTGATCGATGCCCACTCCAATTTCCTTGAGGACCTTGTTGAGTCTTATTGTGGCGGCTTCTGACATTATTTGTTTTTTCTTTTTTCGTTTTGTTTGATTAATCAGGGGGGCCTTTGCCCCTATCTACTACGCGTCTCATTCGAATTCAGAACGCAGAATGCGTAGCACTTCGCGGATGGTTTCCTCTTCGAGGTCGGTGCGTTTCACAAGGTCTTCGAGACCGATAGCCAATACGCTCTTTGCCGTATCGCAACCGATACCCTTTAACTCATCCAATATCCACACATCGATTTCATCTGAAAACTCGTCGAGATCCACATCCTCCTCTACATCGTCGGAATCGCGGTAAACATCGATTTCATATCCGGTAAGGCGGCCAGCCAAACGGATGTTATGTCCACCTTTTCCGATTGCCAATGAAACCTGGTCGGGCTTCATATAAACGGCCGCGCGCTTGGTTTCCTCATCAATGCGAATAGAGGAAATCTTGGCGGGTGACAAGGCGCGGGTGATATATAAGGTTAGGTTGTTGGTGTAGTTGATCACATCGATGTTCTCGTTTTTCAATTCGCGAACAATTCCATGGATGCGAGAACCCTTCATACCTACGCAAGCGCCTACTGGGTCGATACGGTCGTCGTAAGACTCAACGGCTACCTTGGCGCGCTCGCCGGGTTCTCGTACAATATTCTTGATGGTGATGAGACCATCGAACACTTCGGGCACCTCCTGTTCGAACAAGCGTTCAAGGAAAAGTGGCGATGTTCGGGATAGGATGATTTTCGGAGTGCCGTTTACCATTTCTACGCGCACCACAACGGAACGCACGGAATCGCCTTTGCGGAAAAAGTCGGATGGGATTTGCTCTTGCTTTGGGAGGAGAAGTTCGTTGCCTTCGTCGTCGAGCACCAGCGCCTCTTTTTTCCAAACCTGGTAAACCTCGCCTGTTACGATATCGCCAACACGATCCTTGTATTTACGGTAGATGGCGTCTTTCTCCAATTCCATCACGCGCGCCTGCAGGTTCTGGCGAGCCGCCAATACAGCACGACGACCGAACGCCTCGAGCTTTACGGGCTCTACCACATCTTCGCCCACTTCAAAATCGGGTTCGATTTTTACGGCTTCGGAGTATGGGATCTGAAGGTTCTCATCCTCGACCATGCCATCTTCAACGATGGTGCGGCTACGCCACACTTCCAAGTCACCTTTGTCGATGTTGATGATGATGTTTAGGTTGTCGGCTGTTCCGTACTTTTTCTTGAGCATGTTGCGGAACACATCTTCCAATATGGAAGTCATGGTAGGGCGGTCGATGCTTTTGAACTCCTTGAACTCCGAGAATGATTCAATAAGGACTGAGTGATCCATTACTAGTTGTTTTTGAAAGTCAGAATTAGTTTAGTTTCCTTGATATGTTCGTATTCGAACCGGTTTTTTGTTTCGGTGATGATTTTCTTCTTGTTTTCTTTTCTGGACTGCGACTCTGTGAGTTCAAATCCTGTTTTATCGGCTGAGGCAATTACTCCTTTGTGTTCGCGGCCCTCACGCGTAACCACGCGTGCTTGTCGACCTATGCGACGGAGATACTGTTGAAATACGCGCAGTGGTTGGTCCATGCCGGGCGACGACACCTCCAACTCGTGAGTTTCCCACACGCCTTCAGGTTCGAGAGTGTCGGAAATGAGACGGCTAAGCTCGGCGCACTCCTGCAGGGTAATACCTGTTGGTTTGTCGATGTATACGGTGACCTTGGATGGTGATGACTTTACCTCAACCAGAAACCGGTCGGAGGAGCCAATCCATTCTTGTACCAATGATGTTATTTTTTCTACTGAAACCATTGTGCAATAAAAAAGGGGACTTAGGTCCCCTCTTTCAAATCATATCTAATTACGAGTGCAAATATAGACAATTTTCTGATAGTTCAAGCTCGTCTGGCCCAAATCCCGAAAGGATAAACATCGCAGTGTTGAACACTTGTTCATAATACCCCAAATACGCTGATGTTCAACGTTAAATTTGTAATACATTGAAAAATAGTCACAAAAGCGTATTGTACAGATTGTAAATAGTTGATATACAAAGGTTTAAGTGTCGAGTTTCACGTGAAACCCCAAAAATGAAATACCCTGATTATGATATAATTGTGGTTGGAGCAGGTCATGCCGGTTGCGAAGCGGCGGCAGCGGCAGCCAACATGGGATCAAAAGTGCTTTTGATTACGATGAATATGCAAACCATCGCCCAAATGTCGTGTAATCCAGCAATGGGAGGGATTGCCAAAGGACAGATTGTGAGAGAGATAGATGCGCTTGGTGGTTATTCAGGCATTGTGAGTGATCGTTCCATGATTCAATTCCGCATGTTGAACCGGTCAAAGGGTCCAGCAATGTGGAGCCCACGCACACAGAACGATCGCATGCGTTTCGCCGAGGAGTGGCGGATGATGTTGGAGCAAACCCCAAACGTTGATTTCTGGCAGGACATGGCCAGCGGAATCACAGTGGAAAACGGGTACGTAACAGGAGTTACAACCAGCATGGGGGTAACCTTCAAATCAAAAGCTGTTGTGCTAACCAATGGCACATTTTTGAATGGACTGATTCATATCGGAGAAAAGAGATTTGGAGGCGGAAGGACCGGGGAAAAAGCCTCCACTGGAATTACGGAGCAACTGATTTCGTTGGGATTTGAGAGCGGTAGGATGAAAACGGGAACACCACCCCGAATCGACGGCCGCTCACTCGATTATTCGAAAATGGAAGAGCAGAAGGGGGATGAACAGCCAGGCAAATTCTCCTTCACAGACACCGAGCCGCCTCGAACACAGCGGAGCTGTTTCGTTACGTATACCAATGAGGATGTCCATGAAATACTGCGCACTGGCTTCGAAAAATCACCCATGTTCAACGGGAGAATTCAAGGCTTAGGTCCCAGATACTGCCCTTCAATAGAAGATAAAATCAACCGCTTTGCAGATCGTGACAGACACCAGCTGTTCGTTGAACCGGAAGGGTGGAACACGGTAGAGATTTATGTCAACGGTTTTTCATCATCGTTGCCTGAAGACGTTCAGTATAAGGCACTTAGAACGATTCCCGGGTTCGAAAACGCTAAGATGTTCCGACCTGGCTATGCTATTGAATACGACTACTTTCCACCTATACAGCTCCAAAAGACCCTTGAGACGAAGCTGGTACAAAACTTATATTTCGCTGGCCAGATCAACGGTACCACGGGCTATGAGGAAGCGGCTTGCCAAGGCTTGATGGCGGGTATGAATGCACACCAAAAGATCAACGAGCTAGACGCCGTCGTTTTAGAGCGATCCGAGGCTTACATCGGGGTATTAATCGATGATTTAGTCACCAAAGGTACCGACGAGCCATACCGTATGTTCACCTCGCGAGCCGAGTTTCGTACGCTTTTAAGGCAGGACAATGCGGATGTTAGGCTTACTCCGTTAGGACACCGAATCGGGCTTGCCGGTGAAGATCGCTTGCGAACTATGCAACAAAAAATGGAGGATTCTGAGCGTATTGTTGACTACATGCGACAAGAAAGCATCCTGCCGGAACAAGTAAACCCAATGCTTGAATCGTTGGAGTCGGAACCCATACGCCAAAAGCAAAAGCTGATAAACCTTTTAACCCGCCCGCAAGTCGGTATACTGGACCTCATAAACAATCTGCCAAGCCTTCAATCGCTTTCAAACCAACTGCAGCCTGATGCGATCATTGACGCGGAGATTTCAATAAAGTACCAGGGCTACATCGAAAAAGAGCGCCTTATGGCCGAGAAAATGGACAAACTAGAACACATTGTCCTGGATGAATCCTTCGATTATAACACCATTTCATCCATTTCAGCAGAGGCTCGCCAAAAGCTTAATACAATCAAACCACGAACTCTTGGACAAGCATCCAGGATAAGTGGCGTAAATCCATCGGATATTTCCATTCTTTTAGTCCATATGGGTCGATAGCGGTTTCACGTGGAACCTGATGTTTTGGTTTTAATTTCATTTGTTGGAATTTTTTCTTTTTATTTGAATAAAATCGATTTCACAAAAAAATATTTTTGTTTTAATTAAAGAATTTAATTCTTTTTCCAACTTTTAATTTCGTTCTTTAAAAAATTAAGGTTTTATCTTGATTAATATCCGATGCTGATTTTGGACCATGTTTGAGAACAATGAAAGAATCGTGTTCGTTTCACGTGGAAACGCTCTTTAGGTTCGTTGGACTCAATGTGACCCAACAAGCCAACCAGGTAGATTAAATCATGGTCACTTGTAATGTGCGAAATCGATTCTGTTTCGTTGCTTCGATGCGTCCCTTTGGACTTTACTCAGCCGACGATAGTGATAGACAAACCTGACATATGATCCAGAGCCGGTGCTGTTAATGTTTCGCTGTCCTCGATACTGCCCTTCTTGCCATACTCAGCCAACAATAGTTGATAATCACGCTGGTATGCGGGCCAAACATTTGGAAAAAACGATACGCATATAGTCTCAGAAGGCTATCGATTCTATTGCATACACCTGCTGCGAAATACATAATCGTATTACAGAAAGCTGGCAATTTGTGTTGTGTGTTACCTAGTGTAAGACATGTACTGATAAACCTCATTAAAAACAAGTCTTTGTGGTTGATTATCAACACCTTAAGCTTGTTTTTGGGGCGATGTTTTTATTTAAAGTGAAACTGCTTAAAGTCAAATGAAAACATGAAACATTTAGCATTCTTTATCGTAATAAGGACTCAAATCCGTTTAAAAACCGCAGGACTACGGGGCCACAACAACCAATAATCACAATCTGAACAATCAAATACAACCAACACGATGTCTGTTCAATCAAACGTAGAAGTCAACATTGCTAAACAGAAAAGGAATATCACTTGGGTGATGTTTTTAACCATTCTTTCTCTGGTGTCATATGCGTCATGGAAATGGTATACTACACCAGAAAAGTTTATAGCCGAATCTACGCTATCTGTACCTGGTGAAAACACTCCAGCGGACTTTTGGACTAATACAGGTTTAGTATCAGCCAAAACGAAAGCGACTGCGACCATAAGCAACGAATCGTTCATACAGAAAGCTTTCGAGAAAACACCTGCACCAGCTATCGCCGTAACGACATATGATTATGCCAATCACACAAAAAGCGAATTGTTCCCATTCACCATATCCGTGAAGCAAGCCCCTTTTTCCGGCATTGGCAATATGACAATAACTGATGCGGGCGACAGCACATATCTTTTAAAAAACCAGGACTTAAAATCCTTAATAGGAACCTACGGACAAGATCTGTCGATTGACGGATTTGTGTTCAATGTTACACGTAAAATCGAATCCATTTCTTTTCCTAAGCCTATTAATACAGAGACAGAATATAAATTCACACTGTTTTCAAGCCAAGCAGCTACACAATTTCTTTTAAGCGGTGAGGGTGATGTAAAAGTTTCCCAGATAAACGATGTAATTCAAGTCCGCGTTACCTCCATAGGAGATGAAGCCGCTACCCAGATGGCCAATACTTTGGCAGATGCATACGTGGAGTCTATTGAAAATAACGCAACGGAGGCACAGAGCCAATCCATTCAAAGAGCTAGCGAACAAGTTACGCCACAAATCCTTGGAAACAATGTCAATGTGACAAGGTTGTTGGATGAACTGAGTTCATTACAAGCACAATTGGAAGCACAAGACAATCTTTCAAGAAACATCCGTGAGCGCATCGATGAAAACTACACATCCCTGTCTACCGAAGGCATCGACAACGAGGACATAGATCGCAGCTTCATTAAGCTGGCGGATTTGTATAAAGGGCTCAGCAATAACCCCGGTGATTCTGAAACGCTTGCCTCGATTGAAAACAGGAAACGGAAAATCGGCAACCTACTCATAGAAGCAAGAAAAGAAACCGCGCTTCAAATCGAAGAGACCAAAAACGAATTGAAGAAATACGGTCAAACGCAGACTGCGGAGATTTCAGCAGAACAATCGACCATTGCTGCTACGATTGACCCTGAGACACAAGAGGCCGCTACATTGATAGCCGCAACAGTTTTGCAAGCCGAGCAAAAGACCAGTCCATGGGCCTGGCTGACCGCTTTCCTTGGGGTATTATTGGTTTTCCTGGCAAACCGTGTTACGGTATTTGGAAACCGTTACAAAATATTGAAAGACGCGAACACCGAAACCAAAACAAACAAGCTGCCGATCACCTATCCCGTTATCACATCAGCGATCAAAAATGCATCGTTAACCCAGCCTGTAGAAAACCTTTGCGCAGACATCCTCTCTCATGCCGGTGCAAAAACAATTACCCTTTCATCATGGAGAACGGGCGAAGGGAAAACCTTTGTAGCGACGCGGTTGGCTATGTCGCTAGCTGCCTTGGAAAAGAAAACTTTGATTATCGACATGAGCTTCCGTAAACCAGCTGTTGCCAACACCATTGGAGCAGAGCCAGATAACTCCGTAAGCGATGTGGTGGCAGGCAGATGTGATTTGCTGCAAGCAATTTCAACAACCTCATTACCAGGTTTGGACATGCTGGTTGCGGGTGATTTCGAGCATGGTGTTCGAGGATTTTTATCCTGGAACGACCGCGATTCTGCAATGAAGCAATTGCGTAACTATTACGATTATATAATCGTCGATTGTGATGATTTGGCAGGCGGCCCAGAAGCTATTCCGTTTCTTAAATCAAGCGACATCAATTTATTAATTGATTCAAGTGCTGGGCTGAGCCGTGAAAAGACAGAAAAACTCACATTGTTTGTCACCGAAAAAGAATTGAGCAATACCTTTGTTGTTCATAACACGATAACGAGAAAGGCCCCGGTAGTTAAGGCAGATAAAAAAGCGGTTAAGCCAATTGAAAGGCCGATTCGTAACACCGAGGATGAGCATGATTCCAATTCAAGCCTAGAGCGGGCGGAAAAGCCCTCCATTTTGAAACGGGTTGCACTTTGGTTTTTCTGAAATAATAACGACTGAAAACAGGGCCAAGCCCGGAGAAGGGAAGATATCCATGCAACAATTACAACGCAATGAGCTAATCGAGGCCATTGTATCCAACTCAAACAGGTTACAATGTGTCATTCTGAACCCATGCGGACCGGCAGCAAAACTGCAATCAGACCAATCAACCATTGATTTGTTGGTTGACAAAATCGGTGAGGAAGATTTCCTAGAGTTCTGTAGGTCGAACAAGTTTGTAAAGGAAATCGTCATCGATAGTCGATTCAAAAGGAAAAAGGTTTCTGTAAAAATGTTGGATGGCTCTGAGGTCAGCCTAAAGCTGATCCGCGACATGGTGTTGAAGACGCTTTCCACGCTTCCGGTTGATGACATTTTCGAATCCAGCAACGAAAACCAATACGGCATCATGGTGCCTTCGGTAGAACATCAGTTTGAATACATCCTGATGAAAAGCCAGTTTTCGAAAACGGCGTTCCCCGACAAGTACCAGAAATATTTTTCTTCCATGGACCCTGCTGTGCGAACGGCCATATTCAGGTACATGCAGTTGAAATACAATTTTGTGTTCAATGTGATTGAAGACCTATACAAGCCCAAAAACTCCTTGCTTTTCAAAATCACCATCGGCCTTCGAGCTTTACCCGAGAATTCACTTGCGCGAATGATGTGGCGCGGAGCTCAACTGGTCCTCTGGAACATTGGCAACGTTTTCCGTAGAAAGACCTTTAGGCTGGGTCCTTTGGTTGAAAACCCTTCAGCTGAAAAATCCAACAAGGCCACAGCTAATTTCATTTGAAATTATCCGGATCAGTCCTTGAACCGGTAAAGACTCGACAGCGCTTCATTGCTATTGAATGTAACATCCAGGTCCTTCAGGATGCCGTCATGCACATCGTATACCCAACCGTGTATATATGGGAAATCGCCACGGCTCCATGATGATTGCACAATACTGGTCTTGCAAAGGTTGTATACCTGCTCCTTCACATTCAACTCCACTAAAAGTCGCGCACGTTTTTCGGCATCATCAATCGCCTCCAATTGATCCTGGTGGGCACGGTAAACATCCTTGATGTGCCTGAGCCAATTATCGATTACTCCGAAAGACTGGTTTGTCATAGCTGCGTTGATGCCGCCACAAGAATAGTGCCCGCAAACCACAATATGCCGGATCTTCAAAACCTCAACGGCATAAGAAAGCACGCTGAGCATATTCATATCAGAATGCACCACCATATTGGCGATGTTTCTATGAACGAAAACCTCGCCTGGGGAGGTGCCCGTAATCTGATTGGCTGGAACGCGTGCGTCTGAACATCCTATCCACAAAACAATAGGCTGATGTGTCTCACCTAAACGACTAAAATACGTTGGGTCGGTCCTTCTAATCTCTTCAACCCACTTTTGGTTGTTCCCCAGTAGTTTTTTGACAAATTCAGGCATAGTCTTACTTGTGTGAATGTTGATAAACCAAAAATAAGATAAAATAAGGACGCTGATAAATAGTCATTTAGAATACTGCTGCTGGATTTTGTTTTAACAAGCGTCGTGAAAACGGACTTTTTCGAGCCAATTCTTACAAATGTAATGTTTTGAGAACCGCGACATATCGTTTGGGTGCGCAACAGAGTATAAAGCCATGTCATGAGAATAATGACCCCTTTAACTCCGAGGAAACTCCTGCTCACCTGCGTGATGGCTTTAGCTATCACGGTTGTGGAGGCACAAAACGTTTACACCGTTGCCGGGATAGCTGGCGTTTCCGGCTCCTCTAACGGACAAGGCACATCTGCATCCTTCAACAATCCATACGGCGTCGCATCCGATAGCCAAGGAAACTTGTTTGTGGCTAATCGCTTTGGAAACACCATCCGCAAAATAGACCCTTCAGGCAATGTGACCACTTATGCCGGAACGGGCACCCCTGGCGCTACCGATGGTCCAGCCTCATCCGCAACATTCAACGAGCCCTGGGGTATAACCTGTGATTCGCTCGGAAACGTTTACGTTGCCGATACCAAGAATTACAAGATTCGGAAAATCAGTGCAAGCGGACAAGTGACTACCGTGGCGGGTATTGGAACGTCTGGTGTCACAAATGGCATTGCCGCCTTGGCACAGTTCAGCTACCCAACCGGTATTACCACTACGCCAAACGGAAGCATCATTTATGTGAGTGATAAGATGACCCACACCATCCGCAAGATTGAGAACGGACAGGTGAGCACATTTGCTGGAACATCATATTCCATCGGATCTAATGATGGCCAAGGTTTGATAGCCAAATTCTACAATCCAAACGGATTGGCAATCGATGCCAGCGGAAACCTATATGTTGCGGATGAATCCAATCACAAAATTCGTAAAATCACTCCTGCAGGTTATGTGAGCACCATAGCCGGAAGCGGCTCTGCGGGTTCAACCGATGGACCAGCCCTACAAGCATCTTTCAACTACCCATGGGGTGTTTGTGTTTTAGAAACTGGTGACATAATTGTGGGCGACAGCGACAACTTCACCATTCGAAAGATTTCAGGAGGCGTTGTTTCCGTTTACGCCGGACAAACTGGAATTCCAGGGATGATAAACGGGCCTGTCTTACAATCCACATTCAACGGCGTGAGTTCTATTTGCCTTAACAAAGCCAATCACCAGGTTTACCTCTGCGATCCCTACAGCCACCTTGTAAGAAAAATCGCACCAATGATGTTGACGCTGTCTACCAACGGAAACAGTTTTTGTGCTGGTTCGAACGTTAACATACAAGTAACTCCTTCCGGTTTATCAAACTACAAACTGTTTGCAAACGGCGTATTGGCAGCGACCTCTGCCAATGGTGTTTTTTCCATTTCCACACTGCCGCAAGGACAACAAACATTAACAGCTACAGCAAGTGGTTCGAATGGCACCACCATATTGTCGGACCCAATCAGCATCACCATCACACAAGGGCTTAGTGTTTCTGTTGTAGTGGGTGGAAGCAATACCATTTGCATGGGAGATACGGTGACATTGTCATCATCCATCCAAGGGACCTACCAATGGTCGAACGGTGCCAACACCCCAACAATACAAGTTACAAATGCCGGTACATATTCGGTAACCGTTACAAACGCACTAGGGTGTAGTGGAACATCGGCTCCTCAGCAAATCATGACTCTGCAGCCTCCTGCAGCAACCATTTCATCCATCAGCTCAGCACCAAATTGCCCTGGCGACACTGTGTTTTTAACAGCGGGACAAGCTCCACAATACTTGTGGTCGAACGGGGCAACCACGCAATCAATATCCGTAACCAATGCAGGAAGTTTCACGGTTTTGGTTTCTAATGCCGCAGGGTGTTCGGCAACATCCATGGCAATGACGGTGAACTATCATCCAGTCACCAACTCCACCATAACACCTTCTGGCAACGTTTTGGTGGTACAGGGTAGTCAAGCCACATTAACCGCTGGTACGGGAACAGCATACCTATGGTCTAACGGCAGTGCATCGCAAAGCATCTCGGTTTCAGCAGCAGGCACATACACCGTTACTGTTACTGACAACAACGGCTGCGTATCAACTCCAGCAAGTGTAAGCGTGTCATACTTGTCGGCAAACAACTTGGTGACCACACAAGGAGCTACATCGTTCTGTAAAGGCGATTCGGTTATGCTGACATCCGCTTTCAATAGTTACAACCAATGGTATCGCAATGGAAGCCCCATTGCCGGTGCAACATCCAATACATACACTGCAAAACAGAGCGGTGCTTATCAACTGCGGTATGCTCCGCCCACCTCAACAGCCGTGTTTTCAGACACCATCCGAGTAGAAGTATTGGCGCTACCCAACACGCTAAACGTGATAGCAAACGGTGTTTGTCCATTCTCAACTTCCACAATCGAGATCGTGCCTGTTACTGGTATCAGCTACGCTTGGTACGACGAGCCACAGGGTGGAAGCCTGGTGCAAGTTGGCACCTCGTTCACTACTCCTGTTCTTGATGAGACCGCTTCTTATTATGTTTTACAAACCAACAGTTATGGCTGTGTGGCTGAACAAACCATAGAAGTTGTTGCAACCGTATTTGATGCTCCCGAAGCGGACTTCAGCTATGCTGCTGCCAGCTCCAGCTCAGCCGGATATTTGGTGTCGTTTGAATCCGATAATGTTGCAGGTGTGACTTATGATTGGGATTTCGGGGATATCGGATCCGCCAGCAACAACTCTACGCTGCCTTCGCCAGACCACGTTTATCCGAATACGGGTATCTATCGTGTGACTTGTATCGCCACCAATACAACGGGCTGCAGCGATACCACCGAACTGGACGTACGCGTGGCTCTACCAGACAACATTTTCATTCCGAACTCCTTCACCCCCGACAACGACGGACAAAACGACCTGTTCCGTGTGCGTGGTAACAACATCCTGTATGCAGACATGTCGGTGTTTGACCAGTGGGGTAAGAACATTTGGAATGCCGAAAAAACAGAAACCGGTTGGGACGGTCAATCCCCGAAAGGAACCGTACCCGTAGGAACCTATAACTATGCCATCAAAGTTTATCTTGATAATGGTGCAACCAGTTATCACAGAGGCAGTATAAACCTGATACGCTAAGCGGATGAAAAGGCTTTCGATTATAGCTGCTTTGATATTTACCCTGTGCCAGGCCAAGGCTCAGGATATTCGCTATTCTCAATTCTTTAACAACCCGCTTACATTCAATCCCGCCCTTACCGGATCGGGCATTGAAAACCTCAGAGCCACATTGTCTTACCGCAGACAAGAGGCCGGACCTGCCACGCCATTTGCCACTAAAGGCTTCTCCATCGACAAATCTGTTGGGCGATTCGGATTAGGGTTCACCGTAAATAGTAACGGAGCCGGTGATGCGTCTATCAAAACCTTGCAGTTGGCAGGAAGCTTATCATACGGCGTTCCTTTCGGATACAAGGGTAGCAACCGCATTACGGCTGGACTACAACTTGGGGCGATTAATAAATCGTTGAACCCCTCTAAGCTTACATTTGACAACCAGTTCAACGAAGACTTGGGTTACGATCCCAATATTTCTTCCGGAGAAACCTTTGAGAACACCAGCATCATTCGACCAGGACTAAACATGGGTTTGTTTTGGAAGCGCGAAGGCCGAAAAAAGGACAACATCAAACCCTTTTTAGGTTATGGGTTGATGAACGTGAACCGCCCAGACGTGTCCTTCTTCGGAGAAGATGTACGCGTTCCTATCAAGCATGTGGTTCACGCCGGAGCCGACATCCGTATCAACGAAGAATTGGTTTTGAAACCTAATGTTTACCATTTTGAGCAAGGTCCGTTCAATGAAACGGGTTTTGGTGTTTTGGGTGCGTATCGAAATAACGAGCACCATGAAATTCAAGCAGGCGTTTTTGGCAAAGCCGGAAAGGCCATGGTGGTGTATGCCGGTTACCAGGTAGACCGCTTCCTAGTGGGTATGAGTTATGATGTGATGACCGGACAAGTGCGAGATGCAGGCAGGGGATATGGCGCATTTGAATTGTCGCTCACTTGGACTCCACGCGCCAAAGAAAAAGCACAAAAGCCCATCGAAGAGAAAAAGAAAGAACAGCCGCGCAAGGAGGACCCAAAGAAAAACGAGACTAAGAAAAAAGAAGTGGCGGTTGTAGAAAAACCAAAGCCTGTAGTCGTTGATACCGTGAGCTCGATCAAAAATGTAGTTAACCCAGAAGCAGAAACAAAAGCAACGGTTCAAGAAATCAAACATCAGCCGACAATAGAACCCGCACCGATTGTTGAGGTTCCTAAACCTACACCAGCTGTTGTGATTCCAGAGGTAAAACCCGAACCATTGGTGGTGGCACCGAGTGAAGCGGTTGAGCCGAAAGCCGTGGAGTTAACCCATACCGATTTAGTGGTGACTCCAGTTATTAATGCTCCTGCCGTTGAGCCGGTAATAGAAAAGCCAGAAGAGACTACACCGGCTATAGCCGTTGATCCAATAATACAAAAGCCAGAAGAGACTACACCAGCTATAGCCGTTGTTGAACAACCTATCAAGCCTGTGGTAGATATCCCAGTGGCTGAGGCGGTAAAAGAAACACCGGCTGAAATAACACCTACTCCAACCGTAGAGGAACCAGTAACAAAAACAGCAGAAAACCCCGTTAAGGAAACCATAGCCAAAGAAGAGGTTATAGTTGACCAAAAACCTGCTCCTTCTGTGTTCACTCCAATTGTACCGAACAACAAAATCGTGTCGCCCGATTCAGACGGTGATGGTGTAAATGATTTCGAAGACCCATGTCCATTCATCAAAGGGTCGTTAGCAACCCGTGGTTGTCCTGATTCAGACGAAGATGGCATTGTGGATATGGTTGATTTCTGTCCACTGGAAAGCGGTCCGAAATCAAACGGTGGTTGTCCGCTTAAAGATGTACGCAACGAAAACGACCAGCACGTGATTGGTTCCTTTGACCATGTGTTGTTCAATACCGGATCCGTATCGCTTTCGATAGATAACACCTACGACATCATTGAACGCGCGGTGGAGATGCTTTACATGGACAAAAACACTTACGTGTTGGTTTCCGGACACACCGACGCAGAGGGTGACGCAGCTTCCAATATGGAGTTGTCGCAGTTACGCGCCAACAAGGTAATGGACTACTTCGTGCGACAAGGCATTAAGGAGTCGCGGATCAAAACCATTCCTTATGGAGAGAACATGCCAATTTCAGGAAACAGTTCTGAAGCAACCCGTAAGTTGAACAGGCGTGTTGAGATCACGGTTTTGAAGCGAGGCAATTAAGCCTTTACGTGCTCTTTTGCCAAATAAAACACCGTTGCCACATCGATACTGATAACGTTTTTGCCTACGGCAATGTACCCTTTGTCTTCTAAAAACAAATGCACGGGGTTATCAGAAACATCATGAAGCGAGGTTACGCCATTCAATTCAACTGCGAAAATAGATGGCCTGTGCAAATTGAAGTTGAATCCCGATAACACATCCATTTCATGGCCCTCGGTGTCTATGCTGACAAAATCGATATGGGTGTTTGCCGGGATATGTTTCTTTTGAATTTCTTCAAAGCGCACCACAGGGACTTCGGCTGTTGAGGTTATCTTGTCCTCCATGCGACACGCTCGCAGGGTTTCCAATGAAAACGTGTTCATGCCTGGCTCGGATTCCAGCATGTAGTATTTCAGGTTTCCCGTTTGAGCTCCTATTCCGGTCTCCAAGTTTATGTCGTGAGGTCGGGCTGCACTGAATTTCTCTATGCTTCCAGGCCGTGCATCGATGTTGATGCCGCGCCATCCAAGTCGGTAAAAATAGTATGTGTTAGATCCTACCATAGGATCGAAGGCTCCGATGTCGACAAAGAACCCTGTTCCTTGCTTTCCGATTTGACGTAACAGAGATGTGATGACTAGCTCCTCGCCACACTGGCTAAAGCAATTCTTGGTCATGAACACACTCGGAAAAACCCTTTTGGCTACTGCATTGAATAGACCCATATTGTGGTTATGTGGTTATGTGGTTAATCACGAAAATAGTAAAGCAGAGTTATTGCCAAACCGATAGAGCTCGACTTGTTTGAAATATAGCTGTCGGTTATTGCCATAATCCTATATTTGTTGGAAATTGTAACCGATGAAATCAAAATTCGTGCGTTTGTTGATGGTGGGACTAGGCGTGATCATGCTTGGCCACTTCCGCAGCTTTGGTCAAGACTCTGTAGTTGTAAACAAAATATTCACCCATTGCCTTGAACAAGGGAAGTCATACGAACGGCTTAGATACTTGGCGGATTCCATTGGAAATCGACTGAGCGGATCTGCCAATGCCGAAAAGGCTGTCAAGTGGGCCTTGAAAACAATGCGTGATGTAGGACACGGAAGCTGCTATCTGCAAGAGGTGATGGTACCTGTTTGGGTGCGCAACGATGTGGAGCGGTTGGATATGATTACCTCGAAGGGGAAGTCTAAGCTGAATATTTTCAGCCTTGGCGGTAGCGTGGCAACAAGGCAGGGCGGACTCACCGCTGGTGTGGTGGAGGTGAAGACTTTCGAGGAGCTTGTGAAGCTTGGTCGCGACAAAGTCGAAGGGAAAATCGTTTTTTTCAACGCCCCCATGAAACAACGATTCTACCACACGTTCGAAGCATACGGCGATGCCGGAAAATATCGTTGGGCGGGTGCTCAAAACGCAGCCAAATACGGCGCGGTGGCATCCATCACACGTTCATTGACCCTTGCAATGGATGACAATCCACATACCGGTGCCATGGGATATGTAGACAGCATTCCCAAGATTCCCGCATGCGCCATTTCCACTATGGGGGCAGAGAAACTCAGCCTGGCGTTGGCACAAAACCCTTCGCTGCGATTAGAGCTTGAAATGAACTGTGAAACACGTCCTGATCAGCTTTCACACAATGTGATTGCGGAAATCCGCGGAAGCGAGTTCCCCGACGAGATCATCGTAGTGGGTGGCCATCTTGATTCGTGGGACAAAGGACATGGTGCTCATGACGATGGGGCTGGCTGTGTTCAATCAATGGAAGTTTTGAACATATTCAAAGAACTGGGTCTGCGTCCGAAACGCACCATACGCGTGGTGTTGTTCATGAACGAAGAAAACGGATTGCGAGGTGGAAAGAAATATGCAGAAGAGGCAAAGGCCAAAGGGGAGAAACATATCGCGGCCATTGAGTCTGATGCAGGAGGTTTCACGCCTGCGGGCTTCTCTTCAACCTGTGTGGATGATGCGAAACGTGTTTGGTTCCGCCAATGGAAAAACCTGTTCGAGCCTTATGCCATCTTCCAATGGGACGACGATGGGGGCGGAGCTGATATTGGTCCATTAAAAGACCAAGGCGCACTCCTGATCGGGCTTCGACCAGATTCACAGCGCTATTTCGATTATCACCACACCGATATCGATACGTTTGACAAAGTCAATCGTAGGGAGTTGCACCTGGGTGCAGGCGCAATCGCGAGTCTGGCTTGGTTGTTGAGCGAATACGGCGTATCAGCCGCGAAGTGAGAAAGCGTCGGCATCCAAGCCAACAGGAAAAGATTTACGCGCCGCTTGCAAGGGTTTTGGATCAAGTGAAACCGTTACAACAGACCCTTTGTGGGGCTTGATGTCAGTTAATGGTTCTCCCCACATGTCGTACGCAACACTGTCGCCGGCATAAACCATGTTTTTACCATCAGTTCCTACGCGGTTGACTGCAACCAAATAGCATTGGTTTTCGATGGCTCTTGCGGGCAGAAGCTTCATCCAAGCGGCCCTGCGTCTCTCTGGCCAGTTGGCAACATATAACAACAGGTCGTAATCGTTGCGGTTGCGATTCCATACTGGAAAACGCAAATCGTAACATATCTGTGGACAAATACGCCAACCTTTGTATTCAATTACTGCGCGTCGTTTGCCTGCGGCATAGGTTGATTGCTCTCCAGCCATACGGAACAAGTGCCGCTTATCGTAGTGTAATATTGTCCCATCGGGCTGTACCCAGACGAACCTATTGAAGAAGCGGTTCCGATCTTTGATCACTAAGCTTCCACAAACAACGGCCTTTTTCATTGCAGCTGTTTCCTGCATCCAAGTAACCGTGTTACCGTGCATTGTTTCTGCCACCCGGATGGCATTCATCGTAAAGCCGGAGGTAAACATCTCAGGCAACACTATCACATCCGTGCTACCCTTGCGAATGGGTCTCAACAATTCGTCCATCAACATGCGATTGCCTGCGGGATCTTCCCATAGCAATGTGGATTGGACGAGAGTGATTCGCAGTTTTTTCATCTAATTATTGATGGCAACTAGTTTTTCGGCGGCTGCGGCAAGAGTTTGGTCTTCCTTGGCAAAACACACCCTGATCAGTCGCATATCTTTGGGTGGGTTTTTGCAAAATACCGAAACGGGTATTGTTGCCACACCGTGTTCGCGGGTTATGCGTTCGGCGAATACCGTATCTTTTTCATCCGAGATGTTAGAGTAATCCAACAAAAGGAAATAAGAACCAAAGCAGGGTAATATGTCGAATTTGGATTTTGAAAGAAGCTGACAGATTAAGTCGCGCTTGCGTTGATAAAATGCGGGGATGTTCTGATAGGTGGACGGTTCTGCCAAATAGGAGGCCAAAGCGTATTGCAGAGGGGTGTTGACGGCAAAAACCATGTATTGATGTATTCGGCGAAACTCGGCCATCAGGTTTTCCGGCGCAACACAATATCCTGTTTTCCATCCTGTGGCGTGTACTGTTTTTCCGAATGAAAATACGACGAAACTACGTTCCGCGAGTTTGGGATAAGACAACACGCTATGGTGAGAGAGTCCATCGAAAATGACATGTTCATACACCTCGTCGCTCAGAATGAAAATGTCGCGGTTGTGCACGATTTTTTCCAGCTGCTGCATGTCTTTGCCGGTCATCACCATACCTGTAGGATTGTGAGGCGTGTTGATGATGATCATCCTTGTTTTGGCTGTGACAGCTTTTTTGACCTGTGACCAATCGATTTGGAAATCGGGAGCGGCCAATTGAAGCTGCACGGGTATGCCGCCGTGCAACCGTATGGCAGGAACATAGCTGTCGTATGCAGGCTCAAAGACAATGACCTCGTCGCCCTCGCGAATGGTTGCGGCAATGGCAGTATAAAGCGCCTGGGTGCCCCCTGCGGTAATGGTGATCTCTTTCTCCGAATCAATTTTTGTACCATAGCAAGATTCCAACTTCTGCGCTAATACATCCCGCAAGGCGGGTATGCCTGGCATAGGAGCGTATTGGTTGTGTCCAGCCAACATGTTCTCATGCACCAGCGAAATCAATTTGGGATCTACGTTGAAATCAGGGAAGCCTTGTGAAAGATTAATTGCACCGTGCTCTTTGGCAAGGGCCGACATGATGGTGAATATGGTAGTACCTGTATTGGGTAGCTTGGTCTTTACCGCGCCTGGAAAAAGCATAGTGGTTATGATGATGTTCGTGCAAATTTACGAAAATGAGCTGCCATGGAGGGTGTCAACAATGGATGCTGCAAAACAAAAAGCTGAAGAATGGTGTTAACTGATTGATATCCAAAAACCGTGCGCAAACCCTGGAACATACCCGATTTTCCCGTTTATAGTCTTTCTACTCAAAAAGCGGGAAAAGCCAATATGAACATTTGCACGTATGTGTGTGCCGTTAGCATGAAGCCAAAGATTTACATGATTGCAGCTTACGAAAACACACAAACACTTACAAACCTCGAATCATCCGATACGGCGGTATTGCAGCTTTTGGATCAATCGCAATTCGGATTGGTGAAGCATTTGGGTAAAATGTCGGGAACTAGTTTCGACAAAATAACCTGGCTGCGGAAAAGAGGGGAGTTGGGCGACTGGATGGGGTTTCCCGTTCTCAACAATGTGTGCAGCTTGGTGTTATTGAAAAAAACAAAAACCATTCGATTCGCCGGTGACCATGTGCTTTTCTTGTTTTCGGTTGAAAAGAACAAAGTCTTTTCCGAAAATTACCTAACCACCGGTATTTTGAAAAACAAGAAAATCATCCGTTAATGAAATGAATAGCAAAGATCAACATATATCTCAAGAAGAAATCCAACAAATGGACAGTCGCAAACGTGGCGTGTTTATGAATTCCCTAGCGGGTTTCCGTACCGTAATATTGGTTGGCACTGTTTCAAGCGAAGGGATTAACAATCTAGCTATTTTCAATTCGCTTATACACTTTGGTGCAGACCCGGCATTGTGGGGGTTGGTTTGCAGACCGAATGCCCAAGAGCGCGATACCGTCAGGAACATTTCCGCTAACGGAAAATACACGTTGAACATCATCCACGTAAGTGAACGAAACAAGGCACACCAAACATCTGCCAAATATGGAAGGTTGGTTTCTGAGTTTGATGTCTGCGGTTTCGATACAGAATTCCAGAATGGATGCATTGCTCCGTTTGTGAAGAGTGCAATAGTGAAAATGGAAATGGAGGCGGTTATGACCATTCCGATCCCATTGAATGGAACATCCATCTTGATAGGAAAGCCCGTAAATATCCATCTGCCTGATGGGCTAGTTGGTCAAGATGGCTTTGCCGACCTTGCCGGTGCGGGGGTTTTGGGGTGCCAAGGCCTTGATGCCTATTTGTCGGCAACAGTCATCGAGCGCTTCCCATACGCACAACCATAGCCATTGAAAAAGCCGCAATTAAATATTGTTTGGCTGAAGCGTGATTTGCGCACGCAGGATCACGAGCCTCTGTATTTGGCGGAGCGGGATGTCAGGCCGTATTTATGCGTTTTCATTTTCGAGCCATCCATCATTTCACATCCTGACACATCGTACCGTCACTTATGGTTCCAATATGGATCATTGAATGATATTTCAGATAAGTTAGCGCCTTATAACAAATCTCCATTGCTTTTTTATGCAGAAGCCGAACAGGTGTTTGCCCATTTGTGCTCGGTGTTTGAGGTTTCAAAGGTGTTTAGTTATATGGAATCAGGGGTGCGGATTACTTATGAGCGAGACAAGATTATCAAGCGCTATTTTAAAAACAAAAACATAGAATGGATTGAATCGAAACGTGACGGAATCGTGCGTGGTGCTAAAAACCGGTTGGGCTGGGATGACCAATGGTATGAAACGATGGAGCGGTCGGCCATAATAAACCGGTACGAGAAACAAGAGGCCATAGCGTTCACCAATCCGTTTTTATTGAATGAATCATTGGTTTTGTCGTGGCATCAGAACACAAACAACTTTCAGCCTCCTGGAGAAAATTTTGCATACCGGTATTTGCAAAGCTTCTTGGAGACCCGTGGTGCAGATTACAGCAAACACATATCCAAACCCAAACAGAGCAGGCTTTCTTGTAGCAGGCTATCGCCATACCTGGCGTGGGGAAACTTATCGATACGACAAGTATGGCAAGCCACCAAAAACCATGTGTTGAAAAAACAAACCAAGAACTCTTTCAGGAACTTTTTAACGCGTTTGCATTGGCATTGCCATTTCATTCAGAAGTTTGAAACGGAGTGCAGGTACGAAACCGAGTGCATCAACAAAGGTTATGAAAAATTAATGCCGCCTTTGGATGAAAAACTTGTGGAAGCCTGGAAAACCGGCCACACGGGGGTTCCTCTGGTAGATGCTTGCATGCGTTGCGTTGCGCAAACGGGTTGGTTGAACTTTCGAATGCGCGCCTTAGTGGTGTCGTTCCTTACCCACCATTTGCTGCAGGATTGGCGACATGGCGCATATCATTTGGCACAAAAATTTCTCGACTATGAGCCTGGAATCCATTATCCGCAATTTCAAATGCAGGCAGGCACCACAGGCATCAACACCATCCGTATTTACAACCCCGTTAAGAACACGGTGGAACACGACCCCGAGGGGGAATTCATCAAAAGCTGGTTGCCTGAATTGGGGGCGCTTCCTACGGTTTTCGTACACCAACCTTGGCTAATGACCAAAATGGACCAGGTTTTTTACGGATTTGAGCTAGGAAAAGATTATCCGTATCCGGTTGTTGATTTGGACGAGGTGCGCAAAGCGAATAGGGATCTTATTTGGGGGATGCGGAAAATAGCCGAAGTAAAATCCGATTCACAACGAATGGTAGCAGTTCACGCTCGTCCGAAGAAGAAAGAAAAAGCGAAATCCGTTAAACAAAAAAGGGGTAAGGTGGAGAATGTTTTGACATTGTCAGACCAGGGGAAGGCTGAAGGAGAACATGGAGCCACGCCCTAAGGTTGATTCCACTTTCAAACGGCTGTTGTGATGAGACAAGAAGTCTTGTACAAGCTGTATTCCCAAGCCGTTTCCCTTCTCGTGATTGGTGCCTTCATTGGAAAAAGAGACGCCGCGATTCACCATATCAACCTCTTCGAGGCTCATGCCTCTGCCGGAATCAATCACATCAAAACACCAACCTCCAGGGCATTGGTTGGAGGAAAGGGTTATCACACCGCCTTCTGGTGTGAACTTATATGCATTGGATATCAGATTTCTAAAAACAGCCTCCACCATGTCGCGGTCGCACAGCACCCGAAGGCCTTCGCGATGTGCGAAATTGAATTCGAAACGTATGTTCTTGCCGGATTGGAGCAGCTTGCAATAGGATTCAACAAAGCGGTATATCTGCTCGAGATTCACAGCAGTAGGTGAGTAGACAACCGCATCCTTCTGGATGCGAGACCACAGCAGCATGTTGTCAACAAGATCCAACGTTTGCCCGGTTCTTGATTTGAATTGCTCGACCATCTTCTCTTGAACCTCTGGCGAGAGCTTGCCTGGACTTAAGACATCGAGACCAGAATACAATAAAGCTAATGGGGAGCGTAGGTCATGCGAAAGCACCGACATCATCTTGTCGCGCGTAAACACCGCAGCCTTGAGCTGGTCGTTCCTGCGATTCACATCCTCTGCCTTTTGGATAAGTTTCTCCTGAATGGCGTCGTTGGTGCGAATGATGAAAACCGCCTGGAGGATAACCACTATCGTCG
The DNA here is from genome assembly GCA_023262505.1 of Bacteroidia bacterium. Taxonomy (GTDB): domain Bacteria; phylum Bacteroidota; class Bacteroidia; order AKYH767-A; family OLB10; genus JALRAP01. The sequence continues at coordinate 46,740 of JALRAP010000006.1, forward strand.
CGGAAGCCACATTGATGGTTCTCTCGAGCAAAACGGCCGTTGAGCCTAAGCCTCCTAATTGGGCCGCCAATTTTCTTTCATAAATCTGCAAGGCCGCCATCAATGTTGTGATGAGGGCCGCAATTACATAACCAGTTGTTTTTTCCTTACCCTGAAAAGTAATCAGAGATCCTAAAATTATTGGAATGAAATAGATGGTTGCAAAAACATCTGGGCCCGAAAACATCACAATCAAAATGATAAGCACCGAAATTTGAAAGACATTCCAAAGCTTGGAATAATAGTAATACCCGTAACTATACAAAAGCCATGTAATTGTAACGGCAGGCAGACCAGAAATGGATATAACAGCCTGCTCCCGCTGATCAATCATCAGATTTACGAAGAAAAAAACCACGCAATAGATGGCAATAATCCACATCAGCACCACATGCAGCTGACGCCCCTTTTCCTCGAGCAGATTTAAGGAGGAATCATCGGTTGTAGGCGTTTGAGCCTGTTCTCCGCTTGATAATGGGATTTGTGACATACAGCTTGCAAATATGTGTTTTTTTGACAAACTCCTGTCTGTTTTGCGCCCAGCCATTTTAACAAAATGATTGTACTTTATCCTCTACATGCCGATCATTTTGAATATCTTGCGACCGATTTCGCTGAAGCATCCTGCACAAAAGCCAATATGTTGCATTTGTAATCTTTTTCCATCTGTTTCAAGGACTTATTAGCCATTGTCTTCCCATCCAAAACGGTCAAAATCATCTGCTAGAAGTGGCGAAAAGGCATCCTAAAGGCATACCAACAACCGCACATTAACTTAAATCGAGCTGCCCAGATTATGCAACGGCCTGATGCGCCAACAAAACAATTGCTCTTAACAGCCTTGGGGTTTGCGGCTGTTGCGTTGCTTTTCATCGCAATTGGCGCGGATTTGATTCCCGTTCCGGATGGGTTCAAGAAAACAACCCTAAACCAAGAGGAAAGAAGCCAACACAGGCATGATATACTCCCAAACTTGGATGGTTTAGCTGAGGGCCCAAAGGAGCAAGAAGAAACTGTTTCAAACGACTCGTTGATTTTTTCAACTGCATTAAACGATTCCATTGCCGATACCTTAAGAAACATATATCAACTGCCCAATGGAGAGCAACCGTTAGACAGTGCAAGCATGGTGATGGGTGAAGCGCCAAAAACGGTTTTCTATGGCGACACAACCAAGAAAGAACGCGTAATGTTAATGGGTGACTCTCAGTGTGGCGGACTCCGTTACCCTGTTTACAGTTATTGTGCACTTAACGGCCACAAGCTATTGGCAACCGTAACTTGGAACAGTTCCACCACCAAAAACTGGGCTAATTCCGATACGCTGGATTATTTTTTGCGCGAATACAAGCCAACCCTCGTCATCATGTGTGTTGGACTGAACGAGATTTTGTCTAGCAACATGAAGTCCCGAAAGAAATACATACAAACCATCAATACCAAAATTGCGGCGTCTGGCGCAAGGGTGTTTTGGCTTGGCCCCGCTGCTTGGGTAAAAGACATGGGTATCATACAAGTCATAAAAGATGAAAATGGATCCATGTTTTTTGATGCCACCACGCTTTCGCTAGATAGGGCTGAGGATGGAAGACACCCTACAAAACAATCATACAGGCATTGGTTCTCGCATGCCGCTGCATACATGACCCGAGCGGGAGTGGTGGATTTCTCCATATCATCTCCATTCAAAAACATGGGTAGAAAAACAGTAAACGTTGAGATAACACCCAATAGGCAATGAACTGGTGGAACTCTATATCTCAGCTATTCACCTATGACCCCAATAGGCCGTTGATATTTACGGATGGGGCGTTCCTGGTATTGTTTACCGCTTTCGTGGCTGTTTATGTGCTGCTTTGGAAACGTGACGTGTTCCGCTCCGTATATATCATTCTATTCGGCTTCCTATTCTACTATTTGGCTAGTGGAGGTTTTCTTTTTCTCTTGCTTGCAACCATTTCGCTTGATTACCTTTTTTCGGTTTTGATACAAAATGCTAAATCGAACGCCATCCGTAAAACCTGGCTCATCACAGGCATTTCCTTTAGCTTATCGTTCTTATTGTATTTCAAATACAGGAACTTCTTCCTACATAGTGTTTCTGATATTACGGGTCAGGGCTTTCAGCTCGAACACCTGATCCTGCCTATCGGTATCTCCTTCTACACATTCCAATCCATCAGTTACCTGGTGGATGTTTACAACCGGCGCGTTTCCGTGCCCGAATTCTCCGACTACCTATTGTACATGACCTTCTTCCCGCATTTGGTGGCGGGACCCATAGTGCGCGCACGTGACTTTCTGCCGCAATTGAAATCCACACCTGTAATAAATAGGGCACACCTCAATGAAGGGCTTTTTCTGATCACCAAAGGGTTCGTTAAAAAAGCCGTTGTAGCGGACCTTGTCTCGCAATATTCAGATGCGGTTTTTTCGGCGCCGGGTTCATTCAGCGGCTATGAGCATGCGTTTTCAACGCTTTGTTACACCATGCAGATTTACTGTGACTTCAGTGGCTATACGGATATGGCCATAGGAATTGCCTTGCTGCTGGGATACAGGCTTTGCCTCAACTTCGATTCACCATACAAATCAACTTCCATTACCGAGTTTTGGAGGCGCTGGCACATTTCGTTATCAAGCTGGCTACGCGATTACATTTACATCCCCATGGGTGGCAACCGAAAAGGATTTATCGCTCAGCTTTGCTTCCTGGTATTGACCATGCTCATCGGTGGTTTCTGGCATGGCGCCGATTGGAAGTTTGTATTCTGGGGCGTCGCCCATGGCTTGTTGCTGGTAATTCACAAGCTTTGGAAAAAACTCGTTCCCAATACTCCGTCGAACATGATATTCACTTTGATGGGCTGGGTGATCACATTCTGTTGCGTGGCGCTGCTGTGGGTTCCCTTCCGTGCGCTTTCGTTCAATGACGCTTTGTTGGTATACGGCTCGTTTTTGCACTATGCCGATCCAGCAGTACTGATTGAAGTATTTTGGAAAAATATGGAATTGTGTATCGTTTTCCTGGTAGCGGCGATTTTAATCTTGCTGCCATTCAACTGGAAGGTTTTTTTACGGGATATGCATTACCGAACACCTTTGGTGGTGAAATTCCTGGTACTGGCCATTGCCATACAGCTTTCAATACAGCTCACCGATACCGAGGTACAGCCCTTTATTTATTTCCAATTCTGATTTCAGCCTTTTGCCAAAGCGGCCATCCGTTCCTTAAGGAAGGTGAAGTCGACTGGTTTCGTGATAAAGTCGTCAGCACCATATCCTAATGCAGCCATATGGTTGGCCTCATCGCCATAAGCGGTCACCATTATGACTTTCAAAAGCGGAAAATCCTTTTTCACATGTCGGACCAATTCCAAGCCGTTCATGCCTGGCATGTTGATGTCTGAAAGCAGCAAAACCACATCAAAGGGATTCAAGCCCTTCAAATATTCCAAAGCGATATCGGCCGAAAAAGCAAAGTCGAAGGTCATGATGCCCTCGCGCAGCTCCTTACGAAAACGCTGGCGGAACAGTAGCTCCACATCCGGCTCGTCGTCGACTATCAATACTTTTTGCGGCTGCATCTATCAAGGATTTACCTTACAATAATAAACAATTTAAATAATATGCCCTATTTGCGGTAAAAGTTCATTTCGTCAAGATATCGGTACACCTCTTGGGGAAGCATGTATCGCACATCCTTCTTATGGGCGATGGCGTTACGGATAAATGAGGCTGATATTTCCATTAGTGGCGTACCGGTGACCAATTTTACTTTCGGGTGGTTGGAAAGTCCGCCGCCATCATGATTCGGGCGTGGATAAACATACAACTCATGCTCCTGTAAAATGCTTTCCCAGTTTTTCCACTTGTGCAGGTTTTCAAGATTATCGGTACCCATGATAGGAACAAATTGCCTTTCGGGATATTCTTCACGCAAATACGCTAACGTGTCTACCGTATAGGAGGGCCGGGGTAGTCCGAATTCGATTTTGGACGCCTTAAGTTTCGGGTAATCCCCCACAGCTATGCGCACCATTTCAAACCGGTGATAGTCTTGCAACAAAGAGGCTGATGGTTTGAGCGGGTTCTGCGGAGATACCACCAACCACACTTGTTCCAAATCGGTGAATTCGGCCATATATTGGGAAATCACCATGTGTCCGACATGAACCGGATTAAAGGAGCCGAAGAAAAGGCCTGTTTTCATTTTGTGGATAGGAAGCGTTGCACGAGATCGAAAGCATCTTTGCATGCTTGTTCTATGGTCGTGTTTACGATGGTGTGGGTGAATTGAGGGCCGTACTCGAGCTCTAGGGCCGCTTTGCCTATACGTCGTTCGAGGCTTTCGGGTGTTTCGGTAGCTCTTGCCACCAAACGCTTGCGCAGGTCGTCGGGCGATGGTGGCCTAACGAAAACATCCAGCAGATTTGCTCCGTATTTTTCCTTGATATGCATACCACCCTCAACATCCACATCAAAAAGCGGCACTTTGCCTAATGAGTTGATGCGGTCGACCTCGGTTTTGAGGGTTCCATAAAAGCCGTTTTCATACACTTGTTCCCATTCCAAAAAAGCATCGTGCTCAATGCGCTTTTTGAATTCGTCAACCGAAATGAAATAATAATCACGACCATCTATCTCGTTGGGTCGCTGCTTGCGGGTGGTGGCCGATACAGAGAATGACAATTGAGGGATGTGCTCCAACAGGTATTTCACGATGGTGGTTTTTCCGCTACCGGACGGACCACAAAAGAGTATCAATCGAGGCTGACTCATAACTTATCCGAAAATCCTTTCAGCGTTTTGCATCATGAATACTGTGGCTGCTTGCAATAATATCGAACCCATCAACTTTAAATCAAATGAGCGTCGATGCACCCACATGGCATACAGCGAAACCATCATCAGAAGCAATAAAAAAAGCATCATTGGAAGTATCGTAATTTCCCGGATGGCACCAATCCAAGCATGCTGCGGCTCATGTACTACGGTGAGGTATGACATTACCACGAAATACGCCAGCACCGAGATGGATGCCATCAATAAGAATCGCGGTTGTGTTATTTTATTCATTGCAGATTAGAGAATGTTAGCCGTTTGCTCTTTCATCTTTTCCAACTCATCCTTCATTTCAACCACGTGCCTTTGTATGCTGGCGTCGTTGGCTTTAGATCCGATGGTATTTATTTCTCGACCAATTTCCTGTAGGATGAATCCGAGCTTTTTACCGGCAGACTCTTTGCCTCGCAAAACCTCGTCGAAGTAATCCAAGTGTGCTTTAAGGCGCACCTTTTCTTCGGTTATATCGATTTTCTCCAGATAGTATATGACTTCCTGTTCAAAACGGTTTCGGTCGATTGAGGTGTTGTTAGAGATTTCAGCCAAGCCTTTATCCAATCGTGAGCGTACGGCGTCCATGCGGGCGGGCTCGGCCTTTTCAATTTTCTTCAGCAGTTCGCGGATGTTTTTGATTCGCATCTCGAAATCCTTGTGCAACACCTTGCCTTCACGTTCGCGGAATTCCTGAAACTGTTTCATGGCGGAGTTGAAAAGTTTCATCACCGACTTCCACTCCTGTTCACTGGCCACATTTCGCTCGGTATTCAAAGCATTGGGAAGTCGGAGTATGGTGGAAAGTTCGTCTGTGCTGGACATCTTGGTGGTTTTGCAAACCGATTTCAATTCCTTGGCGTAGGCTTTGATAATCTCAACGTTGAAAACCTCGGAAGAGGCGTCGGGGCCGGGCTCGATAGAAATGGTCACATCTATCTTACCTCGCTCGGCTTGTTTGGAAACTTCGTTACGCAAGTCCATGTCCTTGTCGCGATAAGCGATTGGTAGGCGCGTATTCATCTCAAGTGATTTGCTGTTGAGGGAGCGAATCTCGACCGAGATGCGGTTTCCGGCGTGGCTTCCTACGGATTTGCCAAAGCCGGTCATGGAACGTGTCATGCGGAATTTTTCCGCTAAGTTAAATCATTTCGATTTGTTGACCGAAAATCTGTCGGAAGCCAGAAACACCCCCGTAAAGATGAGTGCTGCTGCTACCAAATAGGACGTTTGTAATGTGTCTTTTCCGAACATGATGGCGAACATCACTGCAAAAAGCGGCTGCAAGTAAATATATACGCTTACTTCCGATGGCGAAAGTTTCTTGAGGGCATAAGTATTGAATACATATGCTAGCGTTGTGGTTCCAATGACCACAAATGCCACCATGGCCCAAATGCGTCCATCAAAAGTATGCCACGGGATAATGTTGAATTCCGACCATCCGAAAGGGAAAACAAGCATGCTACCGAACATGAAAACCCATTTCATGACCGTTACTGTTGAGTATTTCGACATCAGGGGTTTTACCATGATCAGGAATACGGCGAACGATAAGGAGTTAATCAAAATGAAAACATCACCTAATGCATGGCCAGCCAATTCGCTGTCTGATGCGCGCGAAAGAATCAGTGAACAAGCGCCTGTGATTCCCAATACAATCCCAATAATACGAATGGAGGTGATGCGGTCCTTTAGAATGATGGCTGCCGCGATAAGTACCATGATGGGGTTGGAGGTCATCATCAATGCGGCGCTAATCGGCGTGGTGATGTCGAGTCCTTTGAAAAACAATAGCTGATTGATGGCCACACCGAAAACAGCGCAAAGGAAAAGCCGCCAACGATCCCGAAGCTCCACCTTTTCGCCGCCAATGACCAAATCGGTTATGACAAACAAAAGCGCTGTGAACAATACACGCAACATGATGAAACCGAAAGGTTGTATGTATGCGGGCATCACCTCTTTCGCCACGCTGTAGTTGGCACCATAAATCAGATTGGCCGACAATACCGCCAGGTGGGCACCAATCTTTGAGTTGTTACTCATCCGTTATCAGCGCTTCTGATCAACCGTTATTCGGTCTGGACGGTTGGCCAACTCCCAAGCGGTTGAAAAGACCAGTTGGGCAATCGATGCCGTCTTTACATAATCTAGTTTATCGGCCGTATCGGTGGGTTTGTGGTAGTCGTCGTGCAAACCGGTGAAATAAAAGATTGCAGGTACGCCTTTTTTCACAAAGCTGTAATGATCGGATCGATAATACAGCCGCATGGGATGTGATTCGTCGTTGTACGTATAATCGAGGTTTATCTGACAACAGGTATTGTTGGTGGATTCGCTCAACTGATGCAGGTCCTTGCTCATCTTATCCGAGCCGATGATATATACGTATCGATTGTCTTTTCGGGATACCGTATCAACCCGACCAATCATGTCAATATTGAGATTGGCTACGGTTTGCTCCATGGGTATTGGTGGGTTCTCGGTGAAATAGGTGGAACCCAGCAGACCTTTTTCTTCGCCTGTGAACAACAGGAACAGGATGCTTCGTTTCAAAACCACTGATTGTCGCTTCGCTTCGGCGAAAGCCGCTGCCAGGTTCATGACGGCTGCAGAGCCTGATCCATCATCATCGGCACCATAATAAATAACCGAATCGCGCTTCCCCAAATGATCAAGGTGTGCAGTTACCAGGATATATTGGTCTCCCGCATCGCCACCAGGCAAAATACCACCCACATTGTAACAGGTAGTGCGGTATCCGTTTATCTTGATGGTGAAGTTCTCTTTAAGGTGAATGATGGGGGATGATGATCCCTTTTCGCGTTTTGATTTTTTTCTGATGTCTTTATAAACAGATGGTGAGATATGGCATACAGGTGGTTGAGCAGATGATTCCTGTTTTACCAATGCCAGCATACCGCTGTTCATCCTTCTGATTTGCCTTTTTTCCCGATCACCATCGAAGTTCCGTTCCACTACTATGGCGGCCACCTTCGATACACTCAGCTTCTTCACACTTTCATTGATCAGGTTGTTGAGGGAATCATCCGTGATGTTCTTCATATGGGAAGTGAGTAACAACACCATGCTTTGTTTGGTGATGTTTACAGTGTTTGGTAGTGTATCAATGGCACAAACCCAGAACGCTTTACCGCTGACGAATAAAGGATTTGAGTGTCCCGGTGGCATCATATAAAAACCCTTCCCGGCTTCGTACATGTTTTCACCAAAGCCAACATCGTATGAATTCACATTCCATTTCACAAATGGAACCTCCTGACGGTATGACCCATTGAAAGGAGGTTTGAGTCCGAAAGACTGGAACTGCTTTTCTACATATGAAACAGCCTTTTGCATACCCGGTTCCGCCGTTTCACGTCCTTCGATGCTGTCGGATGCCAAAACCTCCACGTGTTGGCCCAAAGTGGCCGGATTTACTAGCGGTGCAAAATCAGCTACACTTTGAGCAGAAAGTAGTGTTGTCTGGAATAAGAATGCCAGAAACAATGCGAGGCGTAAATACATTTGATCAGATTTCAATTTTTTCCGTCCTACGTTCATGTCGACCACCTTCGAAAGCGGTTTTCAAGAAAGTTTCCACCATTGCAAATGCTTCATCGCTTGAAACGAAACGTGCAGGAATACAGATGATATTGGCATTATTATGCAGCCTGGCCAAAGAGGCGATTTCCTTGGTCCAACACAAAGCAGCACGAACACCCATGTGTTTATTGGCACACATGCAAACACCGTTTCCACTGCCGCAAATAAGAATACCCATTTGTACGTCGCCCAGGCTGACCGATTTAGCTACTTCATGTGCATAATCGGGGTAATCGACAGATTGGTCCGAAAAACAGCCTTTGTCATGCATGATGAATTCAGGTGAAATCTGAAGTAGACGGCTTTTTAGTTCTTCTTTCAGCTGGAAACCGGCGTGATCTGAACCTATGGAGACTTGGTTGGTTATCATGGTTTATATGTAAAGGTTTGAATTTTAAACGATAAGGTAAATTACCATGTAAAATTAGATAATTAACAACCTCATCCGCTTTATCAACAATTAACTTTGAGGAAAAGCTTGAAATCTGGTTTACAAGGTTTTGGATGGATGGGTAATCAACAATGATTCCGTTGAAAAACAAAAAACATCTTCATAACTATTGAAATCAAATCCTTGCGAATATGTAAGTCCTTGAACAGTTGATTTGATAGAAAATGTACTTGGATCAACCAACATCTGTTTTATCTGAAATACCAACAACATTCATAACAAAACAGCGACAGAAAAAATAAACACTCAGATCATATCATGGATTGTTGGAAAACCTTTAAACAACTAGAAAACAAACAGGAAGTATGTTGATAAACGTCAATACATTGTTGATATCTGCTCATAACCTAGTAAGTCAATGTGTGGTATGATTATTTTTCAACGGTATTAACAGGCTAATAACATCAACATTTAATTATTTAAAAAAAGTTTATATATGTTAATGTTTGGTTTGTATCGGTGTTGGTTATCGTTTCGGTTGATGATATTTGCGCTGTTGTTTCAACCCACCATGCGGACCGCCCTTGTTTTGATTTGGTTTTTTGTTGCCATGGCTTCGGTCCATGCGCAAGATACCACTTCGTTAAATCCGAATGGTTACAACCGTTTTTTCTACCCCAACAAAGTTTTGCAGAGCGAGGGTATGTTGGTGAATGGAAAACCGGAGGGCATATGGAAGTCATATCACGAGAATGGAATTCTTCGCTCTGAAGGTTTGCGTAGAGCAGGAAAATCAGATTCCACGTGGAAATTTTTTTATGACTCAGGTGTGTTGCAATCATTGATTTTTTACGAGGAAGGAAACAAGAAATCACAGACAGATTTTTATCCCAACGGTAACAAAAGCAGTGAGGAGTTTTTTGAAAAGGGAATCAAAAACGGAACAGCGGTTTACTTCCATGAAAGTGGAGCCAAATCCAAGGAACTGGTTTACCAGAATGGAAAAAAGGAAGGAAAGTGCATTGTTTTAGCAGAGGATGATGGACGTATTATCTCTTTCATCACGTATAAAAACGATTTGATTGCATCGGAAGAGAAATTGAATCGAAAGGATAAGTTCGGAGCCAAACAAGGAATATGGAAGGAATTCTTCGCATCAGGTAAAGTGAAAACCGAATGGACATACAAGGATGATTTACTCAATGGATCTGTGCGATATTTCGGTGAAGACGGATCGGTAAAGAAAATGGAAGTGTACCGGAACGGACAAATCGTGGTAGATAACACACCTGATGTGAAGTTGGAGATTGAACGTGATTATCACAATAACGGAAGAGTGAAATCTTCGGTCAACATCATCGATGGTAAGAAACAAGGTGTTTACAGGGAATACAGCCGCACTGGAGAAATTACAGCATCCAAAATGTTTTCTAACGACGAAGTGAGTGGTGAAGGAATCGTGGATGAAAACATGTTGATGCAGGGAAAATGGAAAATGTATTATCCAGGCGGTAAAATCAAATCCGAAGGTGAATACAAAGACGGAAAACGCACTGGAAAATGGTTGTTCTATTACATCAACGGAGCACTCGAACAAGAGGGTTCATATAACAAGGGTAAACCCGATGGTAGCTGGGTCTGGTACCATGTGAATGGAAAAACCTTGCGTGAGGAATATTATATTGGTGGACGTGAAGATGGTGAGATGAAGGAATATGATGGTTCAGGTAAAACCATTGCCACCGGACAATATGTGGATGGACTCAAAACAGGCAAATGGGAATTCAAGAGCGATAGTTACCGTTACGAAGGAAGTTATACCGACGATGCACAAACAGGCACTTGGAAAGGGTATTTTGATAATGGTAAGAAGGCTTTTGAAGGCGATTATTTGAACGGATTGGAAAATGGCGAGCAACGGTATTATTACGATTCCGGCAAGTTGCGAGAGGTCCGCAATTACAAATTAGGTTTACCCGATGGCGAATGGAAATCGTTCGATGAAGAGGGAGAACCAATACTTTTCACTACTTACAGGGCTGGAGTAGAGGTAAAGTTCGACGGAACGCGCATCGATAAATAACTACTGTTTTTTTATTAAGTAGTTGATTTTTAATTGTTTTTATTAAATTTAAGCATGGTTTTCTTTTAAAATCATGCGAAATCTTACACTTGTAACAATATATTTCACTGAAAATCAAACCTAAAACACAATTGAATGTATAATAGGCTGTCTATGAAAAATCTGTTTCTACTGGTTGTTATCACGGCAATGATCCATGGCGATTTATTCAGCCAGGATAATAGTCCATTCACCAGGGCGCAGAAACTGCAACGAACACTCGCATACAGCGAAGCTATTCCGCTTTACTTGAAAGCGCTGGATCAAGATCCGAACAAGCCTGAAGCATTGCGTGGCATAGGTGAGTGTTTTCGTTTAACCAATCAAACCGAACAGGCCGAAACCTATTACCGTAAGTTGGTAAATGGCGGTAAAAGCGTTGAACCAAACGATAAGTTGAGATTGGCTCAAATGCTGATGGCAAACGCCAATTATACAGAAGCACAGCAGTATTTTACCGAATATAGTTCAACAGCTTCTGCAGACGAACGCGCAAAAAACCAGTTGGAAGCGATTCACATGTTGGATTCGTTTTTGAAAGACAGTCTTCGATATAAAGTCACGAACGGAAAATTCAATTCAGCCAATTCCGATTTTTCGCCAGTGCGATTTGCCGATGGTTTCGTTTTTGTGTCCTCTCGCGGAAGAGGGGGTATGAAAGATAAGACACATTCCTGGACAGGTGATCCTTTTCTTTCACTCTTTTATGCAAAAGGAAGTTTGGAGCAAATATCAAACGTATCTCCTTTTGCAGAGGAGTTGAAATCCGAATACAATGATGGCCCTGCTTGTTTCAGCGCCAAAGGCGATGAAATGTTCCTTACGCGCAACAACGGCAAATCGCTGAACAGAAACGATAAAACCGCTCGACTGAAGATCGTGGTTTCGAAGTTGGAAAACGGTAAATGGTCTGAAGCAGCGGATTTACCATTCAACCGAGCTCAATATAACACTGCACATGCATGTTTGTCGATAGACGGCAAGCGACTTTATTTTGCTTCCGACATGCCGGGTGGCAGCGGTGGAATGGATATTTATTATTCAGACCGCATAGAAAGTACTTGGTCTGATCCAATAAATATGGGCAAGCAAGTAAATACCAGTGGCAATGAGGCTTTCCCTTACATTGGTCCCGATGGTTTACTCTACTTTTCTTCGGATGGTTGGCCAGGTCTTGGTGGATTGGATTTGTTCAAAATCGATTTGAACGCATCTGAAAAACCTCGAAATGCAGGATACCCTATCAATACACACAAAGACGATTTCGGTGTTTGGTTTTCTGCCGATATGAAATACGGCATGTTGTCATCTAACCGTAAAGGCGGTAATGGTGATGATGATATCTGGATGCTCGAGTTTATCAACAAGTTGGTTATTTACGGAACGGTTGCCGACAAGGAAACATTGGTGCCGATACCAAATGCCCCTGTGGTGTTGAAAGACTCTTCCGGAAACGTTGTGGCCACAGCGGTTACTGATGCAAACGGAAAGTACTCCTTGGAAGGCGAATTCAACATGGACTATTCCGTTTCCTCCAATCCCGACGGCTGGTTTGCGGGTTCCAAGGATTTTTCCACAAAAGGAATCAACAACGACTCAATGGAAGTGAACTTACTGTTGGAGAAAATCATAATCAACAAACCCATCGTGCTCGAGAACATTTATTACGACTTGGACAAGTGGAACATCCGACCCGATGCCGCAATTGAATTGGATAAGCTAATCAATATTTTAAATGACAATCCAAAAATTGTTATAGAGCTCGGTTCTCATACCGATAGCCGTGCCCCTGATTCATACAACATGGCATTATCGGATCGAAGAGCCAAATCGGCCGCTGATTACATCGTTAAAAAGGGCGGCATAGATTCCTCTAGGATAACAGGCAAGGGTTATGGGGAAACCATGTTGGTCAATCAATGCAAAAACAAGGTGCGCTGTTCAGAAGCAGAACACCAAAAGAACAGAAGAACGGAATTCAAAGTGGTGAGCCAGTAATCAAAAGCTGCTTCCACAACATGCATATCACCCATGCCTATCAAGGGAAACATAAGAAGTCCTTTCATCATTGCAGCTTCATTATTGTGGCTCGCCTGCATGTTTCATACCCAAGATGGACCAACACCCATCTGCTCAATCAAGGATTCGTCCGAAGAAGAAGAAAATGAATATAGGATTCCGCTCTGCGATCGTATCGACAAAGCCGTAGAGCAGGAGTTTGAACTCACCAAGGATCCTGCAACCAATACCGTACCGCGAGAACGTTTGTTGCAGGCCCTGGCTTACGCCGATGCCTTGAGGCGCGAACCATCTGGCAATCGAGTCGCTGGCGCCATCACTATGAACTGGACGGAACGCGGACCCAACAATGTGGGTGGCCGCACACGGGCCATCATGTTCGAACCCAACGATCCAACAGGTAATACCGTATGGGCCGCAGGTGTTGGAGGTGGTTTGTGGAAAACCACCAACATTTCAGCAACAACACCAACTTGGGTACCCATCAACGATTTGTTTGATAACATAGCGATTGTTTGCATGGCATTCAATCCAAGCAACACTAACGAAAGATATTTTGGGACAGGTGAAGGTTACTTCAATGCCGACGCCATCCGTGGAAACGGTATATGGAAAAGCACAGATGGAGGCACAAGTTGGACACCTATAGCCTCTACACTTGGCAATGTAAACTTCCGATACGTGCAAAAAATCGTAGTACATCCCATAAGTGGCCACATCTTTGCCGCAACTCGTGCAGGGTTGCAAAGGAGTACGGACGGTGGTGCCAGTTGGAGTAAGGTTTTGGGTATATCCACCGGCGCTTCGTTTGATGACATCTGTGATCTGGAACTCACCGCCAATAATGTATTGATTGCCGCAATAGGGCTTTTCAGCACTGACGGCATTTATAAATCTTTAACAGGCGCAGCAGGAACGTGGACCAAGTTGAATGCAGCCGGCAGCGGATTTCCCACTACAGGAGTTCAACGCATTAAAATAGCCTGTGCGCCTTCCAATGCCAATGTGATTTACGCTGTTACGCAAGGTTCGGGCAACGGAGCGGGCGGATTTTATCGCTCACTCGACCAAGGAACCACCTGGACCACCCGAACCTTACCTACGGATGCTGACGGAGGAATCGGCGCCGACTTTACCAGGAGTCAAGCTTGGTACGATTTGGCCTTGGCGGTGGATCCGAACAACCAAGATGTATTGTGCGTGGGCGGTATCGATGTGTTCAAATCGGTGAACGGAGCCAGCACCTGGCAACAGATATCACATTGGTATGGTGGCTTCGGATTCCAATACATGCACGCCGACCAACACGCTATCGTATATCAACCCGGAAGTTCATCCAATATATTGTTCGGAAACGATGGTGGAGTGTTCCGTACCACCAATGGCACGGCTACCATACCAACGGTTGTATCTAAAAGCGATAATTACAATGTAACGCAGTACTATGCTTGCGCGATGCACCCAACAGCCTACTCCAGTTACTTTTTGGCAGGCGCACAGGACAATGGCACGCACAAGTTCACCTCGGGAGGCGTAAATTCGATTGTGGAGGCTACAGGTGGCGATGGTTGTTTCACGCACATCGACCAAGACCAACCGCAATACCAATTCACCTCGTATGTGTATAACAACTATTACCGGTCGATTGACGGTGGTGCTACGTTTGCGAGCATAACCAATAACAACAATGGTTCTTTTGTGAATCCATCAGATTATGACAATGTAGGAAACAACCTCTATGCCGCCAATGGCAACGGAAACTATTACCGCATACTGAACGCGCCCACATCGGGCACTTTGCAATCGGTTAATGTAACAGCTTTCAATAGCGGCAGGGTTACCCACGTATCGGTATCGCCCAACACCGCGAATCGCGTATTCTTCGGCCTCAGCAATGGACGAGTCGTACGTGTGGATAATGCTAATGGCACCAACACCGCTACAAATATCACAGGCACAGGTATGCCTACCGGCTCTGTATCATGCGTGGCTATCCAAAACGGAAACGACAACCACTTGTTGGCCACTTATTCCAACTATGGTAGCACCAGTGTTTGGGAGACCTTGGATGGCGGAACCAATTGGACTTCGGTTGAAGGCAACCTTCCCGACATGCCGGTGCGCTGGGCATTGTTCAATCCAAGCAATGCATCGCAAGCTTTGATCGCTACCGAGTTGGGCGTTTGGTCAACAGACCTGTTGAGCGGCGCATCAACCGTATGGGGTCCATCCAACAACGGACTAGCCAACACGCGGGTGGATATGTTGCAAATCCGCGCAAGCGATAACCTGGTTGCCGCTGCCACACATGGACGCGGATTGTTCACGAGCGATGTTTTTGCAAACGCTTACGCCGATTTCGCCGTTAACCGTAAAGTTATTTACGGAGGAAAAACCGTTCAGTTTTTTGATGCCAGCTACAAAGCCACTTCGTGGAGCTGGAACTTCGGCGATGGCACGACTTCAACCCAGAAAAATCCTGTTAAGATGTACTCCGCTGCAGGATTGTACAATGTCACGCTCACGATTAACGGAAACAACACACTCACAAAAACCATCAACGGAATTGTGC
This sequence comes from Bacteroidia bacterium, assembly GCA_023262505.1. Taxonomy (GTDB): domain Bacteria; phylum Bacteroidota; class Bacteroidia; order AKYH767-A; family OLB10; genus JALRAP01. The sequence continues at coordinate 62,328 of JALRAP010000006.1, forward strand.
AGGTATTACCAAATAAGGGTGTACCGTTCCTGATTGCCAACGGTGGAAGCTTTGATCTGGATCCGTTGTCATTCGCATCCGAAACATTTTCGGGAACACCGTTCGAGCGCGGCAACTCAGCTGTAGCGGCCAAGAGTGGTGTGCGAAGCGGAACCAGTGCTTGGGTTACGGGCCTCACAGCCACTACATACGCAGACAATTCCGACACACGCTTGTGGACGCCCAACTTCAACTGCACGCTTCCGGGTACGTATACCCTGAGCTTCTACCGCAAGAACGCTTTTGAGTTGCAATATGACGGCCTCATAGTGGAATACACAACCGACCGAGGCGACAACTGGAATCCCTTAGGAAGCACTGTGGCTACCAACTGGTACGATTTTGCCAACACAGCCTCCGCAACTGCTTTCCCCATCAACCAAGCTTATTTCAATGCCAACAAGGCAACCTATTCTTTGTGCAGCTACAATGTATCCTTTTTAGCCGGCAACGCGTCGGTTGGATTCCGGTTGCGATTCAAGAGCGACAATACGGCTGGTGCCGCCGGTGTGGCTATTGATGATTTTGAATTAAACGGACCAACCACCACCCCTTTGCCGGTGGAACTGATATCCTTCACAGGAGAGGCTCGAAACAACAGCAATCTCTTGCGATGGGTTACGCTTTCGGAAACCGACAACGACCGTTTTGAAGTGGAACGTTCAACAGGAGGCGCTGTATTTGAAAAGGTGGGTGAGGTAAAAGGTCGCGGAAACGCCAACAGCGCTTTCACATACGAATTCAACGATCCGATCGGTCTTGTGCAAAACCTATATTACCGTTTACGGCAGATAGATTTCGATGGCGATCAATCATTGTCGAATACCATCCTGATTCGCCGGAACAACCCAACCGCCATCAATATTTTCCCAACGGCATTCCAAGGCGAAACAACGGTCTCGTTGCCTGTGTCAGGAAACATCCAAGTAGAGCTTTATGACATGTCGGGCAAGCGCGCCGCCTATTTCGAATCAACCACCCCCGCGTTGAGTCATCGCATCGAATGGAAAGTACCTAATGGATCCTACCTGGTGCGCATCCGCTGCGGTGAAGAGGTGGTGGTGAAAAGGATTTTCAAGTCTGGATTTGGTAAGTGGTAGGTGGTAAGTAGTAGGTAGTAGTTTGAATTAAGCAACAAGGTTGTAAATTTCTTAATCGCATTTGCGTGAAATCACTTGGATGGTTACTCGCAAAGTGGCGCAAAGGTTTTCGCAAAGGACAAATAGATTACATAATAGAGTAAAAATTTTTGCGCTCTTGGCGCCTTTTCTTCGCGTGAAACCAAAACAAAAAAAAGCAACATACAGAGCAATATAAAATCAAATCCATTTAAACCGGAACCACATTTGTTATGGATTTTCAATAAAAACGTTTAGATAAGGTTTTACAGGATTCAGCATTTTTAATATTTTTGATTAAAACATCTCAAGCAGATTGTTATCACGGAATTTCTAAGCATTTAATCAACTACCTCAAACTTCTGTTTCAATTGCCGGTGTCGTTGAAACCGTTTTTGATTACTATCAAACAAATCCAATAATATTTTTATGACAAACAAGCTTTTTTATTTCCTATGGACGTTGGCAACCATAATTTTTACTTACACCGCGTATGAATGGGGTTATCATAACGGCATAAACGATGGCGAGGAGTTGGGGATAAGCAAACCTCAGGAAACTAAAGAAACGTTTATTTATGATCTAAAAGAAGGCACAAACGGCCTGCTGAAGTTTTCTGTTGACAAGGATAGCCTAGCTTATGTTACATATGTGTTAGACGGAGACACTTTCGAACTAAACGGACTTGTCAGATCAGAATTTGATTCTCTAGTTAATTTATTGTATCCCGAAGTGATGGAACAAGATTCAATTGTGGAGCAAGAAAACGATTCTCTAGCCCCCGATTCTCTAGTCATCGATTCCGTAGCCAACGCCAATGAGATATGATTATTATCTTGCCGAAAGCAAAGAAAGTTATAAAGATTTTTGGTACACTAGGGGCGCTAGGTTTACGTTTAATATTTGCAAAGGGCGCAAACATTGTTTGTTAGCGCATTATTCTTCGCGTACTTTGCGCTTTACTTCGCGAGCTTTGCGTGAAATCAAAAAAATAATACTATAAAAGTGGTTTAAAATAATAACCCCTGATTCTTTTTATCAGCTTTACTTTAACAAGCAAAACATCACCGCCTTTTCTTGCCGCCCTTACCCTTCGGGATATGAAAACCGAATTCGCGTTCGAAAGATTTTACGGGTGCGGCGTTTTCTCCTGCCAATGCGAAATCGATTTGCTTCTTCGATAAGTCCGTTGACTTGATGGTTACTTGTATCTCATCACCCAACGCAAACACTTTACCCGTGCGGTGACCGATGATTCGGTAGTTCTCTTCATCGAGTTCGTAGAAGTCGTTGCCAATATCGCGCAAGCGCACCAAACCCTCGCACTTGTTATCCACCAACTCCACGAAAAACCCCCATTCGGTAACGCCTGATATAAGTCCATCGAAAACCACACCTTTTTTGTCTTGTAAAAACTGCACCTGTTTGTATTTCACCGAAGCGCGCTCCGCCTCCGAAGCTTTGATCTCCATATCGGTGCTGTGTTGGCATTTCTCTTCGAGTGGTGGCCTTTCGGCCGATTTTCCTTTGTTGAGATAATGCTCCAACAGGCGATGCACCATCACATCCGGATATCGGCGAATGGGAGAGGTGAAGTGCGTGTAATAATCAAAAGCCAGACCATAGTGTCCGATGTTCTCGGTGGTATAAACCGCCTTCGCCATGGTGCGAATCGCCAGCTGCTCGAGCACATTCTGCTCTTTCTGTCCTTTCACATCGGCCATCAGCTTGTTGAGTGATTTGGCGATCTCCTTGTCGTTGTTGGTTTTCACCTTGTAGCCGAAGCGTCCCGCAAAGCGCGAGAACACTTCCAACTTCTCGGGAACAGGAGAATCGTGGATGCGATAAACGAACGACAACTTTTTAACCGACGTTTCACCGCTACGTTCTTTCGCGCTGCTGCCGCCATGTTTGCCGATGAACTCCGCCACCTTGCGGTTGGCCAACAGCATGAACTCTTCAATCAACTTGTTCGAATCCTTGTTTTCCTTGGTGTATACACCGGTGGGGTTTCCTTTTTCGTCCAGTCGGAATTTCACTTCCACCTTTTCGAAGGTGATGGCGCCCTTCTTGAAGCGCTCTTCGCGCATGATTTTTGCCAACCGGTCGAGCAGCAGCACTTGGGTTTGCATATCGCCATTACCCGTTTCGATCACCTCTTGTGCCTCCTCATAGGT
>JALRAP010000070.1 GCA_023262505.1 Bacteroidia bacterium
GTCATGAGTTTTTCGAATGCCAAGACTTCAAGTATTTTGTTTCACAGGACGATTCCAAAGTTCGGTTTGTTTTCTGTGTCCTGCGCTCCTACGGCAGGTCTTGCCATACAAAATGAGTATGATTTTTCCGGTTACCCCGAACAGAGAAACCCTAAGTATTATGAAAAGAGGGTATTGTTTTCGGGTGATTTCACTGGTAAGGGTAAAAATGAGTTGCTCATAATTTCGACCAATTGCGGTGATGCGAATTTCAACGGATACAATTGCAATGTCCCTGATTTTGCTTCACCATTTCCACCTGTTAGCTATATTTTCACAATCAATTGATGGTACAACATATGAAGTTTATAAATCAATTTTGGTTGTTACAGATTTTGTTTGCAGCCGCAATCTTTGGATGTGGAAGGAGCAAGGATTCTGTGAACCCAGGAAAGGGTCCATTCGTAGTAAAGGATTTCAATGCATTGGCAAACTTTTCTACGGGCAAAAGCGATACCATTAGGCTGTCCCTCGATTACTCTGGCGCTTTTCAGAATGGATTTGAAATTCCATCTGTACGTCAAGCCGAAGGAGGGAAATTCCAATTTCTTTTTTCTATCCAGAATAATACGGGAAAACCGGCTCGATTCAGGTATAAGATCCATTACCAGAATGAAACATATAAGTTCAATGAATTTGAGAGTGATGGTGAGTTTAATCCATTGGCCCATGAGAATTTTTACGGTAGTTGGGATGATACCACATCGGGATTTAGATTAACGGAGCCAATTCCCGCAGATGGAGAGTTCCATGCCATAGCCGATTCTTTTAGAATAGTTGGTAATCCCAGATTCGAGCGTAAATGCTTCGACCAGGGTGTGAATCAGCGATGGAAAAGAAACCCTAGGGTTGGTAATTATGCCTTCAACATTATTGTAGCCACCGAGCAAGCTTATGACGAGTTGCCTATCACAGCAATTCATTTCAATAAATTGGATAGCACCGGATACACCAACCCTACATTTTTCTATTCAAAATACAACGATAACCCTACTCAAGGGATTTCCTTTGTTTCCTCCCCCAAAACGTTGAAGGTTGATGCTCGACCAGACCCGGGAGCCGGAGTGTACACAAATCCATACTATTTTCCAGGTATCGATATTAGTTCAATGGGTAATGATAATTGCGGTACTTCCGAACGGATTTACATGGATGCTGCCTTTGAGCAATTCATCAACAACGTAGACAAATCAATGCGATTCGAAAACATCCCTGTGGTACGAGACGTTATGGGCGTCGACTACACCCAAACCGATTATAATTGGGACAAAGCTTTTTACCGCAGAGATGAAACAGTATCGGTTCTTCCCGGTGTGGCAAAGTATCCTTGCGAGACGGTAAGCGCTGACCCCGTTACCCGAAGTATCACCATGAGAAATCCTGGCACAAGGGAAGGCATATGGAAAAAGGAAAGCGTTGGTATCAGAACCCGTCACGGATTCACCTACGGTAAATACAGGTTGAAGTGCAAACTCACGGAGCTATTAAACAAAAACAATGTTTGGAATGGACTCACCAATGCGATTTGGTTGCTAGCCCAACCTCCAGGAGGAGAGTGGAATCAGCGACGTTCTTGTGACAACACCGGCTATATGGAAACCTATTGGGGTGGAGACAATGATAAAAGGGTGCCATTGATATCCTACAGTGAGATTGATTTCGAAATTTTGAAGGCAACACCGTATTGTCCAAGCTATGATTACCCTCCTTTGGTTAAAAACCCGATAGGTGATGCTCGTAACAGTGACAAATGGAATGTTGGGACTTCTTCGGATTTAAAACAGTTTGCGGACAAAATCACCGTGGCATGTACCAACTGGGATATGGCTTGTCCGCAACCTGCCAAATTTGATGTAGGTTGCCAAGAGGTGACGTATGAAGGTAAGACCTTTTACTCGCATCGATGGACTGATAAGTACCGTGCATTGAGTCAAAAAACATATCAGTCAGACGATGAATTATTCGGCTCGGATTTTTATTATTTTGAAATCGATTGGCGTCCAACCGAAATCATTTGGAGGATTGGGCCTTCACCAGATAAGATGCGCGTTGTAGGTTATATGAATGATCAATCAACCTCAATTCCTAATAACCAAATGACCTTGATTGTTACGCAAGAGTACCACAACACCAAATGGTGGCCAGGCTCGCCATTCGATCAGGAAAACCTTCCGTTCCCATCAAGGGATTTAATTGGGAAAATTTATGAGCTGGTGATTGAATAGAAAAACAATTTACAATTTGCGATTGGCCAGTGTCAATCTATATTTCCTAAATAAATGAGCGATAGCAACATTTTCAAATCAGAATCCAAGGAAAAAGTCCGTTTTTATTTCCTGCTTGTTTCGATTTTTGTTTTTTATATGGCCCAAGCCATCACATTCGAGGGTTCGTATGGGGGTGGAGACGGTGTTAGACACTATATAATCAGTAAATGGAGCTGGGAGCATCCAGAGCAATTGTTGTATAGCTGGGGCAAGCCCTTTTTCACCTTGGTCACTTCACCGTTTTCTCAATTCGGATTGATAGGTATCAAGATATATAACGCTTTGGCCGCAACTCTTACCGCATGGTTTACATATCTTATAGCATTGCGTTTGGGAATCAGGAACCCATGGCCGGTTCTTTTGTTCACGGTTCTCGCACCGGTTTTTGCTTGCTCAGTTAACAGCGGTTTGACTGAGCCTTCCTTCGGCCTGTTCCTGATGGCAACCACATTTCTTTTCATGCACAACCGTTACTTGGCAGGTACGCTTTTGATTTCTTTTCTCCCATTTGTTCGGTCTGAAGGAAACATGATGCTTCCGCTGTTCGGAATGGTGTTGTTGCTGCGAAGAAAATGGTTCTTCATTCCAATACTTGCATTTGGGACTTTGGCTTACAGCGTTGTAGGTTGGTTTTATTATGATGACTTTTTCTGGGTTGCTAACCAAAACCCCTATACTGGTCATAATGCCGATTTGTATGGTAGCGGCGAATTGTTGCACTACGTTAAAAAAATGGATATCATCCTTGGCTATCCGATTTTGATTCTCTTTATTCTAGGTATTTTTTGGAAGCTAAAGGATGCCAAAGGGCTCTTCAACCGGAAAGCGGAATCAACCGATTACTCACTTGAAGAGAGTTGGCTGATTTATGGAGCTTTCTTGACTTATTTCATAGCCCACTCAATTTTCTGGTGGAAAGGATTGTTTGGTTCTTTAGGTCTAGAGCGTTCAATTGCCGGTGTCACTCCAATGGCAGGATTGATTGCATGGCGCGGTGTCGTGTTCTTGGATGAAAAATTCTTTCACAGGAAGGGCGAGGCTTTCCGCCATGGTTTCATCGCCATTGCGTTGATATCGTCAGTTATTTATCCTTTTGCCAAGGGATATTTACCCCTTCGACTCGACAAGGAGGAAGCATTGGTGCAACAAGCTGCAAATTGGTATTTGGAATCTGGTTATTCCGATGAGAAACTTTATTACCTGTTTCCTTACTTGATGATTGCTTCAGACAAAGATCCTTTCGACGGGGCAAAAACAGGTGAATTGTGGGGATTCTATCCTGCAATAGAGGAGTGGGGGCTGGATGGTCCCGTGCCATTGAATACGATAGTTTTTTGGGATTCCCATTTCGGTGCAAACGAAGCTAGGGTTCCATTGGATAAATTGAAATCAGACCCCAACTTCGAACTGATCAAATCATTTTATCCAGATGAGCCATTCAAGACCTTAGGCGACTACAATTTTGAGGTTCATATATTCAAAAGAGTCAAGCCGAAATCGAACCCTGCAAACGGAATGTTATATTTTGATTTTGAATCTACAGATGGCATACTCAACGCAAATACCATCTCGGGAGGAAACAGTTTCTCCGGTAGCATGCGCTCTAGCTTGGGTCCTGAAGTTGAATACGGTTCTGGAACAAGTTTCAATCTGAATGACATGTTTAAAGGCATGAACGACTCTGCCATCAAGGTCAGGTTCCAAGTATACTCCCAAGATAAACTAAACGATGTTTTGGCAGTGTGCTCTATAGAGTCCGAGGGTGTTACCTTGCAATGGGATGGGTTTAATGTTCCCTATGAGAAAAGCAAGACCTGGCAGCAGGCCGAATTCGATTTCCGTATAAAACCCGAATCAGTAAAACCTAATTCAATCGTAAAAATATATTTGTGGAATCGTGGTCGATCATCTCTTCAAATGGATGATTTGTACATCCAATTGAAATGATGCCTCTTTTCAATTAATGGTTCTCCATTTCGTAATAAGTACAAACAAAAAGTCCGATCGAAATTCTTCGATCGGACTTTTTAGCTGAGTTAAAAGCTAGGCTTAAGCTGTTGCATCAGCCTCTGCATAACTCTCAACATCCGGACAAGTACAAACCAGATTCCTGTCACCGTATGCGTTATCGACACGCTTCACTGATGGCCAGAATTTATTTTCATAGACGTAGGGTAGGGGGTAAGCCGCCTGCTTCCTGGAGTAGGAATGGCTCCATTCGTCGGCTGTGACTTCCGCTGCGGTATGTGGTGCGTTCACCAACACATTGTCTTCTTTAGATGCTAAACCGTTTTCTATGGCACGGATTTCTTCGCGAATGGAAATCATCGCATCACAGAAGCGGTCGATTTCCTCTAGTGATTCGCTCTCTGTTGGCTCTACCATTATGGTGCCGGCTACCGGGAAGGAAACCGTTGGTGCATGGAAGCCGTAATCCATCAAGCGCTTGGCGATATCTGTAACCTCTATGCCGGCACTCATTTTGAAAGCCCTGCAATCAAGGATCATTTCGTGTGCGACTGTTCCGTTTGTTCCTTTATAAAGCACGGGATAGTGATCTTCCAAACGACTCTTTATGTAGTTGGCATTTAAAATGGCGATTCGGGTGGCATTGGTAACACCATTGCCACCTAGCATTCGGATATATCCATAGGAAATCAACAGGATGCTGGCACTACCCCATGGAGCCGCAGAAACAGCTGTGGCGTTTTTATCGGCACCACCCATTTTCACAACCGGGTGGCTAGGAAGGAAAGGAGCCAAGTGTTTGGCCACACCGATTGGACCCATTCCAGGACCGCCACCTCCGTGAGGGATGGCGAATGTCTTGTGCAGGTTCAAGTGACAAACATCCGCTCCGATCATGCCTGGCGAAGTGAGTCCAACCTGCGCATTCATATTGGCGCCGTCCATGTATACCTGCCCGCCATTTTCATGGATGATGCTGGTGATTTCCTTGATGGATTCTTCGTAAACCCCGTGCGTGGAAGGGTAAGTCACCATCAAGGATGCAAGATTGTCTTTATGCAGCACCGCTTTTTCACGCAAGTCATTTACATCGATATTGCCTTTTTCATCGCACTTCACCACTACCACCTTCATTCCCGCCATTACGGCACTTGCAGGATTGGTACCGTGTGCTGATGACGGAATGAGCGCTATGTTGCGATGTCCTTCTCCTTTGCTGATGAAATAATTGCGGATCACCATCAGTCCGGCGTATTCGCCCTGCGCACCGCTATTAGGTTGCAAGGATACCGCATCGAAGCCAGTAATGACACACAAATCTTTTTCTAACTCTTGAATAATCTGCATGTATCCTGCAGCTTGGTCGATTGGTGCGAACGGATGCATGGTGCTGAATTCAGGCCAACTAACGGGAGCCATTTCGCTTGTGGCATTCAGTTTCATGGTGCATGATCCCAAAGCAATCATTGAGTGGCACAAGGAAAGGTCTTTGCTCTCTAGCTTTTTGATATAGCGGAGCATTTGAGATTCGGAGTGGTGGCTGTTGAAGACCGGATTTTGCAGGATGGCGCTTTTCCTTGGATTAGGAATGCGGCTTGCAGTTTTTCCAGATTCAAAATGGAAGCCATTGGAGCCTGGTGCTGCTCCGGCAGCCGAAGCAAAGACATGAACGATATCAGAAAGGTCGCTGGCAGTTACCGACTCGTCGATGGAAACTGAAACAGATGAGTCTGCATTGTAGCGGAAGTTGATACCCGCGTTCAATGCGGATGTGCGGATGGCATCGCATTTGCCTGCTGCCTCAACAGTGATGGTATCGAAATAATTATTGGCAATGGTTTTGTATCCGTATTTGGAAATTGCATCGGCAAGTTGGGTGGTCTTGGAGTGAATATCGCTAGCTATGGCTTTCAATCCATCAGGCCCATGATATACGGCGTACATGCCGGCCATCACCGCCAACAAAACTTGAGCAGTACAGATATTCGAAGTGGCTTTGTCGCGTTTGATGTGCTGTTCGCGCGTTTGCAGAGCCATCCGTAATGCCTGGTTCCCCGCTGCATCAATGGACACGCCGATAATCCTTCCCGGAAGGTCGCGCTTGAATTCTTCGAGTGTGGCAAAGAAAGCGGCATGCGGTCCGCCATATCCCATGGGTACACCGAAACGTTGTGATGAACCAACCACGCAATCGGCACCCCATTCACCGGGAGGGGTTAGCAGTACCAAGCTCATGATGTCGGCGGCAACAGCCACACGGCAACCATTTGCTTTAGCATTCGCAGTGAAAGCTGAATAGTCGTTTACAGCACCGGTAACGGTAGGGTATTGCAGCAAAGCTCCGAAATAAGTACCGTCGATGGTTGTATTGTTCTCATCCGCAATCACCAGTTCAACTCCGATTGGAGCCGAGCGGGTTCTTAACACATCTATGGTTTGCGGAAAACAGCGTTGCGATACAAAGAAACGATTAACACCCTTTTGGATTTGCTCTCGAGAACGAGATGCGAAAAACATGTGCATGGCCTCAGCGGCAGCTGTGGATTCGTCAAGCAACGAAGCATTGGCGATTTCCATCCCCGTAAGGTCACAAACCATGGTCTGGTAATTGAGCAGAGCCTCCATCCGTCCCTGCGAAATCTCCGCTTGGTAAGGGGTGTAGGCAGTATACCAACCTGGATTTTCCAAGATGTTGCGCAAAATGACACCTGGAACTAGGGTGTTGTAGTACCCCATACCGATATAGCTGCGGAAAACTTTGTTCTTGGAAGCTACAGCCTTCAATTCGCGCAGATAATCGGATTCGGACAGTGCCTCACGAATTGGAAGCGCCGAAGTGGTTCTAATGGATGCCGGGATGGTCTTGGAAATGAGATCTTCCATGTTGGCATAGCCGCATTCGCTAAGCATTTGGGCAACTTGGGAGGCACGTGGACCGTTGTGACGGTCTTCAAAACTGTAGAATGACATGGTTGTTCAATTTTCAGGGGTAGCAAATTTAGCGAAAACACCCGTAAAAGGGCTGTTGGAAACATATCTCTTAGCGGGGTGATTTAGAATTGATTTTTGATTAGATTTGGCTAAAAATCAGGCTATCATGAAAATACAACAGGTGATTCTTGTCTTTTTGATTTCAGCCATTTGCGCCCCAATGTCGTATGGACAAGGAACCATCCAAATGCTAAACGGCAAGGAGAAACGATATATGACCTACCAGGTGCAGGAGGAATACGTGCTATTTCAGCCTGAATCGAAGCCCGACAGCTGGAAGAAAAGATTGGATCGTTTTAACGTGTTTTCCATTACCCCCGACAACGGTGCCGAAATCTTGGTGTACGATCCAGATACTACAGATGGCTTGGAGCCCAATGTCGAGGAGGCTCGTCAATTCATCGCAGGAGAAAAATTGGCATTGTCAGAGTATAGAAAACCTATGAATGTTATTTCCGGCATAGGTGTTGGCATCGGTTCTAGCTTCGCAAATTTCTATGGGATACCCGGTCCTGCCGTTTATTCTGCTATCCTAGGTAGGGTTTCCCCGAAACTCCCAAAATCACACAGGGGAATCGAGCACCCTGAACCATTTATCGCAGGCTATCAGAAACAGGCTCGTACCATGAAAATCAACAAGTCTTTGCTAGGCGGAGGAATCGGGTTCGCTGTTGGTTTCGCGGCACTTGCAGTTTTTCTTGCCGATTGAAAAACCAATTCACCATCACGACTCATCCTGTGGTGGTTGCCTTGGGTGCCACTTTGCTTTTCATAGAAAGCGTATTACTTATTCACGCCCCTTTGCTCTTGTTGGATGTGTTGATGGTTTTTTCACTTACACTTTCTGCATATACTTTTCCATCCACCAACAAGTCCTCCGATTCAAGCAAGGTGGCAAATCAGGTGTTTTTTTGGGTGGCCGTGACTTCTGCCGTTGTATCATTGCTTTTGGGAGGCACGCTTTCGCGGATGATGATATTGAGCAGTTGTTTAATCCTTTTTTTCTTTTACCGATTCGGTTCAGTTATTGGAATTTCATTCAGAGGGAGTCCTCTGCTAAAAGGTCCGATTATAGCCTTGTGCTGGGTCATCATCACCGTTTATATGCCGGTAAATATTTATGAAGTTACCATTGACAATCTTGAGCTAACTGCTATGGTAATGCTGAACTTTTCAATGGTACTGGCCATGGCTTGGCTTTGCGATTTGGCTGATTTGAAAAAAGATTTCGAGAAAGGATTGCACACCATATCGGTTCAGCTAGGGCCCAAGCGTACAATCATGCTGGTGTTGTTGGTTATGCTGGCATGTACAATTGCGATTGCTGTAGCAATACCAATATCGAGCAAAGTGTTAGGAGTAACAATGGTTGCCTATGTGTTGGTGGGCTTGGCGATTTTGGCAGTGACAAAATTGTCGAGAAGCTCGGCTAAATGGATGGTGGATGCCTTGCTGTTGATTAAGCCTTTGGCAGTGATTTGCTTGTTCCATTGAGGGGAATCATTGCATACTAGCGGATAATTCCGTTTTTTTGCGCTCGATGGAAAAGTTTGAAAATAACAAGGATTTTGCAGCCGAACTGGATGCAAAAGACCCATTGGCTACATGGCGCAATCAGTTCCTCTTCCCCTCCATTGGCCGCGATCGCTCCATCTACTTTTGTGGTAACTCTCTGGGGCTTCAACCCAAAGCAACTGCTGAATTCATCCAACAAGAGTTAGAGGATTGGAGCAAATTGGGTGTGGAGGGTCATATGACAAGGCATTTCAACATAAAATAGCTCAGACAAAGAACATAAAAGAAAACACACCATCAGAAAACAGATGCACCGAAAACAAGACGAACAAGC
>JALRAP010000071.1 GCA_023262505.1 Bacteroidia bacterium
TGAAACAAAAAAACATTCATGCAATTATTCAGAAAAAATTCAATAGCCGACGCAACCGAGAAAGGCCTATTGGAATCTCACGGATCAGGCTTGAAACGGCATTTGACTATCCGTGACTTAACCGCGTTTGGCATTGCAGCCATTATTGGAGCTGGAATTTTCAGCACTATTGGCAAGGCCAGTGCCGATGGTGGACCTGCGGTTGTATTGCTTTTTGTCTTTACAGCAATTGCATGCGGTTTCGCAGCATTCTGTTACGCTGAATTTGCCGGAATGGTACCTGTCTCAGGTTCCGCGTACACATACTCATACGTGGCATTTGGTGAATTATCCGCATGGATCATTGGCTGGGCGCTTATCATGGAATATGCCATAGGAAATATCGTTGTTGCTATTTCCTGGTCGGGTTATTTCTCCACCCTACTCACCCACCTGCAACTTCCAGCCTTGGGTTTCCCCGATGGGATACATTTACCAGCATGGTCAGGCATCGATTATTTTTCAGCCAAGCGAGCTTTCGAAGCCGTTCAATCAGGTATGGCAGACAACGCCATAATCGACAGCGAAGCATACATGGCATGGATCACAGCACCTGTGATTGGTGGATTCAGATTCATCATGGACATACCCGCCATGCTTATCAATATCGTGATAACCTGGCTGGTTTATATAGGAATAAAAGAGTCGAAGAACGCCTCTAATTTGATGGTTGCTTTGAAGCTTATAGTCGTGCTCGTAGTTATTACACTTGGCATGTCGTATGTAAAGCCTGACAATTGGACGCCATTCATGCCTGAAGGTATCGGTGGTGTTTTGGCAGGGGTTTCAGCAGTATTTTTCGCCTATATTGGTTTCGATGCCATTTCTACCACTGCAGAGGAGTGTCACAATCCGCAACGAGACCTTCCAAGAGGGATGTTATACTCCATTGTGATTTGCACGGTGCTCTACATTTTGATCTCGTTGGTTCTAACAGGAATGGTTCCCTATAAAAACCTGGATGTGGACGACCCTCTTGCTTTTGCATTTGGATCACTTGGATTGGAATGGATCAGTGGCATGATTGCGGTGAGTGCCGTTATAGCAATGGCTGGAGTACTGCTTGTTTTCCAACTTGGTCAGCCCAGAATTTGGATGAGCATGAGTCGCGATGGACTACTTCCTAAAAAATTCTCAACCATTCATCCGAAATTCGGAACACCATCTTTTGCAACCATTGTCACAGGCTTACTGGTTGGCGTGCCCCTGTTGTTCATCGACATGGATACCGTAGTGGATTTATGCTCCATCGGAACACTATTCGCATTTGTAATGGTTTGCGGTGGCGTACTGGTTCTCGACAAGGACAAATCAATCAAAAGGTCATTCAAAGTACCGTACATTGACAGTCGATTCATCACACCAACCTTGTTCTTGGTGTTTTGTTGGTTCATGTTTTACATAGACCCAACCTGGTTCGGAAGCCATGCCAATCCCATTTCAAACGTTGATTACATACCGATGTTCATTTTCATCATTGTTTTTCTGGCAATGGGAGTCGCATCATTCCAATACCGTCTGTCGCTCATTCCAGTACTTGGTATTCTAAGCTGCCTTTACCTGATGGCTCAAATACATGTGAAGAACTGGGCGGGATTTACAATCTGGCTGATCGCCGGATTGGTAATTTATTTCAGTTACGGTTATCAGAAAAGCAACTTAAACAAAGCCTAAACATGCCAATAGCATTCATAACCGGAGCAACTTCCGGATTCGGAAAATCGACAGCCCTTATTTTCGCAAGGAATGGATGGGATGTCATCATCAATGGTAGAAGGTCGGATAGACTAAATCAATTGGAACAGGAAATCAATTCAGAAACCCCAAATACCAGGGTTCTAAAGTTGCCATTTGATGTCCGAGATAGAAACATTGTAGCTGAGACCATTGAACGGCTTTCAGACGACTGGAAGTCCATAGAGGTCTTGGTGAACAATGCAGGACTAGCTTCAGGCTTGGCACCAATACATGAAGGAAACATTGACGATTGGGAAGTCATGATTGATACCAATATAAAAGGTCTGTTATATGTATCAAGAGCCATCATGCCAGGTATGGTTGCACGAAAATCAGGACACATCATCAATATCAGTTCAATTGCAGGCAAGGAAGCTTATCCAAAGGGAAATGTTTATTGCGCTACGAAGCACGCAGTGGATGCACTCACCAAATCGATGCGGATAGACTTGCTGCCTTATGGAATACGCGTAACCTCAGTAGACCCTGGCGCGGCAGAAACCGAGTTTTCGCTAGTAAGGTTTGGGGGTGATGAGGAACGTGCAAGCCAGGTGTACAAAGGTTATACTCCTTTGCGACCAGAAGATATTGCAGATATCATTTTCTACGCTGCTTCCAGACCTTCACATGTTACATTGAACGACATTTTAGTAACACCGCTTGCGCAAGCAAATACATCTAACTTCCATAAGGATTAATACCGCATGAAAGTATCCATAGTTTTTACATCAATCATTTTTATAACAACACTTTTTTTCGGTTGCAAAAACACCGCACCCGAAGCAGATGCCATATTTTACAATGGTGTAGTTTATACTGTTGACAGCACATTTTACGTGGCGACAGCATTTGCCATCAAGGATGGAAAAATAATTGCCACGGGGAGTGACGATGAAATCACAAAATATGAAACGAAGAATAGAACCGATTTAAAAGGGATGTCCGTTTATCCAGGCTTCCATGATGGTCATTGTCATTTTTTCGGTTATGGATTGGATTTGAAGAAAATCTCATTGGTTGGCACTACTTCATTTGATGCAGTAATCGATACTTTGACAATCAAAAAAAACCAGCTTACCGGAGGTTGGGTATTTGGTCGTGGCTGGGATCAAAACGACTGGGATTTAAAAGAATATCCGAACAATACAGCCTTGGATAGTTTATTCCCTGAAACACCTGTCTTTTTACTTAGAATTGACGGTCATGCCGCCTTGGTAAACACGAAGGCCATGCAGCTAGCCGGCATCAATGAAAAAACGATTGTTGAAGGGGGACTCGTAGAAACAAAGAACGGCAAAGCAACAGGCATGCTGATCGATGCAGCAGTTGAATTGGTTCAAGGAATAATACCACAACCTTCCATAAATGAAAAACTGGAAGCATTAATGGCAGCTCAAAATAATTGTTTCGAAGTTGGTCTGACCATGGTTACAGATGCAGGCTTGGGAAGCGGAGGATTGATGCTTGACGACATTGAAACCATAGATTCTTTGCAAAAAACCGGCAAGTTGCAAATGCGAATCAACGCTATGGCTTCTTATCTGGAAATTGGGAAATACCGCGATCGAAAAAAATCATGGTCAGATCACTTACAGGTATGCGGATTTAAGGTTTATGGTGATGGAGCCTTAGGCTCAAGAGGCGCATTGTTAAAGAAGGCTTATTCGGACAAACCTGGTCATTATGGTTTTTTGATTCACTCATTGAGCAAACTAGACAGCATTGCCAATGCCATTGCCTCCATCGGATATCAAATGAACACGCATTGCATTGGTGATTCGGCACACAAATCCTTGTTAGAGATTTACAATCGCACCACAGCCAATCTCCCTGACCACCGATGGAGGATTGAGCATGCACAAGTAATTGACCCAACAGATTTGAAATTGTATGAAAAAACAGGCATCATTCCAAGCGTGCAGCCCGTTCATGCCACTTCCGATATGTACTGGGCTGAATCCAGATTAGGCACAAATCGAATGGCCGGTGCCTATGCATACCATGATCTCTTGAAGAATAGCGGTGTTTTAATCAGCGGCAGCGATTTCCCTGTTGAGAACATCAATCCTTTCTATGGATTTTATGCTGCAGTTAGCAGGAAAGACCAAAAAGGATATCCTGATGGCGGTTATCTCCCGAATCAAAAACTCACACGCCAAGAAGCACTTAAAAGCTTTACCATTTGGCCGGCTTATGGCTGCTTCATGGAAAACCACTTGGGAAGCATCGAAAAAGGCAAATTGGCCGACTTCATCATACTGGATAGAGACATCATGAAATGCCCAGAACAAGATATTTGGAAAACAAAAGTAATGGCAACCTACATTGGAGGGAAAAAGGTGTTTGGACGTGATCGGTAAATTTCCAACTCCAAACTTCTCAGATAAAAGCTGCGCCCCCCTTTGTTCCAAACGTACAGTTTTAATTCAGCGTCTTGTGGTAGTTCGGATTCCAACTCCACCACAACAGGAATACACAAATCTTTCGATTGACAACGGAACAGAGTTGCATCATTGGACTTGTATAAATACTTATTGCCGTTTTTCTCAACAGTGATTACAATGTGGATGTCGGATAAGCTATCAAAATCCGACAGCACCGCCTTCCCCATCAGCACTTGGCCTTTGGCTAAACCTGAACCTTTTATAGGAAGTGTAACTGCTGGCCCATACTCATCCGCACTTGAAAACCATACGGATTGCTTCAATGAATCAAATCGATAAGAGTAGTCGTTTGATCTAACATTGGCGAGGACTAGTCTGTCTGGAAACGTTTGAACAGGTCTTGAATCGACAGACCTAGAGTAAAGTCGGAAACCGGAGTTCAAGAATGTGTCAATCTCAACAACATTGGGATAAAAATGGCGAATGAACAAATCGCGCTCAGGTGGGGAATATATATTTGAATACGCGTAAATCAAGTAAGGGGTTTGGGATTTAGAGACAGCAATGTTAAATGCATCACGCTCTAACTCGTTAGATATTCTAGTTACGCTATTTGAATCCAATTTAAAACCTTCCTTCAAATAGTAATTCAGGTAATAAGGGGCATGAACATTTGCAATAACTGTCACCGAATCCTTGGAATACTCCTCAAAGGATGCGTTTATCGAATTCGCAATAGTCCTGAATTCTGTAAAATGTTGCTTTTGATAATAATTCTTCTCAAAAACAGTACTATAAAATCCTGCAATCACTGTTATGGCAAGCACGACCTTGGCAGTTATTCCGTAGCGCCCTTTGGGAAAAAATGAAAAAAGGAATAGCAACAAAAACGGAAACGAGAACAGTAGAATGGAATATTGGAACACGGGATTCACATACAAAGAATAAAAATAGGCGATGCCGAACGGTACCAAGAATAAAAACAATGAAACAACATGCCATTTTCCAAAAGCCACTTTACCCCTGTAAACCATGACCACCCCTGTGAAGGCTACGAAGTATATGAATTTCAGCATCCTTGAATCGTTGAAAACATAATCCAAGTAGCGACCAAATGCATCAGGGCCTGGTGCCGACAACCAACCATCCGGTCCACCAATGCCGCCCTTGGATAGCTGATGTATGAAAATATCGAGACCTGGTATATAGAGCACTATTATCCCCAACCCACACAGAAAATATTTCCAAAAAACTGTCTTATCAAGGAAAAACAATCCGATCAAACATACCAGTCCTGCGAAAATGAAACTGAAATAATGCGTGTACATGCAGGCGGATACGGAAGCGATGAAACCAAGCATATCCAACCAATTACCTTTGGAAACAGGCTCACCACTTTTATCACGATCATGACCGAGGAATCGTACCAGAAAAAAAACAGAAGCCATTGAACACATTAACCCGGGACTGTAGGGACGGGCAATCTGACTGTAAAGCAATGGGAATGCCAACACAGCCAATGCACCGGAGGCTAGTAGTCCCGAGGACTCACTGAACAAAGAACGCCCAATTCTGTAAACCAAGTAAACGGAAACAACACCCATCAACGCGAAGGGTATCCTAACAACCCATTCAGAGTAGCCGAAAATCGATGTCCAAAAGTAAAGGAATACGTGGGTTCCCGCAGGATGGAAGTCGGGATAAACACCCTCTTGTATCAATTGACTGAATGAGTCGAATTGAAGTCTGGACAAGGCGCTTAACTCATCGTTCGAAAGCGAGAATGCGGTAAGACCATAAACACGCAAAGCCAAAGCCAATATCAGAATCAGGCGAAGGTGATTCTCGACGGACTTATTATTTGATAATGACCAATTCATTTTAAGCCACGCAAGCTGTGTTGACGAGTAATTTCATAGAGAAACATTCCGGCAGCAACAGAAACATTCAATGAACCCACAGAACCCATCATGGGTATCTTAAGAATAGCATCACATCGCTTCAAGTACTCGGCTGATATCCCATCCTCTTCTGATCCCATTATGATACAAAGGGGGCCAGACAAATCGGCTTCATAAATTGGTTGGGCTCCCTTTTCGCTGCATCCGACAACCATGAAACCCGATTCCTTTAAATAATCAATGGCATCCTTTAAATTGTGTTCGCGACAAATAGTCATCCGACTCATTGCACCCGCAGAAGCCTTCATGGCATCGCCATTGGCTGGAGCCCCTCCCCTGTAAGGAACTAAGACCGCACCTACTCCCATACATTCAGCAGAGCGACAAATGGCTCCAAAATTGCGAACATCGGTTATCCTGTCTAGCATCAAAATCAATGGCACTCGTCCTGACTCAAACAAAACCGGGACCACGTCAGCCAATGCATGATAGTTGACTTCGGTGATAAAAGCAACTACCCCCTGATGATTGGACCTTGTAAGTCGGTTGAGTTTTTCAACAGGAACTTCAACAGGTCTGATACCCCTATCGCGCATCAATTGGCGAAGAGAATTAGCCGCAGGACCCGAGATGTTTCGCTGCAAAAAAACACGATCGATTTCTTTACCACTTTCTATAGCCTCCAGAACGGGATGGATACCGAATACCATCATGCCGTCTGATTGACCTCCTGTCCTATCTTTTTTGTGTTCCATCAGTATGAATCGTTGTATATGCGGCCGTCTCGCCATGTCTCTACAGCCCTGTACCAAGGAATGTCGTAATAAGGATTTCGACGAAGCATGAAATCGTTGTCAGTAAAAGGGTTTTTCTTTCTCTCAAACACAAAGTTCAAGGTGGGCTGACCAGCTGTTTGACTATAAAGCCAAGTTTCTGTATTGTTGCTGCGGTAAACCGTTCCTGGAGTACCAAAAATCACGAAAATTAAACCTCTGTCAGATTTCCAACCTTCCAAATAAGATGTAAATAGCCTGTTGGCCGTTTGCACCCTACCATAATAGGATTTGATAAGCTCTCTTGCTCGCTCCCTGTTTCCGGCCTTGTCGATCCAAAATTCATCTACTGCAGCCTTGATGTTCTTTGAATTGGATATTCTGCTGAACTCCTCCCGGGTGGTGAGATACCTGACCGACTCCAACAAACCTGCGACTTGGGTAAGTTTAGGGAAATCCTCATTGAAAATGAAAAATGTATATCCCTCAGGAACCAATGTGTCATACTGAAAATGATAAATGCCAGGTTTTTCCAATGGTATAGGAACTGTCTCATCAACCTCAATCAAAAAACTCTCGCTTCCCACATAGCTGAGCACAGGCTGCCGGTCGTCGGAAAATGGAGGTTCCGCAATGGGATAATCGGTTTTGAAATAGCGCATGAAAACAGGCCTCTTTAATTCAGAGTTCTGTACAATCCTGACGTTGGTAGGCCTATCGTTGAAGTTGCGGACCAAGGGTGCATTGGTATAAGCATCTACCAATAAGAACTTGTCGGGCGACTGAATACCGGTGCGATCGATTGTGATGATATCTGTAACAGCTTGGTTGCGGTTAAGGTCGGAAAAATCTATGCGCATGAAATAATTGAAACTGTCAGGAGCAACAACATCAATTGCTCCCCTGATTCGAAAACCATCTTCAACAGGTTTCGTGCAATTGAAATAATGGACTCCAGAATCAACTATCAGCTTTGATTCCATATCCTTGTATAAAGCATATGAGATAGCGTAAGAGCCAGTTGCAGCCGAGTCGTTATTCACATATAACAAATCAGTGGCATTGAACTCAAACAGCAGCCTCAATGAATCGCCAGATGTGGCAGCTGGATGGTAATCAGGATATATAAAACTCAGGCCCGTTGAATAACGATAGGCCATGTTCACATTGCTGAGCTTGGTTGGGCCGGAACAGGCAGCCAAAGCAAAAAAAACAAATACAGCTGTTATGTTCCGGATTGAATGCACGATGTAAAATTAACAATTGGTCAGAAGTAATTCACCACCCCGAAGTGGACCTTGGCAGATTTGAACAAAATCGGGTTTCCTTGTTCGCTACCTAAGGCGTAGTCTATGGAGAAAATCCCCAGTTTGGAATCAAAAGAAATACCTGCCCCAAAGCCATAAGGGATATCCCGTATGTAATTCGGACCAGCTCCCCTCTCGTACCAGCCTTGATCGAAGAATGCCTTTAGATTTGAGTTCCGATCGAGCAAAAACCGAATTTCAGCCGTAGTAATAGCATAAGATTCGGCTCTTATCGATTCTTCATCGAAACCACGAATGGTGCTAATACCCCCTACCCGATACAACTCATTTTCAAACAAACCTTCTCCAGCAGTCCAACCGCCCTTCACTTGCCAGGCCAGCACCAATCTACTGGATATTGGAAAGAAAAAGGAAGAGCTTAATTCTCCATTAATTTGTAGAGACTTCAATTCAACCGAATCGTAGAGTGCCTCTGGTAAGGCACTGTTAACATCAACAATCCTATTACCAGCAGACATTGAAAGTTCGGCAGCATAACCCTTACGGGGATTTAACCTATAATCCAATTCTAATTTGCGCAATGCAGCTCCGTATAGTGTTTT
>JALRAP010000072.1 GCA_023262505.1 Bacteroidia bacterium
GCATTGGTGCCAACCGGTCTATTTATCGAACTGCCGGTCGGTTTCGAGGCTCAGATAAGGCCGCGCAGCGGATTGGCTTTCAAACATGGGATCACGGTGTTGAACTCACCGGGAACCATAGATGCCGACTACCGCGGCGAGGTGAAGGTTTTGTTGGTCAACCTGTCGGTACAGCCTTTCACCATCAATCACGGAGAACGCGTTGCGCAGCTGGTGGTAGCGTCTCATGCCCATGTACAATGGGTTGCGGTAGACGCGTTGAATGACACACTACGCGGTGCGGGCGGTTTTGGCAGTACGGGACATAAATAGACCATAATGTTTAACCATAATAAAAAATGAAAACCAAACTATTGTTACTCGTCGCCTGCTTGGCGGTAATCAATTCGGCATTCGCGCAAAAAGATGCCAAAACCGATCCGAGGTTTGAAAAATTCATGGACAAGGTCGCTGCCTCCAAAGGTGTGAGTGATTTCCCGAAACAGGAGAGACCTACAGCCAATCATTTTTATAAAAGCTATCAGGATTTTGTAAACAACAACCCCGCAACGGGCATACTGCTCAGCAAGGATCGCACGGAAGTTATGGGAAAAGCATCCTATGGCGTTGATCGCAACGGCGCGATTGAAAAGCTAAGCGTGAAAGAGCTAGCCGCACAATATTGGGGTTTTTGCAATCAGTACGGTGTGCTTTACAGGTTAACGGAAAAGGATGCGTATCTCGTGATCATTGCGGGAAACATCACCCAGTATGTGAGGGCCGGGCAATGCACGGGAACCCTGAACAAAGACAGCACCTTCACGTTGTTGTTCGGGATGAACGGGCAAGGTGGTTATCTGGATTATGCCTCCAAAGGGGTCAACGGGGAAATAGTTGATCTGGATGCCAACCTCAAAAACGGAAAGAGCAAAGCACTGGAGCAAATGATGTCTGATCATCCTGAAGTTTACCAGCGCTTGCTAGCTGACGAGGACCAAGAGAAGTATATCAAAGACAAGTATCGGAAACGCGAAAACCTCACATTCAAGCTGCAGCACTATGTGAGGGAATACAACAAGCTCTGAGAGAAACCCATACATACCGCTTAAATGCAGGACTTGTTGGGGCCTTAAGCATGGTTTTTCGTACCTTTGCAACAACTTTAACAAGCTGTTTATGAAGATTATAGTGCCAATGGCTGGAATGGGAAAAAGGATGCGTCCGCATACTTTGTCGATTCCCAAACCACTGATTCCTGTGGCTGGCAAGCCAATCGTTCAACATTTGGTGGAAGACATCACTAAGGTTTGCCATGAGCCGGTTGATGAAATCGCTTTTGTGATTGGAAACTTCGGCAAAGAGGTCGAAGAAAACCTGGTGCGCATCGCAGAAGCACAAGGCGCCAAAGGAAGTATCTATTACCAAGAGGAAGCCTTGGGAACCGCACACGCCATTTTGTGCGCAAAAGCCGCATTAACAGGCAAGGTGGTTATCGCTTTCGCGGACACCCTGTTCAAGACGGAGAAAATACACGACAATCCCGATAGCGACGGAACCATCTGGGTCAGCAAGATCGATGATCCAAGGATGTTCGGTGTTGTTAAGTTGGATGCGGGAGGTGTGATCACGGATTTTGTGGAGAAGCCACAGACGTTTGTTTCAGACTTGGCCATCATCGGTATTTATTACTTCAAGGATGGCGACAACTTGCGTGACGAGTTGCAATACCTCATTGACAACAATGTCCGCGACAAAGGCGAATACCAGATCACCAACGCTTTGGAGAATATGAAAGCGAAGGGCAAGAAAATGCATGCTTCAACCGTGCAAGAGTGGCTCGACTGCGGGAACAAGGACGCAACCGTTTACACCAATGCCCGGGTCTTGGAAATAAAGCCGGGTGCCGCTGGCAATCACACAGATCAGGCCAACGTGGTTAACTCCGTCATTGTAGAGCCATGTTTCATCGGAAAAGATGTTCGCATACACAATTCGGTAGTAGGTCCGCACGTTTCCATCGGCGCAGGCTCCACCATCACCGACTCAGTAGTGCGCAACACCATCATACAAAACGCAACCGTAATCAACACTCAGTGCATCTCCAATTCCATGGTTGGTAACCATGTTACCATCAAAGGCACAATGAAGGATCTGAGTGTTGGCGATTACACCACCAGCATCGATTGAAAAACATACGCAAGTCCCTGAATATCGCTTTCGGCATGCTGTTTCTTGCAGCGGCCATTGCATTGCTTCCCTCTTGTTCTGCAAGCAAGGGGTCTGATTCCAAGCCAAAGGCCGGTAAAGAGCAAGAATTATCAGACGAGCAACGGGTAACCTTGAAGTATGTTTTCATGAATGCCACCAAGGAACGCGTACTTGGCAACACCGAGAAGGCCCTTGATTTGTATGCGCAGTGTATCCGTTTGGATGCACGCCATCATGCTTCGATGTATGAGATCGCCAACATATACTCCGATCAGAAAAAATATTCGGATGCGGTTTTTTTCGCTGCTGGCGCAGCCCAACTGGACCCCACCAATGAATGGTATCGGGTTTTGTTGGCAGACTTGTACATGCAAACCCGTTTGTTCAAGGAAGGTGAGGTTGAATACCAGAAACTCTTCAAAGACTATCCCGCTAATTTTGATTACGCACTCGATTATGCGGCAGCACTTGTAGCCAACGGTAAGCTTCAAGAAGCCATAAAGGTTTATGACGAAGTAGAGAAACGCTTCGGCTCATCGCCAGAGCTTACCATGGAGAAAGAACGCCTTTGGCTTCGACTTGGTAAGGTTGACAAAGCTGCTGCGGAGGTAGAAAAACTTATCGCCAGCGATCCATCCAACATACGTTACTATTCTATGTTGGTAGATCTTTATCAATCGAACAGCATGCCCGAAAAGGTGATGGAAACGGTTGAGCGCATGCGCAAGGTGGATGCCGACAGTCCGTTTGTTTTTTTGGCATTGGCCGGATACTACCGTTCGATGAACCAGATTGAGAAATCGTTTGAAAATCTCAAACTGGCTTTTTCAAGCCAAGAACTGGAACACGATGTGAAGATGCAAATCATCACCTCCTACATGCCACTGCTGCAAGGAAATCCGGAAATGCTCAAACAAGGACTGGAGCTATCCGAGATACTTGCGAAAACGCATTCCGATGATGCCATTTCGCTTTCCATTTACGGCGATTTTCTTTCCATGAGCGACCGATGTGCGGATGCCATTCCGCAGTATCGTAAATCGCTAACAATGGATGCCAACAACCTTAGTGTTTGGCAGCAGATGCTGATTTGCATGTCGGAGACCAATGATGCAAACGGCATGTTGGAGGCATCCGATAGCGCCTTGGTGCTTTTCCCGGAACAATCCATCCTGTACCTTTTCAAAGGCACCGCCTTAACACTTACCAAAAACCATAAGGAGGCGGTTAAGGCATTGCTTGCAGGAAGCAAATTGGTGGTTGACAACAACTATCAGCTGTTGCAGTTTTACACGCGGTTGGCCGACAATTACCATACGCTGAAGGAGCATGACAAGTCTGATTCCTATTACGAGAAGGCTTTGTCAATCGAACCGAACGACCCTCTTGTCTTGAACAACTACAGCTACTACCTGTCAGTTCGCAAGGAAAAACTGGAGAAAGCCGAGCAGATGTCGAAGAGGTGCAATGAGATTCGCCCTGGCGAGCCTTCCTACGAAGATACCTATGGTTGGATTCTGTATGTGATGGGCAAGTACCAGGATGCCAAGACGTGGTTGCAGAAGGCCATCGACAATGGAGGATCAACCAACGGAACCATATTGGAGCACATGGGAGATGTTTTGTTCAAGCTGGGTGATAAAACCGGTGCTGAACAGCATTGGTTGAGGGCGAAGGAAACGGGAGAGTATTCTGAATTTTTGGAAAGAAAAATCCGCGACAAGCAACTGTATGAATAGCTTCGGAAAATCGGCATGGATGGTTGCTGCTGTTATAGCGGTTCTGCTTTTTCCTTCGTGTCATGTTTTCCGAAAAGCTGAAGAGCCCAAAGTAAAAGAACCTCGAAATGTGAGGGAAGACAGGAGCGCACCTGATTTGCAGCAACTCATTCGCGACAACGCCTTCAAGGCGGGAACCATCAGCGCCAAAGCATCCGTGAAAACGGAAGGCGGACAGCAGGAGGGGTCTTTCAACATCACATTGAGATTACAAACCGATTCGATGATTTGGATTTCCATTTCTCCGATGCTGGGAATCGAGGTGGCGCGAGTACTTGCAACACGCGACTCGGTGAAATTCATGGATCGATTGAACAATAAGTACGCTCTTGCCGACTACCAGTTCCTGAGCCAGATGCTGGATGTGAACGTCGACTTCGACATCCTGCAAGGTGTATTAACAGGCAATCTGTTTTCTTATCGGAAAAACAAATTCAATTCCGTTTATGTGGAAGACAGCTGCTATATACTTTCCACCATGAGTAAACGTAAGCTGAAGCGCTCCTTGGAAGATGTGGATATCACCAAGCCGGTTGTGCAAGATGTCTGG
Organism: Bacteroidia bacterium; assembly: GCA_023262505.1. GTDB lineage: Bacteria > Bacteroidota > Bacteroidia > AKYH767-A > OLB10 > JALRAP01. The sequence continues at coordinate 4,516 of JALRAP010000072.1, forward strand.
GTGGAGGATAGTACTTTCCGGATCACACGTTTGAGCATTGAGGACCTTCGGGTGCAAAAATCGCTGCTTACGGATTACTACGACTACCGCCAGACGGACGCAGGACGTTTCCCTTTCAAATCATCTACCATGGTAAAGGCCGGCCAGCAAATGCGCATATCCATCGAATACGACAAGGTTGCGGTCAACACCTCCTTGGAGTTTCCTTTCACCATCCCCAAAGGCTATGAGAAGATCCGTTGAGGTTTTGTTGCTCGCTGCTTTGTTTTTGTTCATCGGTAATTCGATGCTGCCTGCTCAATCCAAAAAGGAGTTGGAAAAGAAAAAGCAAAGCCTACAACGTGAGATCGACGAAACCAACAGGCAACTTCGAGAGACATCCAAAAACAAAAAGCTCACCACGCAACAGGTGGCTGCTCTGAAAAAGAAGATTAGGCTCCGTCAAGAGATGATTAACGAGATCACGAGGGAGATGAATGGCTTGGAAAACGAAATTGGCCAGACCAGTACTGAGATCACCTCCATGGAGACGAGGATGCGCCAGTTGAAGTCTGAGTACGCCAACATGGTTCGTTTCGCACAGCGCAATCGCAGCAGTTACCAAAGGCTGATGTTTGTCTTTTCATCTGAAGACTTCAACCAAGCATACAAGCGGCTTATTTACATGCGACAGATCAGCGAAAAGCGCCGCCGCCAGGCCGAACTCATTTCTGGAACGCAAAAGCAGCTGAGCCAGAAGAAGCAGGATCTGGAAAGCCAGATGTCGGAAAAGCAAACGTTGATGGACAACGAGCTTGACCAGAAGACCGAGTTGGAAAAAGATAAGAAGGAACAGGACAAGATTTTGACCGGACTACAGCAGCGCGAAGAGAAATTGAAAAAGCAATTGGCCGAAAAACAACGAGCCAAGAACAAACTCGACCGCGCATTGAATGATTTGGTTCGTAAGGAAATCGAATCTGCAAAGAAGAAGGCCACGGCTTCGGGGAAAAAGAATGTGACCAATGAGAACGTCTTCACGTTGACACCAGAGGCGCAAAAACTTTCTTCCGGATTTTCAAACAACAGAGGTCGACTACCTTGGCCCGTTGAAAAGGGACGCATCAGCGAGCCTTTTGGCGAGCACCCGCATCCCGAGTTGAAAGGGGTTAAGGTTTACAACAATGGGGTGGATATTCGCTCAGTTGCTGGCAGTATGGCCAGGGCCGTTTTTGAAGGCGAAGTAACTGGGGTAATCAACATTCCAGGGGCCAACAGTGCCGTTATCATCCGCCATGGCGAATACCTGTCGGTATATTCTAATCTCGAAACCGTACGCGTGAAAAAGGGTGATCGGGTGACAACCAAACAGGTCATTGGCAAAGTCTTTACCGATACCGAATCCGGCTTTGCCGAATTACACCTCGAGATCTGGAAGGGCACACAAAAATTGAATCCGGCCTCCTGGCTTTCGGGAGGTTAATTGAACCCCGATAAAATTGATTATAATTGCATTTACAAACACTATTGAAATGACACTAGCATTAACACTCGGAATCATGGGACTAGGAGCAACTGAAATCATTCTTATACTCGTTGTATTATTGTTATTCTTTGGCGGCAAACGCATTCCCGAACTTGCCAGAGGCCTAGGCAAGGGTATCCGTGAGTTCAAGGATGCCTCTAGCGGCAAGCCCAATGGCGAAGAGAAGAAGGAAATAGAAAACAAGCCATAAGCAAGCCTTCGAGCATATGCTGAGCGGCGTACATATCCATTTGCTTTTGAATCACGTACCCATATTGGGTTCGATATTCGCGTTGGTGTTGATGGCTTTCGGTTATTTTTTACGAAACAACACCCTGTCAAAGGCATCCTTGTGGACATTGGTGGTGGTGGCCGTAATATCCATCCCTGCTTTCCTTACAGGTGAAGAGGCCGAACATGCCATTGAGGACATTGCGGTGGTCAGTAACGCGGTGATACATGAGCACGAGGAACAAGCCGAAATCGCCTTCTGGGCATTGATGTGCACCAGCGCCATAGCTCTGGGGACCTTGATGGCATCCATGAAAACAAATGCGGTTAACCGGACGCTACTCATGTTGAACATGGTGTTTCTGTTATTGTCTTTTGTTCTGATGGCCAGGGCGGGGAATTCAGGTGGATCCATCCGTCATCCTGAAATCAACGCTTCAGCGACTTCTACAGGTGGACAAGCAGAACACGAACACGAGGAGGAGCACGAATAGCGTTCCCTCATTCCAAGATATTCATCATTCAGACATAGGGTGCCCAAAGGCACCCTTTTTGTTTCCGGCATGGTCCGCATGGGGGATGATTAATATCATACGCAAACGTGACGCAAGTCAGCGCCCGTGTCCACCATCCAGCACACTTTTGCTTCATCACCAAAAACAACAAGCCATGGATACCGTAAAAATTGAAGTGCTACATGCCGAACACCGCGAGTGGTTGAACAAGATCGACTTTTACTATGACGATTTGAAGATCATGCGTCATCGTATGGAAGAAGTTGCAGCCCGCAACACCGACAAATCGCTGATGGCACAAGTGGAGCATTTCCAAAATCAGTTTGTGATTCAGCGTAATGAATTGGATGAGATGAAACACGCCATCTACCAGTCCGAAACAGGCATCGCCGAAAATGTTGCTCAAAACGAGACAGCCGTGAATCGCAGGTCGGTACCGGATGATCAGGCAACGCGTGAAAGGATGTCGCAGTTTGAAAAACTATTCTTGCAGTTGCGCGTAGAGCTGATGTCGTTTCTTGCCAAGACTTTCTAGTACAACAAACATAGGTTCCCCCTGACCACTAAAGGACTTTTTTGCCCCGTAAGGCATGGTCCTTTTTTTTGTTTGGTTACTTTTCTATCCATGCGAACTCTTCGCATTTGTCAACCACTTCAAAAAGTTGTAACAGATCAGCAGGAGGAGCGGTGAGTTTTCGTGTTTCCAGATTCATCCAAGCTCCGTCAACCACGAGCTGGGCAGAAAGCACACCTGATTCTTTGAAAAACCGGTTCATGAAACTCCATCGCGAACCGTCTTTGCTCATACGGAGTAATCGTACATCAATGCTGATGGTTTCATTGCCAGCAATCTCTTTCATGAAAACGGTTTCTTCGCGAAGTATGATTGGCGACACTTTGTGTTGTGCGAACCATTGCATACCGAATCCTCGTTCAGCCATGAATAGCAAACGTGTTTGAGCGGCATAGTCGTTATAAGCCGAATGCCTCATGTGAACGTTTGCGTCTAAGTCGGCCCAGCGTATGGTGAAGTTTTTAGTGTACATGAGTGCTTGATTGTGGCTTGAAAACAACCCTTTTACTCAATGGGTTGTTGCATTCGCTCAATGGTTGTTTCCGATGCCTTGTTGTGACTTTACGGTGCAATACGGCTCAGATACTTTTGGATCGTTCATTTCACCTACGGGGTTGTCAGCAGCAAGGGGCTTCGTACTTTTCGAAATGCTTTTCAACCGCTCCCGGATGACCGGGGGCGGTTTAGTTTTTTGTGCCTTTGTTGGCTAACTGGCCGCAGGCGGCATCGATATCCTTGCCGCGACTTCTTCTGATATTCACAATGATGTTACGGTTTTCCAAATACCTGCTGAAGGCTTCAATCTTGTCTTCTTTGGCATTCTGGAATCCGCCTGCTTCTATCGGGTTATACTCGATCAGATTCACTTTGCAGGGTACGTTCTTACAGAACTCCGCCAGTTCTTTAGCATCTTGTATCTCATCATTGAAACCATGGAACACGATATACTCGAACGTTACGCGCGATTCGGTTTTATGATAGAAGTGCTTGAGTGCTTGGGCAAGTTCGTCCAACGAATTGTGTTCGTTGATGCGCATGATCTGGTTCCGCTTGTTATCGTTTGCGGCATGCAAGGAGAGGGCAAGATTGAAACGCACTTCATCATCACCTAGCTTGCGTATCATTTTCCCAATACCGGCTGTGGAGACCGTGATCCTTTTCGCGGCCATGCCCAATCCGTAATCGGAGGTGATGAGTTCCACCGACCTTATGACATTCGAATAATTGAGCAGGGGTTCGCCCATGCCCATATACACGATATTGGTGAGCGGTGTATTGTAAGCCGACATGGCTTGGTTGCGGATCATCACCACTTGGTCGTAGATTTCCGATGC
>JALRAP010000073.1 GCA_023262505.1 Bacteroidia bacterium
TGGAAGTCTACTAGTAGACACAACAAGGATTGTAGACGTTGCCACGGCATCTGTATTCAATTACCAAGCAGACTCAGCGAATTCCCCCCTTGTTAGTGCACGTGCATTGGTTAATGCTAGAGCGTTGGTTAACGCTAGAGCGTTGGTAAATGGCAATGCTACTGTAAATGCGAGGGCATTGGTCAATGGCTCATCGGTTGTCAACTCCAACAATACTGGTAGCCTCAATGACCCAAGTAACTCGAATGTCGCAGTAGTGATCGATTCAACAGACGCGTTTGCCCCTTTAAATGACACCTTGACCGTTTTCAAAGGAATAAATCTGATAACCGGTACATTTGCGGGAACCCATGCAATAGCGCCCGCCGCCTTGCTCTCCAGCAATTTTGAGATCAGCTATGGCTTGGGCACATTGAACATTCTGCCAAGGGCATTGATTGTGAAAGCAGACAACAAATCAACAACCTATGGGCAACCTGTAACATTCACATCTACTACTACAGGCCTTCAATACGGAGAAACACTGAATCAGATTGCGAGTGGCAGCATTTCCTATTCGGTATTGAATGGTGCCGCTGTCATCACGCCAATGTATCCAGCTGGAAGCTTCAACATAGTGCCCGCCGGAATCACACTGAACACTCCAGCTGACTATGTTTTAAGTTACAACAATGGAAGTCTTTTAGTTAACCAAGCCGCGCTTACCGTACAAGCCGACTTGAAATACATCAACCGGAACGACCCATTGCCTGCATTTACTTCAACAATCACGGGATTTGTCACAGGTGGCCAAAACACCGTTGTTTCAGGTCCCACTTACACAGTTAGCCCATCCGGATGCTGTACCCAGGCCGGACAGTATACCATCACACCTGCAAATATGGTACTTGCCGTTACTGGAAACTACAACATCAGCTACGTAAGTGGCCCCTTGTATGTGAATCCAAAAGGACAAGGCGCCAAAAAAATCAATGTCTCCCTGGTGTGCGTGGATACCGTATCAAACCATCCTTCCGGATTCCCCTTCCTAGCCAGATTCCAGTGGGAGAACCAGAACAACACACCGGTTTATGTTCCACTTGGACCAACCAATTACTTCAATGCAGCTGGTCAATTCGTAGGAAATCCTCCAACATTGTTTGCAGCCAATACCATAGGAATTTATGAGATTCCATTTGATGGCCAAAGCATTCAATGGGTATGCATCAGCTACAATGGAAACCAGCAGGTAACTGCAACCAGTAATTCAGGAACTTCCACGTCTAATAAATGCGCGGCACACCTCAGTAGGACAATCCAGGAACAAAGCCAAACCGTTGAGCTTTTCAATGTATTCCCTAACCCAGGAGTAGATGAGTTAACCATCCAATCGAAATTTGAAGAGCTGAACATTACAAGGCTTTCAATATTCGACGCTTCAGGAAGGGCGATTGTTTTGCCTAAAACGGATTTTGAATCTCCTGTGCAAACAGCCAAAATCGATATTGCAAACCTAAATCCAGGCATTTATGCGATTTCAATAGAGACAGCCAACGACCGTTTCGTGGCAAGATTCATCAAACAATAATCGTCACTTCGATTAATTGCTAAAAACGGGGGCTGAGCCCCCGTTTTTTTTATTTCATGCAAATATTGATATCTTAGGCCACATGTTTAAAAAGACTTTTCGCTATTTATCAAAATTTTGCGTCAGACCAATTTTCGGCGCTGCAATCGCATTAGGTCTTTGGATTTTCAGCCATAACGTGGTTTGGGCCGATTGTGACACCACATCCCTGAACAGGAAAATTGAAGAAAGTAAAAATTATTTCAGCTCAAACCCCACACTTGCGATTCAAATTTCAAAGCAGGTGTTGGAACAATCAAGGAAATGCAATCTACAAAGAACAACTGCAAATGCACTTAAAAACCTTGGGATAATTTACTACAACAAGGGAGATTACATCAATGCCCTTGAAAGTTGGAATGAAGCGCTAAGTATTTTTAATGAAACAAAAGATCTAAGCGGAGTTGCAAATATTGAGAGCAATCTTGGAGCCATTTACTTCAATCAAGGTGATGACGTAAACGCATTGGATTATTATTTAAAAGCATTGAAAACCGCAGAAGAAATAAAAGACACTTTGCGAATAGTCACTACATGTATAAATATCGGAGGCGTGTATTCCAATAAGCCAGCAACAAAAGCTAAATCCGTTGAGTATTACTTACGAGCCTTGCCGCTATCCGAAAGCATTTCAGACAAGGATGCGATTGGAACTGTGTGTGTAAATATTGGGGAATATCATTTGGAAAAAAACCGTCTTGATTCAGCCTTATACTATTTTGAAAAATCCTTGATAGCCTTTGACTCATCTGAGAACAAGCCATACACATTGAACAACATAGGTAAGGTTTATTGCAAGAGAAAGCTGTTTGACAAGGCAATTACATACCAAACCCAAGCGCTCAAACAATCCACCGAACTGAAATCAAAAAATGACATTGCATTGTCGCTGATTGGACTGGCGGAAACCCACGAAGCCAAAGGAGACCTTGTAAATGCCATTAAATATTACTCCGAGGCTAAGACGATTTCGTTGCAAATCGGGGCAGACTACCAATTAAAAAGCGCCTACCAAGGATTATCAAACACAAATGCAGCTCTTGGAGACTATAAAAAAGCGTATGAGAATCAGTATCTATTAATGGAAATCAAAGACCGGTTATTCACATTAGACTCCGAAAAGAAAATCGGAACCCTCCAATTCAGCTTTGATTTATATAAGAAAGAACAAGACCTGGTAGAAAAGCAAGAGCAGATTAAAAGACAAAAATTAGTCCGTAATGGCTTCATCGGAGGCTTTGCAATTGTCCTTCTCTTCGCTGGTGTATTCCTTTCCCAACGCAACCGCATTTCAAAAGAGAAAAAGCGCAGTGATGAATTGCTGCTGAACATTCTTCCTGAAGAGACAGCAGAGGAACTGAAGGCAACCGGTAGTGCCAAAGCCAAGAGCTTCGATTCCATCTCGGTGCTTTTTACCGACTTCAAGAATTTCACACAGGCCAGCGAAATCCTTTCCGCGGAGGAGTTGGTAGAAGAGATCAATCAGTGCTACTCCGAGTTCGACCGAATTGTGACCAAGCACGGATTAGAGAAAATAAAAACCATAGGCGACAGTTACATGTGCGCAGGAGGCATTCCAACTCCATGCGAAGACCATGCAGAACGAATGGTAAAAGCCGCGTTGGAAATGCAAGCCTTCATAGAAAACAACAAGGAGAATCGCATCAAATCGAATCTACCCTATTTCGAGTTGCGCTTGGGTATCCATTCAGGGCCGGTTGTTGCGGGTGTAGTAGGAACGAAAAAATTCGCTTATGATATCTGGGGAGACACTGTAAATACTGCTTCCCGTATGGAGAGCAGCGGTGCTGTAGGTAAAGTGAATATCAGCGAAGCCACCCATGAATTGGTGAAGGAAAAATTCAAGTGCATACCTAGAGGCAAGATTGCCGCTAAAAACAAGGGCGAAATCGAAATGTATTTCGTGGAGGGCGAAACAGCCTAACCCAGTATCACCTTCACTTGTGCCAAGTGCAAATCCTTTTTCGGCTTGCGCTCGTTAATCGAAGTCTGGGTAAAATAGTGGTGCTCCGTTAAAAAGCGAACCTGCATCTCATTCCATTCACGGTCATTGATGTTATGTCCGTATTCCAACAACTCCTTGTAAACCTTGTTGCCGGTTTCGAAGAAGTCATCGCGACCGAGATAATCCAGGTCAGCATCACATAAAATCATCTGCCAATCGTTCGAAGGCTGCTGTGGTACCCGTGTAGCCATGATCATCCCACAAATCAGATCGAGTTCGTTATCTGAAAATCCTATTGACGGCAGATAATCGCGGACGAATAAACATCCAGTGCTTTCATGATCCTTTACATCCAAAATGAAACCTGAATCATGAAAAACCGCTGCAACGCCAATCAGCTCCAATCCATCGGCACCCACTCCTTCCAACTTACCAATACGAAGTGCAGCATTAAGGACATCACGAACGTGATCGACGTTATGATAATGTAATCGAGGCGACAATTCTCGCTCTAGACGAGACATCATATAATCGTGAGCTTGCTGGAATCGGGAAGTCATGCTGCTTGAATGTGTCGCGTGTCTAAATTAGTAAAAAACGTCTTAATTCAGACTTAAAAGCATCGGTTTTATTCCACATCCATCTTCATGCATTCACGAACCAATTCAGGCTCGAAACCATGACTTATTCCTGCTCTCAAAAGCGCCTGTGCGGCCTTAAAATCTTCCTTGCCACCCAATGATTTACGCTTTACTTCCAACAGCTTCACAAGAGTTGCGATATACTCTTCATCAGACAGGTTTTCCAATGCCTTTCGAATGCAAACATCGGAGACCCCATGCCTTTTCAGCCCGATACGGATCTTGATACGACCCCATCGCTTGGTACGATGCTTTCCTCTTGCGTAGGCCTCGGCAAAACGACCTTCGTTCACAAACCCCTCTGTTATCAGTATAGTAACACCCTGTTCTACCTCATCCGTAGTCATGCCTAAAGAATATAGCTTGTCGCGCACCTCCTGCTGGCTCCGCTCCTGATATGCACAGTAGGAACGCAGCCTTTCCAATGCCGTGAAAAGGGTATACACAACGGTTTTCGGAGACTTGGGCATGATGCAAAGTTAAAAGGAAAAGATAAGTGGTGGGTAGTGGGTGGCACCCTTTGTCCGATAGCTATCGGACAGGCGCAGGGCGGCGCTTGTCACGTATTACTGCACCATTTATATTAATTTCGCTTGGTTATGACTTCAGGCAAATCATTTATCTCGCCAGGTGCTAAGCACATGTTGTTGGCTACTTTTTATTTTGCCTTGATGAACATCTTCATCAAAGCCATCAGCCATTTGCCAACTATGGAGGTGGTTTTTTTTCGTTGTGGGATATCACTATTGATATGCATGTGGTACCTACGCCGCGAAGGCGTCGATTGGCGTGGGTCCAACAGGAAACTCTTATTGTTAAGAGGTGTGTTTGGCACTGCATCATTGGTAGCATACGTGGCCACAATAGCTCATTTGCCTTTAGGCACAGCTGTGACCATCCAATACCTATCGCCCGTTTTCACCACAATACTGGCTGTTTATGTGTTGGATGAAAAGGTAATGCCATTGCAATGGCTGTTCTTTCTCCTTTCATTCGCCGGGGTACTGGTAATACAAGGAGTTAGTGATCATGCCGAGAACTTTTACATTCTCATCGGCATATTGTCGGCCGTAGGTTCTGCGTTTGCCTATGTAACCATTCGTACCATCAAAGACCGTGAACATCCATTAGTGGTGGTTTTCCATTTTCAATTACTGGGCTCGCTTACGGGGATGTTGTTTACCGCTCCTGTATTTGTAATGCCTACCGGTTGGGACTGGCTTAACCTGATCTTGGTTGGATTGTTCACACAGCTGGGACAACTCAACATGACCAAATCGCTGCAGATGGAAAAGGTTGCAGGTGTTTCGATATTGAATTACATCGGTGTTGTTTACGCCACGATGGCTGGGTACTTTTTATTTGATGAACATTACGGACTAAGCACCATATTGGGAATGACATTGGTGGTTGCTGGAGTAGTATTGAGTATGCTCGTTTACCGTACAAAAGAAAAGCCCGCCTCCTAAGGAAGCGGGCTCCTGATATTGTTTATGTTTTTTAGTGACCGTCGTGGCCAGTATGTGCATGACCATGTGCGATTTCTTCAGCAGATGCGTCACGGACTTCGATAACTTCACCTGAGAAATGCAAATGATGACCAGCCAAAGGATGGTTAAAATCCATCTTTACGTTCTCGGCTGTTACCGCCATCACCTTTCCATCCATACGATTTCCTTGGCTGTCACTCATAGGGACCATATTACCTACTCGAATCAACTCCATATCAATGACGCCTTCCACTTTGAAAATGTCAATAGGAAGATCTACAAGAGCATCAGGATCCTGGAGACCATAGGCATTTTCCGGATCTATACTGAATGCGAATTGATCTCCTACGGACTTACCCGCCAAGTTCTCTTCGAATGCAGGAATCAGTCCGCCTGAACCAAAGAGAAATGTAAGTGGGTGATCTTTGCCAGCTGTTTCGATGTGTTGCTTTTCGGCGCCTTCAGGGTTGGCCTCCAGACGGTAGGTCACGGAAACCACTTTGTTGATTTCGATTGTCATGTTACGTTTTGTGTGATTATTTAGTTTGTAGATGCGAAGCCGTCCGAGGAGAAAACGCAACCTAGTAATGTAAAGTTAAGATTTTTTCTTGAGGTATGAACCCGGTTGGAGAAATACTACAAAGAAGCGTTGAACAACGCCGTTTGCTCAATTAACTTGCGCATGGCAGGCTCCTTCAACCCTCTACGGAGTCCTTCCACATGCCTTTCGTGGTGGCAATCCGTTCCAAGCAAATCAACGATACCTTCATCAATCATTTTCAAGGCAATGGCGCGCGCATCCGGACCATAATATCCCGAAATCGAGTTCATATTCACCTGCATGAGTACGCCGGAGTCTCGGAATGTCTTGTATTTTTCAAAATCGCGATACCAAAAAGGATAGCGCTCTGGATGTGCCATTATGGGTCGATAGCCCTTTAGTTGCATATTGAAAATCACCTGTGATAAATTCTCAGGAGCGTTAATGTAGGAAACCTCGAAGAGCAAGTGTTTCTCGCCAAGAGTAAGCAGTTTTTCATTTTCGAGTTTTTTCACAAAACCCTCGTCCACATAATACTCAGCAGCTGCAAAAACCTCCACAGGTATGCCTTGCTCTTTAACCGCTTCACGGACGGACTCCAATGCCGGCAGTATTGTGGATGGATCATTCTTGTAGAAATCGCTCATGATATGGGGAGTGCACCAGAACTTTCGAAAACCTAATTCATGCAAATCCATTATCAACTTCAATGATGCCTGCATATCGGGGGCACCATCATCCAATCCAGGCAACAGATGCGAATGCATGTCTGTTCCCAGCAACGAATAGTCGGCCAAGGGTGATGACTTCTTCTTGAAAATGTCGAACAATCCCATATCAGTAGGTCGACTTAAACCAATCGTAAGTTTTTCTCAGGCCTTCACGGATTCGAACCTGCGGTTCATAGCCAAGGTACTTTCTCGCCAGTGATATATCAGCCAACGAGCTACGAACATCTCCTGGGCGGTCTGCCCGATGATGCGGCTTCATTTGCTTGCCTGCTATGGAAGCAACCTCATCAAAAAGTTGATTCACTGTAATACTCTCCCCTACCGCTACATTGTAAACACGACCAAAAGCCTCTGGGTTATCAGTGAACATGGCGCGGACGTTTGCCTGAACGGCATTACTCACGTGTGTGAAATCGCGGGTTTGTTCCCCATCGCCATTGATCCAAGCTTCTTTGTTGTTCAGCACAGCATCCATGAATAGTGGTATTACTGCCGCATAAGGGCCAGATGGATCTTGGCGCTGCCCGTACACGTTAAAATAACGGAGACCGATTATCTTCATACCATAATTCAACGAAAATACTCCGGCATACAGTTCATTGGTCATTTTAGAAACCGCATAAGGTGACAATAGCCTTCCCGTGCGATGTTCCACTTTCGGAGAATCGGTGATGTCTCCATAAACGGATGAAGAACTTGCATAAACAATCCGCTGCACACCCGCATCACGAGCGGCAATCAGCATATTCAGGAACCCATTCACATTAGACGCGTGGGTGAGATCCGGATGAGCAATGGATCTTGGTACTGAACCCAAAGCTGCTTGATGAGACACCATGTCTATGCCCTCCATAGCCTTTGCACAAGTAAGCATATCGGTGATATCCCCATCAATGAACTCATAAGCAGGCAGAGACAAATACGGTTCTACATTAACCATAAAACCGTTGCTCATGTTATCGAGCACGCGCACCTTACGAGCTCCGTTCATTATAAGGTAATCCACAAGGTTGGAGCCGATAAAACCTGCTCCTCCGGTAATCAGGAAAGACTTATCCTTAATTTCATTGGTATGGAACATCAGTGACGCGAATGATATTGTTGTTCGTAATAATTGAGATACTCACCACTGGTGACATGATTCACCCACTCATTGTTTGAAAGGTACCAGTCTATGGTTTTCGACAAGCCTTCTTCAAATTTTATGGATGGTTCCCAACCCA
>JALRAP010000074.1 GCA_023262505.1 Bacteroidia bacterium
AAAAAGAGAGCTGGAGCTGAAAAAGTCCTGCATCATGGATTGGTGTTTGATACCGATTCCCTTAGTATACATCGATGCGAAGAACGTGGCGAACGTGATGATGTTCAAACCACCCAACTGTATCAGGATCATGGTCACAAACTGCCCTTTGAAACTGAAATACTGACTTACATCTACCACTGACAAACCTGTAACACAGGAAGCGCTGGTGGACGTGAACAAAGCAGTAAGCCAATCGGCACCAAGGCGGTCAGTGGTCATTTCAGGCATCATCAGTATGGCTGCGCCGCCACCAATCAAAAGCATGAACGATAAAATGAACATGGTACTCGCCTCCAACTTTATGAGGTCGAACAATGTGCTCACTTTGGCGATATCGATTACGATAAAAAACAGAAGTAAGACTTGTAATGCGATGTGATAAGCGAACAGGTAACCACCGGCTCCAAAGGCATCAAGAATCATACGCACAAAAGGCGCATCGAATACCAGTGTTGAGATCGCTTCAAGTATGATGATACCAATCAGCGTTAGTTCGAGCCATGTGGTTCTTAAAAATTTAGCCGGCTCAAATGTGTAAATGAACCGAACGAGATAGTTCAGCACATAAAAGCCGAACAGGAACTTCATGAAATAAATTTCGATTCCTCTGATTTCGTCGTTTTGTGGAAAGCCTACGATATATACCAACACGCCCAATGCCATCGCCGCCACCAGGGCGCTTTGGACTCTGAATATCAAAAGCACGGTTTCCTTGCTGCTGAATATTCGCAGGTTTACTTTCTCGCGAAAGGTGTTTAAGGTCATGGTGCTTACCGCCTAGGTTTATTCAATCAGTTTGGAGGCTTCCTCCGCAAAGCGGATGGCATTCACAGGTACGACACCGATTTCCTCGCAAACCAATCCCCCGGCAAGGTTAGCCAACATAGCTACTTGTTTTGGAGATAGTCCGCAGGCGAGTGATAATGAAGCCACGCTGATCACAGTGTCTCCGGCACCCGATACATCAGATATGTCGCGCACATGGGCTGCGATGATCTCACCCTTTGTTCCATCGGTGATAAAAACACCGGCATCCGACAATGTTATCATCATCAAAGAGATGTTCTTGCCTTGCATGAATTCGTGTGCAACCTGTTGCAATGCAATTGTATCACGCTTGTTGATTTTGGTTCCTGTGCCCGCAAGCAATTCACCAAAATTGGGTTTGAACAATGAGACATTCGAATAATTGCCGAAGTTGCGGAACTTGGGATCTACAGTAACTGGAATGTTCTTGGTAATTGCTTCAGTGGTGACTGCATCGATTAGCGATTTTGATATCACTCCCTTATCGTAATCCTCGAAAATGATCACATCGGGATTTTCACGTTTTATTGTTTCGATACAGTGTGCGGTAAACAACTTACGCGTTAACTCAGAAAGGTCATTCGCGATTTCGTCATCGATGCGAAGCAACTGGTGATTGTTCCCGATGATGCGTGTTTTTACAGTGGTGCTGCGTTCGCTCGACAATAGCATGCCTGATGAGCCGATTTCACGTGCACGCAGCATTTCCATAAACTCATGTCCTCGCATATCATCGCCAGTAACCGAGCACAATACAGCGTGTGCACCAAGTGCTTTGAGATTAACAGCTACATTGGCCGCACCTCCTGGCCGACTTTCACGTTTGATGATGTTAACCACCGGAACTGGTGCCTCAGGCGAAATACGGTCAACTCGGCCGAACACGTATTCATCGGTCATCACATCCCCAATCACCAGGGCTTTCTTACCGCTGAATGCTTTGAGGACGTCTTTCATTTTTTCCTGTTGGGCCAAGGGTCTTGTTTAATGACGGGTTTAACGCAGTTTCCCTAAACTATTGGTGATGCGGTCCATCGCTTTCTTCAGCAAATCATCGGAAGTAGCATAAGATATGCGGATGCAGCGGTCGTCTCCGAATGCCTCTCCAGTCACAACCGCAACCTGTGCGTCCTTCAGCAGATACATGCTTAGGTCGTTGGGGTTTTGTATTACTGTGGAGCCATCAGTTTTTCCAAAAAAACCTGATACGTCAGGGAAGACATAAAAGGCACCCATGGGCACGTTCACTTTCATGCCGGGTATTTTACGGAGTGCATCCACCACCAAATCGCGTCTGCGTTTGTAGGTATCACACATCTCCTTGAAGAAACCGCCGCCGGAGCGTAATGCGGCCAAAGCTGCTTTTTGGGAAATGGAGCTGGCTCCCGATGTGAATTGCCCTTGCATTTTGTCGCAAGCCTTGGCAATCCATGTTGGTGCGCCGATATATCCGATACGCCAACCGGTCATCGCATACCCCTTTGACACACCGTTGATGATGATTACTCTTTCTTTAATGAATGGAAAAGAAGCGATGCTGGCATGTTGACCACCGAAGTTGATATGCTCATAGATCTCATCGGAAACGATGTAAAGCTCATTATGCTTAGATACTACTTGGGCAATCCCTTCGAGTTCTTGTGATGTGTAAACCGTGCCTGAAGGGTTGCATGGAGACGAGAAGATGAGCATCCTCGTTTTAGGCGTGATGGCTGCTTCCAATTGTTCGGGAGTAACCTTGTAATCGTTTTCAACAGTAGTTGTGATGAAAACAGGAACACCACCAGCCAATTTGATGATTTGTGAATAGCTTACCCAATAGGGTGCAGGAACGATTACTTCGTCTCCAGGATTGATCAAGCACAACACCACATTGGCGATGGATTGCTTGGCTCCGGTGGATACCACAATCTGGTCAGGAGTAAAGTCCAAACCATTTTCATTCTTGAATTTGTCGCAAATGGCTTGCTTAAGATCCAGAAATCCAGCGATGGGGGAGTATTTGGTAAAACCATCGTCAATGGCCTTTTTAGCTCCCTCTCGTATGACTTCAGGGGTTACAAAGTCGGGTTCTCCCAGGCTCAGGCTGATGATATCCAACCCTTGGGCCTGCAGTTCGCGGCTCAATTGAGCCATAGCAATTGTTTGTGATTCAGTTAATTGCTCTATTCTCTCAGCAAGTCTTGGCATGCGCTCAAATGAAATTCGACACAAAACTAATGTAATATGGCATACAAGGCTATTTTGTGACTATAAATATTTGATAGTCAGTATTTAGCCAATTGTCAGTCAATTCCGATATTTGCATAAAAAGTAACCCCCTCTTTATGGATATTTCTCACGATGTAACGAACCTGCTGTTTGCGGTAGTGCCCGGACTGCTGGTTTTCTTCACAGCCTATTACCTGATCAAACGTTTTCTCGACAACGAGCAACGGATGAAATTCGCTGAGCTTAAAGCAACAATGAAAAAGGATTTGCTACCCTTGCGGTTACAAGCATATGAGCGTATAGTTCTTTTTCTAGAACGGGTATCGCCCAACAATCTGCTCAATCGCGTTTATGAGCCAGGTATGTCGGTTTCCGATTTTCATCGCGCTCTGCTGTTGACTATCCGCACGGAGTATGAGCATAACATCACGCAGCAGGTTTATATGACCAATGCCATATGGAATGTAGTGAAGAATGGCAGAGATGAATTGGTTAAAACCATCAACCTCGCTTTCGGAGAATGTGATGCCGATGCTCCGGGATTGGAGCTCAGCAAGAAGATTTTTGAAGTGATGGTGCGCAAGAACGAATTCCCGATTCAAAACGCCCTCGACCAAGTGAAAATCGAAGCACACCAGTTGTTCTGATCCCACACCATGTCTGAAGAAAAAAACAGGGAAGCTAAGTTCTCTACCGATTCTGGAATTAACATTGAACGAATTTACAAGCAAGACGGAGGAGAAGACTCGGGCGCCTATCCTTTCACGCGTGGTGTTCAAAACGACATGTATCGCTCCAAGCTGTGGACCATGCGTCAGTATGCGGGCTTCAGCACAGCGGAGGAATCCAATCAACGGTACCGTTATCTTTTGTCGCAAGGGACAACGGGATTGAGTGTTGCTTTTGATCTTCCAACGCAAATCGGTTACGATTCAGACCATGCCTTGTCAGAGGGTGAAGTGGGTAAGGCCGGTGTGGCTATTGATTCCTTGCAGGACATGGAGGTGCTTTTCAACGGCATAGAATTGGAGAAGATCACCACATCCATGACTATCAACGCCACCGCTTCCACATTGCTTTGCATGTACATCGCACTAGCGAAGAAGCAGGGCGCTGCACTGGATAAGATTTCAGGTACCATACAAAACGACATTCTCAAAGAATACGCTGCGCGCGGGACTTACATTTATCCGCCCACGCCATCGATGCGTATCATCACCGACATATTCGAGTATTGCTCCAAGGAAGTGCCTAAGTGGAATACCATCTCTGTTTCTGGTTATCACATTCGCGAGGCAGGAGCCACTGCGGTGCAGGAGTTGGCATTCACATTGGCGGATGGCAAGGCCTATTTGCAGGCGGCAATCGAAAAGAAGCTCGACATAAATGTTTTCGCAAAGCGGATTTCCTTCTTCTTCAATGCGCACAACAACCTGTTTGAGGAGGTGGCCAAGTTTCGTGCCGCTCGCAGGATGTGGGCTAAGATCACCAAAGACCTTGGAGCCACCGACCCAAGAGCGATGATGCTAAGATTTCATACCCAAACTGGTGGCAGCACGCTTACCGCACAACAGCCCATGAATAATATTTCGCGAGTCACCATTCAGGCTCTGGCTGCTGTACTTGGAGGTACGCAATCGTTGCACACCAATGGTTACGATGAGGCGCTGTCGCTACCTACCGAGGAGGCTGCCACCATCGCTCTGCGTACACAGCAGATCATTGCGCATGAAAGCGGCGCAACCATGACAGTAGATCCGTTAGGCGGTTCGCATTTTGTGGAGTCGTTGACCGACGAAGTGGAGCGGCTTGCATGGGAATACATCGACAAAATTGATGGGATGGGAGGCGCTGTGAAGGCGATTGAAGCGGGTTTCATTCAAAAGGAAATAGCCGAGTCTGCTTACCGTTACCAGCAAGGCATTGAGCGTGGCGAGAAGGTCATTGTGGGCATGAACCGCTTTACTCGAGAGGAGCCTCCTTTCGACAAGCTATTCACTATAGACGACTCGATACGCGCTGTGCAATGCGAGAAATTGGCTGCTTTGAAGTCGACGCGCAACCAGCAGGCTGTTACAGATGCGTTGGATAAACTGGTTTCGGTTTCCCGCGATGGGGGCAACCTCATGCCGCACATCTTACATGCGGTTGAGCAATACGCGACATTGGGAGAAATCGCAGATTCGTTTAGATCGGTATTCGGAGAGTTTCAGGGAAGCTGAAAAATCACTCTTCCACTATCAGAAAGATATCCTCGTCCTGCTTTTTCATCAGGTATTTCTCGCGAGCATACTTTTCAAGTTTTTCAGGATCACTCTTTAGCTGGGATGTCTGCCGCGTGTTGTTTTCTATTTCCTGCATGTAGTAGGCTTTATCCTGCTCAAGCTTTTTCAATTCCTGACGGTATCCGTATTGCGAAATGAAATTGTTGCGATCGAAGAAAGTCATCCAGACGATAAAAACAACCATCACCACCACGTAGCGATTGCGCATCCAAGCCGGAATCTTTTCGAACAACTTTTTCATACCACCAAAGTATAACAATTTACATGGATTTGATGCATCCTAAATTGGAATTATAAAAAATCGGATGTTGACAAATTTAAAGTAGTCATTAGTCACTAGTCATTTGTCCAATCGTACATCGTACATCGTACATCGTCAATCGAGAAATGGATATCGGTAATCCACCGGAGGCACAAAAGTCTCTTTGATGGTCCTGGGTGATACCCAGCGCAGCAGATTGATCATGGCTCCGGCCTTGTCGTTGGTTCCGGATCCTCGGGCTCCGCCGAAAGGCTGTTGTCCAACTACGGCTCCAGTGCACTTGTCGTTGATATAGAAATTGCCTGCAGCATTCACCAGTTTCTTCATGGAGTGATCGATGGCATAGCGGTCTTGGGCGATGATGGCTCCAGTCAAGGCATATATGCCGGTTTTATCCACCAACTCGAGTGTCTCATCATATTTGGAGTCTTCGTATACGTAGATGGTCAGTACGGGCCCGAAGATCTCCTCACACATGGTGATGTAATCGGGGCGTTTCGATAGGATAACGGTGGGCTCAATGAAATAGCCTTTTGCTTTGTCGAACTTGCCTCCAGCGATGATCTCTGCATCGGGATTGTTGGCAGCATTGGTGATGTAGGAAGAAATTTTGTCGAATGCCTTCTCATCGATAACGGCATTGATGAAGTTGCCGAAATCCTCGGTGGGCCCCATCTTCATCGATTTCAAATCGCGTATAAGCTTCTCTTTAACGGAAGGCCACATGCTTTGTGGGACATAGGCCCTGGATGCGGCACTGCATTTCTGTCCTTGGAATTCGAACGCACCACGACTCAGAGCGGTGACCACCACATCTTCATCGGCTGAGGGATGGGCAACGATGAAGTCTTTTCCTCCTGTTTCTCCAACGATGCGAGGGTATGATTTATAGGTGGCGATATTTTTTCCAATCTCACTCCAAACATTTCGGAACACTTCAGTGGATCCCGTGAAATGTATTCCAGCGAAATCAGGGTGTTTGAATATGACATCCCCGGCAACGGGCCCCGAAACATAAACCAAGTTGATGACCCCTTTGGGCAATCCGGCTTTCATGAACACTTCCATGAGCACGCTTGCAGAGTAAATCTGCGTGTTGGCCGGTTTCCATACGATGGTGTTTCCCATCATAGCAGCCGAAGTAGGTAGGTTGCCTGAGATGGCCGTGAAGTTGAATGGGGTGAGGGCGAAGACAAATCCTTCAAGTGGACGCTGCTCCACTCGGTTCCAAACGCCTTTGGATGATATGGGTTGTTGGCGGTAAATCTCCTGCATGTATTGCACGTTGAAGCGGAGGAAATCAATCATCTCGCAAGCCGCATCAATCTCTGCTTGAAATGCATTCTTGGATTGTGCCAACATGGTAGCCGCATTGATAACGGAACGATAGGGGCCAGCCAAGAGCTCAGCCGCCTTCAGGAAAATGGAGGCGCGATGTTCCCAGTCCAATGAAGCCCATGCGTCTTTGGCTTGCATGGCAGCTTCAATCGCCAATTTCACATGGCTTGCATCGCCCTCGTGGTAATGACCCAGCGTGTGAGCATGATCGTGGGGGGGAGCCATCCTTTTGGTCTTGCCGGTTCGAACCTCTTGGCCATTGATGTACATGGGCACATCCTTTTCTTTTGAGCGGGCCTCGGCCAAGGCTTTTTTCAGTTGCTCACGCTCGGATGATCCGGGAGCGTAGTTCAATACAGGCTCGTTAATAGCCTGAGGTACAATATAGTTGCCGTTAGACATAGGACTGGTTTTATGGATTCAAAGGTATCAATTTCATACGCTCTCGGGGCCAATGTGCACGAGCTTTTGTAGATAAGCATCTAATAATGAAACCTTTTGAAAAACAGCATCGTAAATCTGATCGCAATTAAATTTAAACACCGACAACCATGTTCGTCGCTAAATCGGAAAATGCAGGATACAAATGCCAGGTCATCACCTTTGATGCACTGGCGCGCATAACAGGTAGTTGCAACACGTTATTTGATGTGGCAAATATTTCCGTAGCCGATTATGATCGCTTGAAGCCTTATGTGGTGAAGGTTATCAATTACTTGAATTCTCCTTTGAATACGGGTGTTCCGCTTTTCTTTCCAAAGATATCTTTTGAGTGCGGTGGATATAATGGTTTTTGTGATTTCACCTTCGTGCGTTCTTCGGATGTGTATGGTAATATTTCTATAACCTGCATGATGTCCGATAATCCGACGCGTCAGCGTAAAACGTACAAGCGCAAGCCTAAAAAGGACCAAGGAGAAACCACCCTCCGATCGGTTTAAATTGAAAATTCGAGGTGTATCGCTAGCG
Organism: Bacteroidia bacterium; assembly: GCA_023262505.1. Classification (GTDB taxonomy): domain Bacteria; phylum Bacteroidota; class Bacteroidia; order AKYH767-A; family OLB10; genus JALRAP01. The sequence continues at coordinate 7,915 of JALRAP010000074.1, forward strand.
GTTTGCAGCTACCCGTAGTTGGCGATTTCGAAGCAAAAACCTGTCTGCCACCACTGATCATGATACGAAGCACGAAGCTTCATGTATCCACTGAACCGCCAATTTTTTGTAGGTGCTGATATGCCCGGTATTAAATTGATTTACTGTATAATTCCTTCCAACGAAGATCGGTTTGCTGGTCAACCCATTGTTTTGACTTATAGCCTCCACTTCTTAAATTCTGATTTATTAGCTTCCCAAATCCAAACGAATAATTGATACTATTGTCC
>JALRAP010000075.1 GCA_023262505.1 Bacteroidia bacterium
AAGCTCTTAGAGACCGTTGATGGGCAATCTTAGGCTCCCTTGAAAATGTTTCCCCAAGCTCCTTAACGATGGTTGGCGGATGTACATGGTAAATCAATGAGTATACATTTGAGAACCCATGTGTAGAGAAAAGTTCCTCGGAATAGAGTGTGCCATCCGGTTTCCTGAACTGGGTATGTCTTTTTGGTGGAATTTGTCCAAGTGTATGATATTGAGGCATAAACGTGTTTGTATTTTTAGCGAATTTACTAAAATCATGGTCTGGAATCGTGATAAATGTCAGAATCTGTTGATCGCTTTTTGTAATATTATTTTGTCAGAATCTGTCATTATCTCTTTTGTTGTACATTTGGAGTGTCGTAAGTTGAGTGGCACTTCCATGCTTTTTAACCTGCGTTCTTAAGCTTTTTTAATAAGAAAATGAAATTAGTCAACTACTTAGAATTCGGTAAGGAGCAGCTAGGGCTGGTGATTAACAATAGGGTATATAACCTTAAATTGGCCGCATCAGTAAAAACATCTTTGAAAATGCCTGAAACCATGAAGGAGTTCCTCAAAGCAGGTCCTCATGTGATGGCAGTTGCCCGAGAAATAGATCAATTGATTAAGGATGGTAAGATGGGTACCAAGTCCTATGAGATGGAAAAGACTCATGTACTAGCACCTGTGTCCCGTCCCGCATCCCTTCGTGACGGTTACGCTTTCAGACAGCATGTGGAAGCAGCCCGCCGTAATAGAGGGGTGGAGATGATTGCCGAATTCGATGAGTATCCTGTATTTTACTTCAACAACCACCGTTCCGTGGTCGGTCCCGGAGATGTTTTTTGTATGCCCGACCATTTCGATAAACTTGATTTTGAACTTGAATGGGCATGTGTAATCGGTAAGAAAGGTATCAATATCAAGGCTGAGGATGCATCAGAGTACATAGCCGGCTTCATGATTATGAATGATATCAGTGCCCGTACACTACAAATGGAGGAGATGAAGCTAAATCTCGGTCCGGCAAAGGGTAAGGATTTTGCAACAGCACTAGGACCTATTTTGGTAACCCCTGATGAATTGGAGCCCTTCCGCGTAGATCCCAAGTCAGGACATACGGGTAACAACTACAACCTGTCCATGAAGTGCTGGGTAAATGGTGTACAGGTTTCCGATGGGAACACTTCCTCCATGGATTGGACATTTGAAGAAATCATAGAAAGAGCAGCCTATGGCTCTTATATCTACCCTGGGGATGTGATTGGCTCCGGAACAGTTGGTACGGGTTGTTTTTTGGAATTGAATGGTACCGGCATGTTGAACGATCCAAAGAACTTCAAGCCACAATGGCTTCAGGAAAACGACGTGGTGGAGATGGAGATTTCCGAACTGGGAAGGTTGTCCAACACCATGCGTAAGATGGACAGCGACTTTTCAATACTCGCTCGTAAAAAAAGAAAGTAAATACCGCTTTTTGCCCTTGCTCTTGATTCTTATCTTTGGAAGATAAGACTTTGAATAATTTGCAGGAAGAGATTAAAGGACCCGGCCCTGTCATCGACCAAGCGGCGGAAAACAAGGAAATATTGAAGCGATATAAATCGCTTCTAAGGGCTTGTCGCGGTAACATCGAAAAAGGTGACCGCAAAATGATTCGCCTTGCGTTCAACACCGCCCTTGAAGCTCACAAGGAGATGCGCCGTCGTTCTGGTGAGCCTTACATTTATCACCCCATGGCGGTTGCTCAAATTGTCGCCGAAGAAATCGGCTTGGGTGCAACGGCCGTTGTTTGCGCTTTGCTGCACGATGTTGTCGAGGATACCCACTTGACACTAGAGGACATGCGTGGCCTATTTGGGCCCAAAGTAGAGAAGATCGTTGACGGTCTGACCAAGATTTCCGGCGTTTTTGATCACACCAGCTCCTTACAAGCCGAGAATTTCAGGAAAATGTTGCTGACCTTGTCGGATGATGTTCGTGTCATCCTAATCAAGTTAGCCGACCGCTTGCACAACATGCGGACATTGAATTCGCTTTCCAAGGAAAAGCAGTTGAAAATCGCCTCTGAAACAGCTTACCTGTATGCTCCATTGGCACATCGTTTGGGGCTGTATGCCATTAAGACGGAGTTGGATGACTTGGCTCTTAAATACACCGAACAGGAGGTCTATAAATCCATAGCGCGAAAGCTTCAGCAAACCAAAAAGGACCGTGACCGATTCATATCAGATTTCATTAAGCCTCTCAAAGAAGAATTTGAACGACAAGGGTTCAAAGCCCAGATAAAAGGCAGGCCGAAATCCATCAATTCCATTTGGAACAAAATGAAAAAACAGCAGGTTCCATTCGAGGAAATCTACGACTTGTTTGCCATCCGTATCATTCTTGATTCGCCACCAGAAACTGAAAAAGCCGATTGTTGGCGTGCATACTCCATAGTAACCGATTTCTTTGTTCCGAACCCGGACAGGCTTCGCGATTGGATTTCTACTCCTAAGGCTAACGGCTACGAATCGCTTCACACAACGGTCATGAGCTCCAGCGGCAAATGGGTGGAGGTTCAAATTAGGTCAGAACGTATGGACGAGATTGCGGAAAAAGGTTATGCCGCTCACTGGAAATACAAGACTACCGATGTGGAAAATGCATTGGATGAATGGCTGGGTAAAATCCGCGAACTGTTGGAGCATCCAGAAAGCAGCGCAATCGATTTCATCGACGATTTTAAACTGAACTTATTTGCCGACGAAATTTTCATTTTCACTCCGAAAGGCGAATTGAAAACCATGCCTGCGGGAAGCACCGCTCTGGATTTCGCATTCGATATCCATACTGATGTTGGCAGTCGATGCATTGGAGCCAAAATCAATCACAAACTTGTTCCTATCAGCCACAAGCTCAATAGTGGCGATCAAGTTGAGATCCTTACCTCATCCAAACAGCAGCCCAAGGAAGAGTGGCTTTCCATGGTGGTAACGGCAAAGGCCAAATCTAAAATCAAATCGGTTCTTCGTGAACACAAACGGTTGTTAGCCGAAGACGGGAAAGATCGTTTCGAGCGCAAAATCCGTAACCTGAAGGTAGATCATTCATCCTTTAGCATTAACGATTTGCTGCTGTTTTACAAAGTACCAACCCCGAGTGAATTTTATTATCGTATCGCCACAGAAGCAATCGACCTATCCAATTTATCGGATTATTTTGGTGAGGATGGAAGGCCGGTTGCTCGTACGGTTGTTAAAAACGAAACACCATCCTTTGAGGACATGGTTCGGAATGTGCGAGGCAATGCGGACTCCTTGGTTATTGGAGAGGATTTGGGTCGAATCGACTATAAACTCGCATCCTGTTGCAATCCGATTTCAGGTGATGATGTTTTTGGATTCATTACAGTTGATGAGGGAATCAAAATCCACCGCACTAATTGCCCTAATGCCATCAATTTGATGTCCAAGCACGGCTATAGGATTGTAAAGGCTCGATGGACGGAAAAGCAAGATCTTGCATTTTTGGCAGGAATCATGATAAATGGAGTGGATGAGGTTGGCGTGGTCAACAATATCACTCGTGTTATCTCCAACGAACTGAAAGTGAACATGCGTTCCATCAGTATCGACTCAAATGAAGGTTTATTTCAAGGCAAAATCATGCTGTTTGTTCGTGACACTGAACACCTTACAAGACTTATGGCGAAGCTGCGCCAGGTGAATGGCATTTTGAGTGTTTCACGCATAGACTAGAAATCGTAACTTGGCGTTTCTTTAGTTCATGGAAAGCACAATAACAGCCGTTAACCGGATTTTCACGGAGTTTTTAGAGTCGAATGGACTACGTAAAACGCCCGAAAGGTTTGCCATACTCGCTGAAATTTATAAGATGGATGACCATTTCGATGTGGAGTCGCTTTACATCCACATGAAAAACAAAAAATACCGTGTCAGCCGAGCCACCATCTACAATACAATCGACCATTTGCTGGCTTGTGATCTGATTACTCGCCACCAGTTCGGTAAGAATATGGCGATGTTTGAGAAATCATACGCCTACAAACAACACGACCATTTAATTTGTTCCGATTGTGAACATGTGTTGGAGTTCTGTGACCCTAGAATCCAGCAAATTCAATCCATGATGGGAGAGATACTCAATTTCAAAGTTACCCACCACTCATTGAACTTGTTTGGCAAATGCAATCGTTTAGCCGAATCAGGTAGGTGTGATCACATGGTGAACAGAGTCCGGAAAAATGAAAAATCTAAATCAACATCCAAATAATTAAAACATGGAATTTTCTTGCGATTTCAACGTCAAGACAGACCACTGCGTCTTAACCTTCAAGGGTAATCTTATTGAACGTAATCAAGCCAATGATACATTGGACCGGTTTGCCGATATGGTTTCCAAGGATATCAATCGATTCATTATCGATTTGAATGACTTCAAATACATGAACAGCACCGGGCTCAATGTGATGTTGATGGTATTGACCAAATCGCGTAAGGCCGGAGGTGAGGCGGTGTTGTGCAACGTTTCTTCCAACATCAGTTCATTGCTTTCAGTTACCAAACTCAATAGCGTATTTTCAGTGTACAATTCTCTCGCAGAGGCTGAAGAAGCCATCAGCAAGGTTGCTAACTGATTACAAAAAAAACATTATTATGAAAGCTGACGTTTTGTTGGGTTTGCAATGGGGAGACGAGGGCAAAGGCAAAGTGGTTGATGTTTTGGCCCCACGTTATGACGTAATTGCCCGTTTTCAAGGAGGACCCAATGCTGGTCATACATTGGAGTTTGAAGGTATCAAGCATGTGCTTCACACAATACCTTCAGGAATTTTTCATCCAACTAAAATCAATATCATCGGCAACGGCGTGGTTATCGACCCTGTTGTTTTGAAACGTGAAATTGATTCTTTGGTAAATATGGGAGTTGATATTCGCAAGAACCTTTTTATTTCACGTAAGGCGCATTTGATTCTACCCACACACCGCATGCTCGATGCCGCATCAGAGCTTAGCAAAGGTAAGGCGAAGATCGGTTCCACCCTCAAGGGAATCGGACCTGCTTACATGGATAAAACCGGTCGTAACGGTTTGCGGGTTGGAGATATCGAGCATCCGGATTTTCAACGTCGGTATGATGTCCTGGTTTCCAAGCATCACGAGTTGTTAAAACATTTGGAGTTCGAAAAGCCAATGCAGGAGTTCGATCACGGTTGGGCTGAGGGGATCGAAGTCATTCGTTCTCTTAATTTGATTGATAGCGAATATGAGATAAACGGTTACCTAGACCAAGGGAAATCTGTTTTGGCAGAGGGTGCACAAGGCTCCTTGCTTGATATTGATTTCGGTTCATATCCTTTTGTCACATCATCAAACACTATTACCGCCGGTACCTGTACAGGCTTGGGATTGGCACCAACGCGCATTGGCGAGGTTTACGGTATTTTCAAAGCTTATTGCACTCGAGTTGGTAGTGGTCCGTTTCCCACAGAGCTCGAAGACGCAACAGGTGAACGTATGCGCAAAGCCGGAAATGAATTCGGATCTACCACAGGCCGTCCACGTCGTTGTGGATGGTTGGACCTTCCTGCGCTCCGTTATGCCATTATGCTGAACGGAGTTACCAGGTTGATCATGACTAAGCCTGATGTATTAAGCGGTTTTGATACGGTTCGTGTTTGTACCCATTACATTTACCAAGGGCAGCAGATTGATCGTATGCCATTCGACATAGTGAATAACCATGTGCAGCCGGTTTATCGCGATTTCGCTGGTTGGGAACAGCCTGTAGGTGATGTGAGTGATGTTTCAGACCTGCCACTTGAATTAACCAGCTACATTTCTTTCATAGAGGCCGAGCTGGGAGTTCCGGTGGTGATTGTTTCCGTAGGTCCAGATCGAAAACAAACACTGGTGCGAATTCCTGAGTTCGCCTGACAATGGGCAATAATCCATAAGTCATGCGACTCTGGTACCGTATATTTTATTTTCTGACATTCTTCATTTTTATTCATTCGCTGCCATCGGCATTTGCGCAGAGTGGTGCATCTCAAATTGAGATAGTGAATGCAGATGTTTTCCAAGGTGATGAATCCATAGGCAAGGGCGTATCTCTGTTAAAAGGCAATGTTACATTTAAGCATCGAGGTGCGCTCATGTATTGCGATAGTGCTTACCTCTACCAGGAATCGAATTCACTGGATGCATTTGGAAAAGTGCGTATTGTTCAAGGCGATACCCTGCGACTCAATGGTGATACGCTCCGTTATGATGGTAATTCCGGTTTAGCAGTCATTACCGGCAAGGTTACTTTGGTGGACCGAAAAATGAATTTATCTTCAAGTAAACTAACTTACGATATGCCGGCCGACAAGGCTTTCTATCTGGAAAAAGGTGTGTTGAAGGATAATGAAAATACATTGACTAGCATGAAGGGATTCTATCTGGCCAAAGAGTCCAAAGTGTATTTTGCCGACTCCGTCTTGTTGGTCAATGCTAAATACAATGTCGTTGCCGATTCACTCTCATATTTTACTAAAACATCCACAGCGGTTTTTACTGGACCAACTAGGATTATATCCACAGGAAGTGACTCTACATGGATTTATTGTGAAAATGGTTACTACGATACCAAGCAGTCGAAGTCCAAGTTTTTTAATCCTAATCGTGTGGTTTCACGCACCAGGTCTTTGAGTGGTGATACGCTTGATTTTGACAATAACACCCGAGTAGGAAAAGCCTTTGGTAGAGTGATTATAGCTGATACATCAAGGTCTGTGGTTATTTCAGGCGATAAAGGATTCAGTGATGACAAGACGCGAACCGCATTTGTTACGGGTAATGCGGAGTTGATGCGCACTTTTGCCAAAGACACGTTGTTTCTGCATGCAGATACACTCTACGCTAAAGAGGATACATTGGCCGGTACATCCTCATGGACGGCCTATAGGGGTGTCAGGTTTTTCAAATCGGATCTCCAAGGTGTGTGCGATTCACTAAGTTACACTACACCAGACTCGATCATGCGAATGCATGTGGCTCCTGTTTTGTGGAGTGATTCAAACCAGGTTACGGCAGATCAAATCCAGATGCGTATAACGAATAACGGCCCTGAGTCTTTGCTACTGGAAACTTCATCTTTTATCTGTTCCCAGCAAGACAGCATACGGTTCAATCAAATAAGTGGGAAGAGAATGGATGGTTTTTTTGTGGATGGCGAACTTTCAACTGTTAAGGTAAGTGGCAATGGTCAATCGGTTTATTATACCGAAGACAACAAGGGAGCGCTAACGGGGGTGAATAATGCGGAATGCAGCGATATGCTGATTCAATTGAAAGGCCGGAAAGTGTCCGGAATCACGCTCATCAACGAGCCTGATGCAACACTTTATCCCATCAAGGAATTACCTCCCTCGGAGTTGTTGTTAAAAGGTTTCAAGTGGCTTCAAATCCAGCGTCCATTGTCTAGACAGGATATATTTCGCTAGGGCGCAGCTTTTGCTTTCGATTCCTATTCCTATTTAGGTTCGATGCCTTTTGTGCTAGCGGATCTGTGCATCAAAGCTGAACAAAGCAGCGCAATAGCCAAACCCATCGGAAAGAAGTCCAGAATGGATGACAAGAAAAATGAAGCTGGCGATTTAAGTTCATTCATATTGGATTCGAAAGCCTTTATTCTCTTCGTTTTATCTTCCTCAGACAGGTCCTTTTCAGCCCAAATTATTTCGGATTCAACCTTTATAGTCTTGTTGATGCTGCTTTCAATATAATTTGGATTTATTACAAAAGCATAGACGTTTTTGGTGATTGTATAGCATCCTGTTCCTATCAGAACGACGATCATGGCTGGGCGAAAAGCCTGGTTGAATGAAATGGATCCGCCATTTAAACGGTCTCGCATATTCCTTATGGCGAAAAATATCGTGCTTAATGAAGCCATTAGCAAAATGTTGCCAATGGTTGATGCCAACGAAGGGTTGTTATTGATTTCTCCGATATATAAAGTGATCACAAACATGATGGACAGCAGCAATCCTGCTGCCAATCCGTTTAGCAAGGCGGTTCTTCTCATGATGCAAATTTACATTTACATCACCAAAGTAACCCTGCCCGTGATGGTCCTTTTTACCCCTGTGTAGGTG
>JALRAP010000076.1 GCA_023262505.1 Bacteroidia bacterium
GATACCGGCACGATTGATTTGGTATGGTTCAAAGGATTGAAATGGATAACAGGCTCGATTAAGACCGGGGTAGAGTATGCTGTTTTTGGAAAGCCTTCGGAGTTCAATGGGCGCTTCAACTTTGTGCATCCCGAGATAGAACCTGCTGCCTTACGCAGTGAAGACACCATCGGACTATCACTTCAACCGTTTTACTCTTCCACCGAAAAAGCCAAGATGCGGGGCCTCGACAGCAAAGGTATCATGCGTATGCAGCGTACTTTGTTGCAGTCGCTGCCGCCTCAATTGCCCGAGACCCTACCGCATCAAATCTCCCAGGCGCTGAATATGGTTGGTGTTCGCGATGCATGGCTCAATATCCATTTCCCGAAGGATACGGATATGCTGCGCAAAGCGGAATTCAGACTCAAGTTCGAGGAGTTTTTTTATATCCAGCTCGAGCTGTTGCAGCGCAAGCTCATCAAAACCGAAAAGGAACAGGGGAAGGTCATCACTAAAATAGGCGATCACTTCAACGACTTTTACAAAAACAGGCTTCCTTTCGAGCTTACAAACGCCCAGAAGCGTGTTTTGAAGGAGATTCGCCACGACATGGGCAGTGGAAAGCAGATGAACAGGCTGCTCCAAGGCGATGTAGGTAGCGGTAAAACATTGGTGGCTCTGCTAAGCATGATCATGGTGTTGGATAACGGATATCAGGCATGTTTGATGGCTCCAACCGAGATTCTGGCGCAACAGCATTACCAAACCATCAGCGGCTTTTTGGAAGGCACAGGGATGAGTATTGCATTGCTGACGGGCTCAACGCGAAAAAAGGAACGTGACAGCATACTGTCAAGGCTTGCATCCGGTGAATTGAATTTCATCGTGGGCACACACGCATTGATTGAAGACAGGGTACAATTCGCCAATACCGGGCTCGTCATCATCGACGAGCAACACCGTTTCGGAGTGGAGCAACGTGCTCGTTTGTGGGGCAAGGAAACCACTCTGCCGCATGTGTTGGTGATGACTGCCACACCCATACCCAGGACTTTGGCCATGACGCTTTATGGCGACTTGGAAGTGAGTGTGATTGATGAATTACCTCCCGGCAGAAAACCCATCCTCACAGAGCATAGATTTGAAAACTCCAGGATGCGTTTAATAGGTTTCATGAAGGAGCAGATTGCCATGGGTAGGCAGATTTATATCGTTTATCCCTTGATAGAGGAATCGGAGAAGCTCGACTTGATGAATCTTCAAACCGGATATGAAGCCATATGCCGCGATTTTCCTCGGCCCGACTATCGGGTAAGCATTGTGCACGGCAAGATGAAGGCTGCCGACAAGGATGCTGAGATGAAGCTATTTGCAGAGGGGAAAACTAACATCATGATTGCCACCACTGTGATTGAAGTGGGCGTGAATGTGCCCAATGCCTCTGTGATGGTTATTGAAAGTGCTGAAAGGTTCGGTTTGTCGCAGTTGCACCAGTTGCGTGGACGTGTAGGCCGCGGAGCCGAGCAATCTTTCTGTATTTTAATGACAAGCTACAAGCTTTCGAAAGAGGCAAAGTTGCGTATGGAGACAATGGTGCGCACCAATGATGGTTTTGAAATCGCCGAAGTGGATTTGAAGTTGCGGGGGCCAGGTGATATCACAGGAACTCAGCAGTCGGGTGTGGTAGACCTCAAAATCGCAGATATCGTGAAGGACGGATCCATTCTGGAATTATCACGCAAGGCTGCGATTGATTTGCTCAAACAGGACCCTACTTTATCCAAACAAGAGAACGCTCCAGCAAGATATGTTATGGAGGAGCGAATGAAAGGAAGGGAAGATTGGAGTAAAGTCAGTTGACTTTTCAATCAGGCAATCGCCTCGGAAGCGTCAGGCAACTTTCCCAACTTTTGCAGCAATCGGAAATGCGATGCGATTCCCTCCGCAAATGTTTTCTTTTCCAAGTAAGGTATGCCGAATTCCTGAGCCGTTTGCTTAACGATGGGTGCGATGGCAGGGTAATGAATGTGGCAAATCGATGGGAACAAGTGGTGTTCTACCTGAAAGTTCAATCCTCCCAGGTACCAAGTGAGGAATCGGTTTTTGGTGGCGAAATTCATAGTGGTTTCCATCTGGTGGATGGCCCATGCGTTATCGATGTTGCCATGCTCATCGGGGAGAGGATGCACGGTTTCTTCAACAGAGTGCGCGATTTGAAATACCAAAGTCAAGATGATGCCTGCTGTAAAGTGCATAAGCAGAAAACCGGTAACCAATATCCATACGGGCATTTGGAAATACAATGGTATGCCGATGAAAACCGCGTAATAAAGTAATTTGTCACCAATGATTTTCAATAGCACCAAACCAGGGTTTTGGCTGCCGTAACCTTGATTCATACCGCTTTTGCGGTACTTCACAAACTGAACAAAATCCTTAGCCACCAACCAATATAGCGTCATGATTGCATAGAATGCACAAGCGTACAGGTATTGAAATCTCAATCCCTTGCGGGGCGGTGTGTGCGGACTGAATCGGAGAACGCCTTTATCGGCGATATCCTCATCGAGGTGGGTGATGTTGGTATAGGTGTGGTGGAGGATATTGTGTTGAATCTTCCAATTCGAAACAGATCCGCCAACCATATTCAGGGTATGACCGACAATCTTGTTGATGGTTTTGCTGGAAGAGTAAGCGCCATGGTTGGCATCGTGCATTACGCTCATTCCAATCCCGGCCAATCCTATGCCCATGATGATCCATAGAAGCAAAGCCAATGGCCAAAAAGGCTGAAGGAATAGTAGTGCTACAAATGGAGCCAGGTATATAAAAAACATAGAAAAGGTTTTGAACACCATGGCTGCATTGGCATGCTTGGAATGGCCTGCTTCGACAAAGTGTTTGTCGATTCGGCTTTTGAGTGTTTGGAAGAAGGCTGTTTTCCCCGATTGGTTGAATTTTACCTGAGTTTTGGGGTTAATGGTCATAGTTTGGTGATAAGAAGAGGCTTGATTCGATAAAGATAACTATTAAATCAATAAATGAGGGGTAAGCGCCAAAAAATCAGTCGATTGACAACTTAAACGTTTAATTTGAGGCCGTTGAACTTAAACATGATTATGTTTGCGGCGGTGCTTTTTGATTTTTAATTCGAATTCGCCCGTTTTTACCGGTTTTTCAAGCTCCGGAATCAGGGTATAAAAGAAAGGAGGTAACATTTCAGGATTATCATTTTTTTCAATTGAAGCTTTTCACAAAAAATTTAACTTTTAAAACCATTCAACATGAAACTTTTCTTTAAATCATTAACTGTTTTTGTTTTTTTCCAAACGCTGATGCCATCCATTCAGGCTTCAAACCTTGAAAAGCCGCTTGGCGCAAATCCGTGCTTTTCAGCCTTTAAACCGAAAGTCACCATTTGCTTTACCATTGCTAGGAAACGCGATTGCGAAGGGTTCGGCATATGTAATTTTCATGCCATCGTAACAGAAGGCCGCTTCAACAATGCCGTTGCAACGACCTACAAAGACGATTATTCGAATGCCTTGGTTTTTGAAATCGACCGTTACAAAGGATTGGCTTCCGGTGCGTATGATCGGTACTTCAAATCGGGCTACTTTGTGATGGAAGACGATTCGCAGGTTGCATCAGATATCCTCTCGGCTTTGGGAATATCATCAAATGCGACTTTGTTGCAGGGCAAATACCCGATCATTGAATCAAATGGAATGATTCGTTTTTTGATACCATACCGTTGATTGTTTAATAACCCGCCGATGCTCATTCGTGGGCATCGGCTTTTTCTAGGAAATTATGAGACTAACGTATTTTGCTATCCTGTTGCTGTTTTTGCTTTTCTCTTCATGTGGCTCGGTTGTGCGTCTGGTATACGGAGTGAAAAAGCCGGACTCGGTTACCTACGAGGAAATGATCCGTTTTAAAAACGATGTGATTTCACAGACCGACCCTGTTTGTTTTGCCAAAATGGGTTCCGATGCGGATTGGTCGGTTCCTGAGGCTTTTTTATTCGATTCGGAGGGGCATGCAATCGACTTTCGTAATCCGGAAAATCCCGGCTGTTCGGCTCCGCTATCAAGTTTCATCATCAACCTGCGGACTAACCAAAAGCCAATCAGATACGGATTGGAGAACATGACTTCATTTACCCGATCCATTTACCATTCCCCTTGCGGTGATTCAAATATGATGTTGGCAGATGCCGATTATCATTTGTTCATCACGTGGGCTACATGGACTGGCAAGCTGGTGTACCGTCAACGAGTTCGCGAGTGGTTGAGTGCGGCACATCAAAATAGACAAGCTCATGTAGCCGTGTACTTGGTGAACATGGACCAGGTTGATTGTCGGTGATTTTACTGGTGATGATGGCAAATCATTCCTACATGCCTTTTGTCGGACTGATTTTTTCGATGCAAATTTACCTTACCGACGATTCGTTAAAGAACAAAGTCAGCCAGATGTTTGCAGCCAGTGTTTCAATGCAGTCGGATGACGCTTCACAGGTTTTCAGAACATTCGATACGGATTTCAAATACGAGCGAAAAACCGACCAATGGCAGATTGAGGTTGCGGATGAGTTAGGGATTTCATTGTTTCATGGGAGAGTTGTAAACCGGCATCGGGACCGATTCATGATTAGGTTTGCTGCTCAGTCAAGTCTGCGTAAACTCACAGGATCCACAAGTATTGCTTTAGAAGGTCCGCTTTTCCCGAAGCGAGAATTGTTGGTTGATCCAATTTTAGGAAGGTCTCTTTCGGCGTCAAAAGGCGGATTGATGAATCCTGCACAGCTATCGGCGAATGCAGGTATTCGGATTGTCGTTTTCAAGGGTGCAGCATTGGATATGTCTTTCCCCGCCCTTATGCTGAATCGAGTGTGCGATTTGCAATCGAAACCAACTGAATTGCAGAGGGAATTGTTGTCTGGCTTAGGTAGTGTGGTGTTCTATGCCGCAGGCGCAACAGCCATTTTCAATGTAAATAAACCGATATCCAAATCATTTGCAGTGGATGGCCGGTCCTTACTGTTTCTCAATGGCTATCGGTTGAAATACCAACAATGGAACCAAGAGGTTCGAATCGCCTGGCTGATGCGAAAAAACGTGGAGTGGGTGTTTCAGGTGCGCTTTTCGGAGGATCGGATGGTGGCCCCCAGGATATTGAAATGGTATTCATTGCGATTGGGCTATCGGTTAGGGAGGGTCAAGTAGGGGTTGATTTCCTTTCTTTTTCATTTTTCATTAATCAAGTTTCTATATATGGAAACATCGAAAAAATCACTATCTTTGAATCCAAGGTTTGAAGTTGTTTATTTGGAAAGAGCTGTTGATTTTTTGGAATCTATAGATCAGGCTGCACAAGAGAAGTTGATTTATAATATTGAAAAATCCAAATTCCTAAATGATGTTGTCGTATTCAAGAAACTAGTAAACAAAATATGGGAATTCAGAGCTGAGTCGAGGGGCATTCAATATCGAATCTTAGCTTTTTGGACCAAGGATATTGAGGGTTGTTCTTACGTGGTATGCACAAACGGGTTTATCAAAAAGAGCTCCAAGGTGCCGCGAAAGGAAGTCCTGGTTTCAATTAATTTGATGAAATGGTATTTGAGCATAAACAGATGAAAACTCATTCCAAAATCCACTCCTCCTCAGCGGTGAAGGACCGCTTTATCGGGAAAAAGGGCACTTCTAAGAGAAATGCTTTTGAGCATCGGCTGAGTGTTGAGCTAATGGCTGACATGATCAAAAAGGCCAGGCAGGAGCGAAACCTAACACAAGAGCAGTTGGGTGCCTTGGTTGGTGTGCAAAAGGCGCAAATTTCAAAACTGGAATCCAATACCAACAACGTTACCTTAAAGACCATATTTAAGGTTTTTTCCGCATTGGATGTAAAGTTGCAGTTTCACCTTGAAATTGATGGAAAAAGGATGAAGCTGTTCTCTTGACAAGACAGCTTTCGACCATCCCGCACAATTTCATAAATTTGTGACCCTTACTAGATTTCCATACCGTTTCTTCCTATGAACATCTCCCTCAATTGGCTCAAGCAGTACATCGAAATCCAAGAGTCGCCCGAAACAATTTCCAGCCTGCTTACAGGTTGCGGCTTGGAAGTGGAATCCATTGAGCCGTTTGAGTCGGTCAAAGGCGGACTTCGTGGGTTAGTGGTTGGACATGTGCTGGAAACGTCACGCCATCCCAATGCCGACCGTTTGACAGTTTGCAAGGTGGATCTCGGAAGTGGGCAGGTATCGCAAATCGTTTGCGGTGCTCCGAATGTGGCAGCAGGCCAGAAAGTGATAGTAGCCGTTCCCGGCACTGTCATACATCCCGCCAAGGGCGAACCGTTTGAAATCAAGAAATCGAAAATACGCGGTGAGGCCTCCGAGGGCATGATCTGTGCGCAGGATGAAATTGGATTGGGCGATGACCACAGCGGCATCATGGTCCTTAATGATGATGCACAGCCAGGCGAGTCAGTCGTAAAACATTTTCCCGTTGAACTGGATCTGGTTCTTTCAATAGGCCTTACTCCCAACCGTTCCGATGCAGCTTCTCACATAGGCGTTGCTCGTGATCTTCGCGCGGTAATTAACACCAATGGCAATCGCAAGGCGGATCTCATGATGCCTGATCTATCAGGGTTCAGTGCACCCGCTTTAAAGCAGATCATCGAGGTCCATGTTGAAGACACAGACTGTATCCGCTATGCGGGTGTTCATATCAAGGGTGTGAAAGTCGGTCCATCTCCGTCTTGGCTGCAAAATAGGTTGAAGGCTATCGGACTCAATCCCATCAACAACATTGTCGATATCACCAATTATGTTCTGCATGAAACGGGTCAGCCTTTGCACGCATTCGATGCGTCCCACATCACCGGGGGGAAAGTATTGGTGAAGAAGCTTCCTGCCGGAACCGTCTTCACTACCTTAGATGGCGTAGAGCGCAAGCTCAACGGTCAGGAGTTGATGATTTGCGATGAGCAAGGCGCCATGTGCATGGCCGGAATTTTCGGTGGATTGTATTCCGGTGTTTCCGAAGCCACAACCGAAGTTTTCCTGGAAAGCGCCTGTTTCTCGCCGGTATCGGTTCGCAAGTCTTCCAAGCACCATGGGCTAAAAACGGATGCCTCATTTCGTTTTGAGCGTGGTTCGGATCCGGAGATGGTGCTATATGCATTGAAGCGTGCCGCTTTGTTGATTGCGGAAATTGCAGGCGGACAAGCCACATCCAATATAACCGATCATTACCCGCAACCTGTAGCTTGGAAAACATTCACGCTGCGCGCTTCCACCATAAAACGCATTACGGGAATCGATATGGAGCCAGGTGTTGTGATGGGCATTCTTGGTAATCTAGATATTCGGGTGGTGAAGGAGCACGACGACGTGGGCCAGGGCCACAGCATCTGGCGCTGCGAACTGCCCTGAGGCAGGTGCAAGGCTCTGCGGCCCGCACCGATGATGCGCGGGCTACCCCTTCACCGTCACCTCACCGCCGCCGGTCTCA